>JAEUNY010000136.1 GCA_016791005.1 Zoogloeaceae bacterium
TCGGCGATGGCGACCACTCGCCCCGTATAGGATTCAGCAATTGCGTCGAAGGGGGCCCAGAGCCCACCCAGTAGGGCGGCGCAGGCGGCAAGCCGCGCAAGTTTCAACACTTCCGTCGCCGTCAGCGATTCGGGATGGCGCGTTCGCCCAGGACCTGCTTGCGTCCCTGGGGATCGAAGCGGACGAACTCCTGACGACCATTGCGACAGCGCATATAGGTGGCATCGAGGACGCCGTGGGACTCGGCAATGCACTCTTCCTTGGAGCGGGGCGCAACAGTGATCCACTCGGGTTGCAGTGGAGCCAGGCTCCTCGCCACTCCTTGGCCCACCGCTTCGCCAACCCCTGCGCCGAAATCGCCGACGGCGCGGCCCGCCTGACGGGCCGTGGTCTCGGCAAGAACGGGAGATGTGAGCAAAGCGAAGCTGAGGATCAAAGCTGAAAAACGCATGGTCTTTGTGAAAGGATGTTCCGCCGGCCTTCGGCACGGACCAGCGATGGGGTCCCGATCATATCGCCCAAGCATGCGATTGCCATCCCCACAAAGTCATAACCAACAGTCCATGGGGATCGCGTTCTGTCATAGTCCTGGCTTTGACTATGGAAACGGGATATGGCCAAAGCACTGAAGACCGCATTCAAGACCGGGGCCGAGATCAACGAATGGCGCAAGACTCATCGAATGATTCAATCTGAGTTTTGGGGGCCCCTGGGGGTGACCCAGTCCGGCGGCAGCCGCTACGAGTCGGGCCGTAACATCCCGGCGCCCACACAAATCCTTCTGACCCTGGCCTATGGCACCGACAAGGAGGCCGATGCGGTCCTGGCGGCATTGAGGACGTGGAAGTCGCCGAAGAAGGGGGCGTAGCGTCAGTTGCGGCCGTCTCGACGCCAACGAGGACAATTTCCAGGAGGGCTGGACAGGGCGGTAGGTCGAGAACTATATTTCTATACAGTGTTTGTATACACCTCGCCCCTTGCTCATTAGCGTATTTGAGCGCGATCGTCCGCCGAGGGGCGCAATGGCCCACCACCTGGAGCAGACCATGAACCTTAGGAACATTGACCAATTGGTGTTGCATGTGACCTTGCTTGCGGGAGTCGTCGCCCTGGTACTGCCTTGGTAGGCGCGTAGCACCAACGGCTTTGTTAGGAGGCTTGGTACCCCAAAGGGACTGAATTGGCGTTTTGTCTGACCGCCACTGTGCCGCGGCACTGGGGAAAAAGGGAGTAGCCTCAGGTCAAGGACTACAAGCTGTGTACGACGACCCACAACGATCCGGTTCGCGACGCCGAACTCGCCTACGAACTGTTCCTGGACCAAGGTGACGCGCTGCGCTTGCGCGCCGGTGAGCATCCGGACGAGTGCCTCTGCCTGCATTTCCTCCTGGCCCCAGAGGACGGTAAGGGCGTCGCAAATTTCTTTGCCGCGATCTGGCGTGCGCTCAGGCCTTCGCTCGAAGAGGCGGCGCTGGCGTGGCGAAGCGCTACCGAGGGCAAAGTTTGTTTGATCGCACAAGGCAAACTGATTACCGACTGGTTGCCCGACCCGGCATGGCACAAACCTCTTGCCTACGCCTTAGCCTGGTTGAGCGTCGCTGGTGGCAACTCCGTCTTGCCGCCCTGGGTAGCCCAAAGTTTTCCGAGGACGAGGGAAGTCATCAAGGCGCTCTTCGCGACGTTCAGTCCTGTGTTTCGTGACTGAAGCAGATCAGGATGGCTAACCGAGGGTGTGTAGCCGAAGTTTGTGTGTATCACTGTGTGTATTAGACGGGTAAGTCTTTTCGGAATTGTATATAGGTTCAATGTATTAATGTTGTTGTGGTTGTGACAGGACATCATGAACATGCAGGTCTGAGGTTTTTGTCGTCTGCGGATCCTCTTGCAAATTGAAACGCCCCTTGCGGGGCGTTTCCTTTTCGTGGGCTCAGAGATTTCGCCAGCGACCGCCCCGACCACGTTCCACTTTGAGGATGTAGCGGGAGATCACCGCGGCGACGCTCTCAGGCGTACCCACAAACTCGCATCCTGCGCGAAGCATGGTGATGCCCTGCCGATTGGTCAGGCGAAAGAGGTTCCGGACTTTGAGATTGACGCTGACCGTCCCGAATTCTGGCAAGGTGAGGCGGCAGTCCGCATAGACTTGGTCCGGTTCAAACGTGACGCCTTTCGGCGGCACCACGATGGCGATGCCGCCCCCGCTGATATCCAGAATCCGCGCGGTGTAGGAGGTGATCTGGCCAGCGGGATCAGCGATGGGAATGATGCAGCTTAAGGCATGGGCGGCCGGAGCCGCCAGGCGGAAATACTCGCGCCGCTGAAGGCGGATCAACAACTCCGGCAGGGGTGAAACCAGCCCGGGCCGGCCCTCGAAGCGCATCCGGCGGGGTGGGGCGATGGTGAATTGGATCTTGATGCTGTCCAGTTGGGTAATGCACACGAGGTTCGGCGCCGTTTCCGCGGCCCGGTTCATCTCTTCGTCGTTGCTCAGGTCGAGGACGAGGTTTTCCTCATTGGGAGAAAGGCCGAGCAGCGTGGTGAGGAACGAGTGATCCGAGTCTCCGATGAATGCCGTCATCATGGCCCGCTTGGCAATGAGGCCACGCAGGATCTGGCGAATCTCCATCGGGGCATGGAGTTCATATTTTGCGTGGTCGTCAGTCTTCAGCAGTTCGAATTTGAGGGCGTCGTGGAGTTGCGTCATGGGGACTGGCAAAGCTGCGAGACGGGATGGGCAGGCATCGGTTATATCATGACCCGGCGGTTGGAGCGGGTGGCGGACCCGCTGCGGCGCCCTGTTCCAGGCGGTAGATCCAGGCGAGGAGTTCGGCAACGGCCACATAAAGCTGGGGTGGAATGTGGCGATCGAGGTCCACTTGCATCAGGAGCGCCACCAGATCCGGGGATTCATGGACGTAGATGCCGGCCTCGCGGGCGCGGGCGAGAATTTCCTGGGCAACCAGGCCGCGCCCCTTGGCGACGACGCGGGGGGCAGACTCCCCCGGGGAATAGGTGAGGGCAACGGCTTCCCGCCGGGCGGCGAGGGCCTCGGGGTCAGGTGTCGCCATGGTCCACCTGTATGCCCACCAGTTTCAATCCCGCCTGGACCAATTGTTCGGCAAGGGCGGCCCGTCCATCGTCCAGGGCAGAGCGCGCCGTCGGTTCGGTTGCGCGAAGCGTCACCTGAACCTCCTGGCCGACCAAGCCGAGGCGCGCTTCGACGGTACCAAGGTGGGGCAGAGTGAGCCGGAGGGAGGTCCGCCAGGGCCGAGGGCTCGCGGGATCGGCCGACGCATCCTGACCAGGGTCTTCGATATCCCATTCCAAGGCTTGCCCGGGCCACGCTTGGCCCTGCCAGGAGAAATGCTGGGTCGCGAGGGCATCGAGTTGCTGGCTGACCAGGGGAAGCAGCCGATCCGGGATCAGTTGGGTGACCGGGCGACTGTCAGGACTCCCCGCGTCGGTCAGCGGGCGAGGGGCGGCGGCAATTTTGTCTGCCTCCTCGCCCAGGGATGGGGGAGATTGGATTTGCCCTGCAGTGTCGAGGGCGCCCGAATGGGCGTCTGGCCGTCGGATCGGCGAGGGTTCCTGGGGAGCCGCCGGTGCCAATCTTCCCTGGGGTTCTCTTTTGAGCGCTGCGGTCGTCACGTCGCCCTCCAGCCATCGCTCCTGGTGAGATTCGTAGAACAGACCACTTTCCGAGAGGGCTTTCTGAAGGGCGGAGGCCAGGGGGCCGGCGGATTCCGGCGGACGCTCGACCAGCGGTTTGCCCGCCCCGAGCAGGGCCGGGGTTTCCGCATCGCGCCCGGTCAGAAGGATGCTGATGAGTTGCCCGGCCTGACTCAGGCGGGGCGGCGGCCCCGCTTGAACCTCGGCAGGCGCCGCCACCACCTTGGCGTGAACGACCTGCCGTTGGGTCTGGACGACCTCCAGGTTCAACGTCCGCCCGGGTTGCGATAATTCCGGCTGGGACTCCGCCGCGACGGCCAGATTGATTGCCTTTCCGGCGACCAAGGCCCGGAAAAGACCATTGGGGAGTTGCTCTTCGATGGTGGCCGTGATCCGCTGGCCCGGCGAAAACTCGGGGAGATCCGCCTGGATTCCCCGGATGGGACGAAGCTCCTGAACCGGTGGGTCGGTCTGGAAAAAGCTGGCTTCAGTGAGGAGCCGGAGGCGGGCGACGAGGTCGGCGGGAATCATGATGCGGGGAACCTGAATGGCCGATCATGGCAACCGATCACCCGCTAGGCGCCGGCGTGGTACGCCTGCCGCAGGGACCGTCCAGCCGCGCCAACCGCCAACCAGCGACGCACGCTTTCCTGGAAAGGCTCCACTTCCTCCCGGACAAGTTGGCAATCGCAACGGATCTGCTCAAGCAGCGTTGCTTTGCGCTGACGCTCGGCGGGGGTGAGGGGTTCAATTTGCCGCCCGCCAGGCTCCCGCGCCATGAGGGAATCACGCAGGCGGGCGAGCCCGTGTTCGTTGGCCAGCAAGGACTCCCAGTCGTGGGCACGGGCGGCTTCCACCATCCGGGAAGAAAGGCGGGCCATTTCGACTACATCGTCAAGGGTGCTCATCGTTGCCTCCACGTTCCGCTCAGGCGGTCTCGCTGGCCTGGGGCGCCTTGATCTGCTGCCACGCGTCCCTCAGATCGCGAAGCAGGCCCGCCACTTCGTCCAGCGCCGGCCGGCTATTGTGGCGATTGGCGAAAATCAACCGCTCCGCCATGTAGTCATACAGCGCGGCGAGCCGGGCAGCCAAGTCCCCGCCGACTTCCAGGTCCAGGCTCACTTTCAGCCCATTCGTCACGATCTCGATGGCTTTGGAGACATGCTTGCCCTTGGTCGGGATATCGCCGCTCTCCATGGCCACGGCCGCCGAGGAGATGGCCAGCAGGGCGCCATCGAACAGCATGAGGATGAGCTGGTGAGGGTCAGCGTTGGTGACGCCCGTTTCGACGCTCACGCGGGAATAGGCAGAGGCTCGATTGAGTCCGGAGTTAAACATCCCGTGTCCCCTTAATTACTGCTGGAGCTGATGGTGGGAAGGTTGGCCAATTGTTGCGCCAGAAAGGTGCTTGTTTGGTTCATGCTCGCGATCAAAGTATCCAAAGCGGTGAATTGGGCGCGATAACGCGCTTCGATCTTGCTGAGGCGCAGGTTGAAAGCGTCTTCCTGCTTGCTGAGGGATTTCAGAGTGGAGTTGATACCGTCGGTCCGCGAACTGATCAGTCCACCTGCATCGAGGAAACTGTCGATCCGGTCGGTGACGCGCTTCGCCAGCCCATCAACCGTGTCGGTACCGGTAAATAGGGCGCCAACGCCCTTGGCTGGGTCGCTCAAGGCCGCCTGCAGTTTCTCGCTATCAATGGACAGAGTGCCAGTCGAGGTCAGCGTGATGCCAATGTCGCCAAGACGTGTGGCCCCTGGCAGCCCGTCAATGTTCGTCGTCAGAAGGTCACGGATCTGGCCCTGCACCGAGCGGGTCGTGGCGTCCCCGGTAAGGGTGGCGGCCGCGTCCTTCTCGGCATCGTAGGACGTCAGGGTCTTGATGGTGGAGACCAGATTGTTGAAGCTGGTCACGAAGCTTTCGATCGCCGATTTGGCACCGCTCTTGTCGTCGGCGATCGTCAGCGTCGTGGCCGCAGAGGGCGCGCTCTTGAGGGTCAGGGTGACGCCATCAATGACGTCATCGATGACATTCTTGCTGCGCGTGACCGCGATGCCGTCCACCTCAAGACTTGCGTTGCCCGCGGATTGGACCCCGTAGACCGGGTCCGAACTGGTCGTGGTGTCGGTCGGGAGGTAGCTCAGGCCAACGGTCCCGCTCAAGGAAAACGCCTGGGCGGCCCCGGTCGAAGCGCTGGTCAGGACCAGTTGTTTTGCGGTGCCATTGTTGATGACGCTAGC
This sequence comes from Zoogloeaceae bacterium, assembly GCA_016791005.1. Lineage (GTDB taxonomy): Bacteria > Pseudomonadota > Gammaproteobacteria > Burkholderiales > Rhodocyclaceae > JAEUNX01. The sequence continues at coordinate 5,910 of JAEUNY010000136.1, forward strand.
CGTCACCCCCATTTCCGAGTCATTGATGGCATCGCGCAGGTCTTCCAGCGTTCCCCCCGCGAAGTTGAGGGTTGCCGGAGTGTTGCCATCGGGAACGAAGCTGCCATTCACGACGGACCCAAAGGTGACGGTCAGATTGCCCGCCGCGGGGACAAATTCGGTGGTGGCGCTGGTCGCTGTGCGCTGGGTGGTGGCGAGGGCATTGACCTTGACCGTGTAGTTTCCGGCCGTAGCCGATGCTCCGGAGGTGGCGGAAAGAATCGTCGGATCGGCAACCGTTGCCGTGGTGGCGGTAAATTTTGCCGACTTGGTCAGCGCGCTTGCTGACGACTGAAGGGTGGCCAGGGAGGCCTTGATCTGGCCGTAAGCGGAAAGCTTGGCTTGGAAGCTCGATTCCTTGGCTTGCAACTGCACCAGCGGGCGCTGCTCCAAGCTCATGAGGCTGCTGATCAAGCTCTCGATATCGAGCCCCGATCCGATGCCTGCGGCGGATAATCCCACGGCGCTACTCCTCAGGCCTCCTGCTTGACCAGCAGACCCTGCAGTTTGTCCAATGCCTTCGCGATGGCCAGGATCTCTTCTGACGGGATCTGGCGCAGGACCTTGTCAGTGGCGGTATCGACAATCTTGACGACGGTCCGGCCGGAGTCCTTGTCTATGGAGAATTGCAAGTCTTGGGCCACCGGCTGAATGGTTTTCTGGAGATCCTCAACGGCCTGCTGGATTTCCTGCATCGGTGGGGCGCCAGCCGGACCGGCGCCGGTGACTGGGGTGCCTCCCGCGACGTCCCGGGGTGTTCTGGCGGCCGATTGCGAAGCCAGGGCTTGCAAAGCCGGTTGCTGGGTAATTCCTGCGGCGATAGATGAAACACTCATCTTCGATCCTCCTTGAAACAACGGCGCGGAGCTCACGCCCCGCGCCGTCAGTGTCCCTCAGACCAAGCTTAGCCCCGGAGGAGGCTGAGAACGTTCTGGGGCAGGGAGTTGGCCTGCGCCAGCATCGCGGTACCCGCCTGCTGAAGGATCTGGGCACGGGTCAGGTTCGCGGTTTCCGCCGCGAAGTCCGCATCCTGGATCCGGCTCTTGGAGGCTGCCAGATTCTCGGAAGTGGTTTGCAGGTTGGCCACCGTGTAGTCAAGGCGGTTCAACTTGGCACCGAGTTGGGCGCGATTGGAACTGATGCTGTCGAGTGCGGTGGTCGAGGCGTCCATCAGGGCTCGGGCGAGATCGCCGGCTGACGTGGTGCCGGTGCCATCGTATCCCGCGGCGAAATTGTCGAGCGCAGTCTTTAGCGCGGCGATGCCCACATCGGTGGAATTCTCAATGTTGATGTTCACGAAGCTGACCGAAATCTGGTTCGCGCTGGTCGTCCCATCCCCCACTTGCAGGTTGATGGAACTCGAGCCAGCCTGGGTGTCGATGGTGAGGGTATCCAGATCGGCTTCAACACCCGAAATGTCGCCGCCCGACGCCGCCAGCGAAATCTTGATCCCGGCATTGGCAAAATTCAGGGTCCCAGACGTCCCGTCAAGGACCGTTGCGGTGGTAACGGTCTCGGTCTGAGTGGTCGTCCCACCGTCGGTGGACCAGGACACGGAAAGGCCGCCTGCCCCGTCGTCGGCAAACGTGTAGGTGATCCCTGCCTTGGCACCACTGACGTCCACATTCGTCACCGCACCGTTGGTCACATTGAAGCCAGCATAAAGCGTCGAGGTTGCGGTATCGATACTCGTGACGCTACTGCCGTTGAGCAGGTATTGGCCATTGAAGTTGGTCCGGTCGGAGATGTTGTTGATCTCCGTCCGCAACTCCGTGAGTTCGTCGTTGATAAACCCGCGTTCGTTGGCGCCCAGAGTGTCGTTGGCGGCCTGAGAGCCAAGTTCCTTCATGCGCTGGAGCATGTCCTGAACTTGGTTCATCGCACCTTCAGCGGTCTGAATCATGGAGATGCCGTCGTTGGCGTTGCGGACCGACTGATTCAGGGCGCGGATCTGAGCACCCATTCTTTGGGAGATCGCCAGGCCGGCGGCGTCGTCCTTGGCGCTGTTGATGCGCAAGCCGGAGGAGAGGCGCTGCAGCGAAGTAGCCAACGATGCCTGGGACATATTGAGGTTCCGCTGGGCCGTCAGGGACGAAACGTTGGTGTTGATGATTTGGGGCATTTTGCGTGATCTCCGAACAGGTTCGTGTTACCCGACAGCATCAACATTCAAATCCGAAGGGATTGTTATTGGTGATGTTGTTGCTGTTGGAGCCTTTTACGGAGTCGCCTGGGCAAACTTTAGGCGGCTGAAATCAGTTCCGAGGCGATCACTTCTTGCGTGAGGAACGTCAGGGTTTAAGAGATGTAATGTATTGAAAATAAGTGCAAAAAATGATCGGGTGCACGTTCTATGTCGTGGCGCTGCCGAAGAGTGGAACGGCCCTTGTTTTCGCCATTAGGAGGCAATGGTCGGCGAACCGAATTTCCGAATCATAAATCCGTGGAATATTTACGGAGAAAATTCCAGGTCCAAACCTGGAAATATGTAAATGGTTATTGCAATAACCTGAATTGAACCCGTCAGCCTTTTCAGGGAAAAACCCATGGTCATTCAAAATTCAAGCTCGATGGCGGGCTTGCCAACTGATTCAGCGGTCATTGGGCATGGCGGTGGATTTGAGGATCTCTCGGGCAAGCCCCGCCAAGCCTTCGGGGTCGAGGCTCGGGGCGCACAGGACGGGGGCGGCGGCATAGCCGATGTAGTTGTGCTGCTGGGACCGCTTGTAAAGGGGATCGTAGTGCTGGTCCATCAACTCGCCGAATAGCTCGGCGAGGGCGCCCTCTGCAGCCAGGGTCTTCCATCGATCAAGGGTCGCGTTGCTTTGGACGCCGGCGAGGCATCCGATCTTGGCCTGAAGCCGGATTGGATCCTCTCCGAGGTAGGCGTAATCCCGCAGGAGGAATTCTAGGCGGACTTCCCGATCGGCTTCGATGATCAGGCAAGGGCTTTTCCGCATGGTTTCGATCAGGGGCTCTGGAAGGTGCAGGCGCCCGATCTTGCGGCTTTCTGCTTCAACAAAGACCGGACGACTACGATCGAGGCCCCGCAGCGTGGCCCACAGCGCCGTCTCGAAGCCCTTTTGCGTCGGCTGGGCCTGATTGGGGAGTTCGCCAAGCACGGAACCTTTGTGGCTGGCCAGGCTTTCGAGATCGACAACCTGCGCGCCAGCGCTCCGCAAGGCTTCCAGCAGGCGGGTTTTGCCGCTGCCCGTGGCGCCGCCGATCACCTGGAATGGCAGCAGCATCGAATATGCCATCAATTCATTGACGACCAGATGGCGGAAGGCCTTGTAGCCGCCTTCGAGCTGTTGAGCGTCCCAGCCGATGAGGCGCAACCAGGTGACAAAACTGCCGCTGCGCTGACCCCCTCGCCAGCAGTAGACCAGGGGCCGCCAGGACTTGGGCTTGTCCATGAAATGGGTGTGGAGGTGCCGGGCGATGTTTTCCGCCACCAGCGCACCGCCGAGGCGGCGAGCTTCGAAAGGCGAGATTTGCTTGTAGATGGTACCCACCCGGGCGCGCTGCGCGTCGTCGAGGACGGGGCAGTTGATGGCCCCGGGGATACGGTCTTCCGCAAACTCGGCCGGCGATCGAGTATCGACGATCTCGTCAAAGTCAAAGAGCTGTGCTACGGTCGCGACGCCTTTTTTCATACTTGCCTTGCCCCGGATCCGGGGCCGCTCCATGGAAGCTGTTCAACTCACCCAATTTTCCCATGGTGGCGGATGTGGCTGCAAAATTGCCCCCGCCGTGCTCTCCGAATTGATGGCTCGCGTCCCGGCCGGCCTGGTTCCACCGGAACTGCTGGTCGGAACCGAAACGGCCGACGATGCGGCAGTCTATCGCCTCAATGATGACCAGGCCCTGGTGGCCACGACGGACTTCTTCACCCCCATCGTCGATGATCCCTACGACTTCGGCCGCATCGCCGCGACCAATGCCTTGTCGGACGTCTTCGCCATGGGGGGGCGCCCAATCTTGGCCTTGGCCCTGGTAGGGATGCCCCTCGATAAGCTTCCCGGCGAGGTGATCGGTCGGATCCTGGAGGGCGGTGCGACGGTGTGTCGGAATGCGGGCATTCCCATCGCCGGCGGGCATTCCATCGATGTGTTGGAGCCGATCTACGGGTTGGTCGGGCTGGGTCTGGTGCATCCGCGGCAGGTCAAGCGCAATGCCTCGGCACGCCCCGGGGATTGCCTGATCCTCACCAAGCCGCTCGGTATCGGAATTCTCTCCGCGGCCCTCAAGAAAGGCGTCCTTTCGGCGGAGGGATATGCCGAAATGATCAAATGGACCACCACCCTGAACACCGCCGGCACGCCCCTGGCGGCCATCGACGGGGTCCATGCCATGACCGACGTGACCGGTTTTGGCCTGGCGGGCCACCTCCTCGAGATTTGTCGAGGTTCAGCGCTCTTGGCCCGGGTGGCGGTTGAAATGGTGCCGGTCATTGCCGAGGCGGCGCGCCATTTGCGCGCCGGAGTGGCGACGGGGGCCTCCGGCCGCAACTGGGCCAGCTACGGCGGCGCGGTGTGCTTGGCGGCAGACCTCCCGGCGGAAACCCAGAAGCTCGTCACCGACCCGCAAACCAGTGGGGGGCTGCTGATCGCCTGTGCGCCGGAGAGCGTGGCCGCGGTTCAGGACAGCATCGAGGCCGCCCAAGGCGATCGGGGTGTCGTGATCGGCCGCCTGGAGGAGGGGCCGCCGCAGATTCATTTCAGTTGATTCGGGCAGCGGATCGCTGCCTCCTTCCCCATTTTTCGAGGAGAGCCTGGCATGGCCATGGACGTGGTGGATTACGAAGTATTCGGCAACGAAATGCAGTACGTGGAAGTGGAGCTCGACCCGGGAGAAGCCGCGGTGGGCGAGGCGGGCGCCATGATGTACATGCAGGACGGTATTGAAATGGACACGGTGTTCGGCGACGGCTCTGCTCAGCAGGGGGGCTTTTTCGGCAAGTTGATGGGGGCCGGCAAGCGCCTGATCACCGGGGAGAGCCTGTTTACGACGGTCTTCCATAACGAAGGGAACGGCAAGCGGCGGGTTGCTTTTGCCGCCCCCTATCCAGGCAAGATCGTGCCCCTGGATCTGGGGGACCTGGGCGGCACCCTGATCTGCCAGAAGGACGCCTTCCTGTGTGCGGCCAAGGGGGTTTCCCTGGGGATCGCCTTCCAGAAAAAGATCGGAGTGGGGCTGTTCGGCGGCGAAGGGTTCATCATGCAGAAGCTCGATGGGGATGGCCTGGCCTTCATCCATGCCGGCGGCACCTTGAAGGAGTTGGCGCTGGCGCCGGGCCAGACGCTGCGGGTCGATACCGGCTGCGTGGTGGCCTTCCAGCCCAGCGTCGATTTCGACATCCAGTTCGCCGGCAAGATCAAGACGGCGTTGTTCGGCGGCGAGGGTCTTTTCTTCGCGGTGCTGCGGGGGCCCGGCAAGGTGTGGCTGCAATCCCTGCCCCTGTCCCGCATGGCAGATCGGATCGTGCGTGCCTCCCCGGCGGCAGGCGGGCGCAGCCGGGAGGAGGGCTCCATGCTCGGTGGCCTGGCCTTGGGGGGCCTCCTCGGTGGGGGCAGCGATGAGTAAGGCCCAGGCATGGTGACTCGCGCGGAGTATGCCGCCCGTCACTTTGGGCCGGGCAGTGCGGATGCCGGGTCTCCGGTGGTCCTGACCTGGCGGGAGCAGTGGCTGGTGGTCCGGCGCGGGGAAGATGTGATCCACACACTGCGGGCGGTTGAAGTGGAGCCTGCCGCCAAGGGGTTCAACAATGCCCAACTGGCGCTGGAGTGGTTCGCCGACGAGGTTCGCCACATGCTCATCCTCGACGGCCCGGTGGCCTTGGCGTTTCGGCAGGCCTGTCCACCCGCCCTGCAGCATCGCCTGCAACCCGTGGCGGCGGCGCAACAGAGCACGGAAAGGCGGTTCCGCTGGGGGATTGTCGTCCTGGCGTTCCTTGCCCTGCTTCCCCTGGCGGCCTTGGGCCTGGCGATTGCCTTTGCCGATCCGTTGGCGGCCTGGGCGGTGGATCGCATTCCCCCCGGCGTCGAGGCGAAGATCGGCGAGTCGGTCCTGGCTCAGACGCAAGCGGAAAGCAAGCTGATCACCGAAGGGCCTGCCTACGAGGCGGTACAGGCCATCGGGCGGCGTCTTGCGGGGGGCGAAGAGAATCTCCGCTTCTTTGTGGCCGACCGCCCCGAGGTGAATGCCTTCGCGGCGCCGGGTGGGGTGGTGGTGATCCAGGCCGGACTGCTCCGGCGCGCCGATTCGCCGGAAGAGGTGGCGGGGGTACTCGCCCACGAGATCGCCCACGTCGAGTTGCGCCACGGCCTGCGCCAGATGGTCAAGGCGGCAGGGGTTCGGATGCTCTTTGCCCTTGTGTTGGGGGACTACGGCCAAATGGCCGGCTGGGGCGCGCAGCTCACCGAGCTGAAATTTTCCCGCGACGCTGAGCGGGAGGCCGACGCCCGAGGCCTTGCGCGTCTGGCCCGCGCCGAAATCGATCCTGCAGGCTTGGGGCGCTTCTTCGCCAAACTTGAAGCGACGCCTTCGGCGGGGGCGGCGCTGCCCGCCGTGCTCTCGACTCATCCCGCCACGGCGGAGCGGATGGCGGCCCTCGAGGCGGCGTTGGCGCAGATGCCGCCGGCGACCATCCAACCCCTGGCGATCGACTGGGCCGCGGTCCGGGCTGCCCTGGGCGAGCCCCAGACCTAGCGCGACGGGGCCTCGGCACCCCGAAGGGCTGGGGCCCGGCCTGGGCTTCGGGTAGGATGGCGCGGCGGGCCACCTGGGAGGGGCCCGTCGGCAAGCCCCGCGAGAGGGGTGCCGTACTTCGGCGACAGGAGAACATTAGAATGGCCGCCAGCACCGCCCTGCCCGCATCCGCCTTGCGGGCTGCTTGCGATCCCTCGACCTTCGATTTCAACACCAGCGACGAATTGCAGGGCCTGCCCGATGCCACGGCCTCCCTTGGCCAGGGTCGGGCCGAAGAGGCGCTGCATTTCGGCCTCACCATTCGCCAACCCGGCTATCACGTCTTTGTGTTGGGCGAGCATGGCACCGGCCGCCACGCGGTCGTGTTCCGCCTCATCGAGGAACTGGCGTCCCAGGGCTGTGTGCCCCCGGATTTGTGCTACCTCCACAATTTCGATGACCCTCTGCGCCCGCGTCTATTGAGCCTGCCGGCGGGGCGGGGTGGCGCGTTGAAGAGCGACATGCACGCGTTCATCCGCGACCTAGGGCCGGCGATCGACGGGGCGCTCGACAGCGATACCCATGGCAAGCGGGTCGAGGCCCTGCAGGAAGCCCACAAGGCCCGAGAGGAGGGTGCTCTGTCTGCCCTGGGGGAAGCCTGCGGTACAGATGCCTTGGCCCTGCTGCGCACGGCGGAGGGTTTCGTCTTTGCCCCCACCAAGGAGGGCGAGACCCTCACCCCGGAAGCCTTCGACGCGCTGCCGGAGGACGAGCGGGAAGCGATCGAAGCCACGGTCCACGGCTGGAGCGACAAGCTTGCCGACTTACTGGAAGACTTTCCCGGCTGGCGCAAGGACCTGCACGAGTCCATCAGCCGCGCTGAACGCGAGGTGCTGGCGCCGGCGGTGGATCATTTGCTGCGTAGCCTGCGGGAGCGGTACGCCGATCTTGCCCAGGTCGAGGCGTTTTTCGACGCCATCCGCAAGGACCTCCTCGACAGCGGGGCCAACTGGAGCAGTCCGGGCGAGGACGAAGAGGAGGTCCCCGAGGAGGACGGGACCCGCTTCCACCGTTATCAGGTGAAGCTCCTGGTGGATCACAGCCAGACGGTAGGGGCGCCCGTGGTGCGGGAGACCAATCCCGGGTTCGGCAACCTGATCGGCCGCATCGAGCACATCGTCCAGATGGGCAATGTGGTCACCAACTTCAACCTCATCCGTGCCGGGGCGCTCCACCGCGCGAGCGGCGGCTACCTGGTCCTCGATGCCGAGCGGATGTTCAGTCAACCCTATGCCTGGGAGGGGTTGAAGCGGGCGCTGCGTAGCGGCCAGATCCGCATCGAGCCGCCGGCCGAGTTGCAAAGCTGGAGTGGCACCTTGACCCTGGAGCCTGAGCCGGTTCCCTGCGACCTGAAGGTGGTGTTGATCGGCGATCGCGAGACCTTCTACCTCCTCACTGAGCACGAACCGGATTTCGCCGAACTCTTCAAGGTGGCGGCGGATTTCGAGGATGACCTGCCCCGCACTCCGGCCAATGAGCGCTATTACGCCCGGCTCCTGGCCACCTTGTCGCGCAACGCCGGACTTCTACCGCTGGCGGCCGGGGCCGTGGCCCGCCTGGTCGAGCACGGTTCCCGGGTGGCGGACGCGGCGGATCGGCTGACGCTGCATACCCGCCAGCAGGGCGACGTGATGCGGGAGGCGGATTTTCTCGCCCGCAGGGAGGGGGCGGAGGCGCTGTCACGTCAGCACATCGACCGGGCCCTGGCGGCCCGGGCGCGCCGTTTCGGCCGCTATCCCGAAAAGGTCCGGGAATCGATCCTCGACGGCACGACCCTCATCTCCACCTCGGGCCAGCGGGCCGGCCAGGTCAATGGTCTGGTGGTGGTGGAACTCGCCGGGGAGCGCTTCGGCCACCCGGTGCGGATCACCGCCACCGCCCGGGTGGGCGATGGCGACGTGGTGGACATCGAGCGGGAGACCGACCTCGGCGGCGCCATACACTCCAAGGGCGTGCTGATCCTCACCGCCTTCCTCGCCGCCCGCTATGCCCGCCACCAGCCGCTTTCCCTCACCGCGAGCCTCGTGTTCGAGCAGTCCTACGCGCCGGTGGAGGGGGATTCGGCGTCCCTTGGAGAGTTGTGCGCCCTGCTGTCGGCATTGTCTCAGGTGCCCATCCTGCAGAGCTTTGCCATGACCGGGTCGGTCAATCAGTTTGGTGAAGTTCAGGCCATTGGAGGGGTCAATGAAAAGATCGAAGGCTTCTTCGATCTCTGCGCATCCCAGGGCCTGACCGGCGGCCAGGGGGTCGTGATTCCCAAATCCAATGCCCGCCATCTTATGCTGCGGGAGGACGTGGTGGCCGCGGCCGCCGAGGGCCGGTTCCATATCCACGCCGTGGAAACCGTGGATCAGGCGATGGAGATCCTCACCGGCCAGGCCGCCGGTGCGCCGGACGCCAAGGGCGCCATGCCCCGAGACAGCATTAACCACAAGGTTGCCGAAGCCCTGGCCGACATGGCGGCCCGCCGTCACGCTATTGGGAGTGACGACGAGGCGCGGCGGCGTAGGCGGGGCTAGGCGCTGGCGGCCACCGCCTCGAGGCGGGCGAGCCAGGGCGCCCGCTCGGCGTCGCTCACGAAGCTTGCTTCCAGGCTGTTGCGGGCGATCTGGACCAACTCGTCCCGGCTGAGCTGCAGGGCCTGGGCGGTTTCCAGGTAGTTCTGCAGGACGTAGCCTCCGAAGTAGGCGGGATCGTCGGAATTGATGGTCACCTTGATTCCGGCCCGAAGGAGTTGCGCGAGGTTGTGGTCCTTCAGCTGCTTGAACACGCACAGCTTGACGTTGGAGAGGGGGCAGACCGTCAGCGGCGTGCCCTCCTTCGCCAGGCGCGCCATGAGATCGGCGTCCTCTGCCGCCCGCACGCCGTGGTCAATGCGCTCGACCTTGAGGAGATCCAGAGCCTCCCAGATATAGGCGGGCGGGCCCTCCTCCCCGGCGTGGGCGACTACGTGGAGGCCGAGCTCGCGGCAGCGGGCGAAGACCCGTGCAAACTTGGAGGGTGGGTGGCCTTGCTCCGAGGAGTCGAGCCCCACGCCGTGGATGCGTGACAAGTGGGGTTCCGCCTCCGCCAGGGTGGCGAAGGCATCGTCCTCGGAGAGGTGACGTAGAAAGCAGAGGATCAGGCGCGAACTCACTCCAAGGTCGGCCTGGGCTGTCCGGCAAGCCCGCTCCAGCCCGTCGAGCACCGTGGTGTAGGCGACGCCCCGCGCGGTGTGGGTCTGGGGGTCGAAGAACAATTCGGCATGGACCACGCCATCAGCCGCCGCGCGGTGGAAGTAAGCCATGGCGAGGTCGAAAAAATCCGCCTCGTGGATCAGGGCTGCGGCCCCCGCGTAGTACAGGTCGAGAAAGGATTGCAGGTCGGTGAAAGCGTAGGCCGCCCGGGTGGCCTCGACACTCGGCCAGGGCAGAGGTACCCCGTTGCGTTGCGCCAACGCAAACATCATTTCCGGCTCCAGACTGCCCTCGATGTGCAGATGCAGTTCTGCCTTGGGGAGGGCGCGCAAAAAGGCTTCCAGTTCCATTCGGGATCTCCGTGTCGTAGAGGTGGCAGCTTGCCGAAGGGGCTCCAGTCCTGCGGCGCCGATGTGTCAGCTTGCCATGATCCTTGGCCCGGTGCGAGGCGCATTTTCGGTCGCGGCCGACCGGCCGCCAGCCGCCCCTTCCCCTCGGCTGTGCTAAGATCGCCGCTCGATTCCCGGCGGGGATCGCGTCCTGACTCCCCCTTCCGCACCGAGATTCCATGCGCATTCTGGTCAGTAACGACGACGGTTATTTCGCCCCCGGCATCGCCGCGCTAGCGGAAGCCCTCGGCTCCCTGGGGGAGGTGACTGTCGTGGCGCCGGAGCGGGATCGCAGCGGGGCGAGCAATTCCCTGACCCTGGATCGCCCCCTCTCCCTGCGGCGGACCGCCAACGGGTTCTACTACGTCAATGGCACGCCGACCGATTGTGTCCACCTCGCGGTGACCGGCATGTTCGACGCGCTGCCCGACATGGTGGTCTCCGGGGTGAATCACGGCGCCAACATGGGGGATGACACTATCTATTCGGGGACGGTGGCCGCGGCGACGGAAGGTTTTCTCCTGGGCGTGCCCTCAATGGCGGTGTCCCTGGCCAGCAAGCAGGCGAGCGATTTTTCCGTCGCGGCGCAGGTGGCGCGGGACCTGGCCGAGCGCTTCCTCGCCCGTCCCCTGCGCCAGCCGGTGCTGATCAATGTCAATGTGCCGGACTGCCCCCGGGAGGCCCTGCGGGGTATGAAGGCGACCCGCCTGGGCAAGCGCCACAAGGCGGAGCCGGTGGTGAAAAGCCTGACCCCCCGCAACGAGACGGTGTATTGGGTCGGCGCCGCCGGGGAGGCCCAGGACGCCGGTGAGGGCACCGACTTTCACGCCGTTGCGGCCGGCTACGTTTCCGTCACGCCGCTGCAGATGGACCTCACCCACAACGGGCTCATCCCGTCCATTGCGGAATGGCTACTCTGATGGCGGGCGTGGGGAGCGAGACGGGTAGCCTGCGGGCGGAGCGGGCGCGCCTGCGCATGGTCGAGCGTCTGCGGGGCTATGGTATCCGGGACGAGGAAGTGCTGGCGGCTCTGGGGCGAGTCCCTCGCCATCGCTTCATCGATGAGGCCCTGGCCACCCGCGCCTATGACGAGACGGCGCTGCCGATCGCCCGGCAGCAGACCATTTCCCAGCCCTTTGTCGTGGCGCGGATGATCGAATTGCTGCGGGCTGGCCGGGAGATGGGCAAGACCCTCGAAATTGGCGCCGGCTGTGGCTACCAGGCGGCGGTATTGTCCTACGTCTGCAAGGAAGTGTATTCGGTGGAGCGGATTCGCCAGCTCCTCGATCGCGCGAAGGAGAACCTCCGCGAACTTCGGCTGCCCAACGTGCGGTTGAAACATGCCGATGGCACCCTGGGCCTCCCGGAAGCGGCGCCCTTCGATACGATCATCGTCGCGGCGGCCGCCGCAGCGGTGCCAACGGAACTCAAGCAGCAGCTCGCCCCTGGGGGGCGGCTGCTGATTCCCCTGGGGAGCGGGGAACAATGGCTGGTAATGGTGGAGCGCAAGGGGGCGGGCTTTCGGGAGACCCGCCTCGACGCGGTGCGCTTCGTGCCCATGCTCGGCGGAACGGAATGAAAGCGGATTCAATGTTGGAGAAGTGCAGAGTTGGTTTGCCCTGGCTGATGGTTTTGGTCCTGGCCGGTTGTGCGTCCCACGGACCGGCGCCGGTGTCTGATCGGGGGGGCGCGCCGGATCGCAGCGCTGCGCCGCCGGCAGGGCCCCACCCGGGGTATTACGTGGTCCAGCCAGGGGATACCCTACTGGGTATTTCCCGCCGGGTCGGCGTCGCGCTGCAGGATCTCGTGATCTGGAACGGACTTACCTCGCCCAACCAGATCGTCGCTGGGCAGGAGTTGCGGATCGTCCCGCCGGACGGCGCCGCCCAGGTGCGGCCGATCCAGCCGCCCGAGGGCGCGGAAGTGCGTCCCGTCACGCCCGGCGGGGCGCCGGTGGGCGCGCCGCCTTACAAAGATGGCCCCCGGGGCGGGCGGGTGCCTTACACGGATCAGGCCTGGAACCAGGCTCAGGCGGCTGATCGAGGTGCTGCCCCGGCGACGCCACCCGAGGCACCCAAGGAGACACCGCCCGCCGTGCCTGCGGCGTCCAGCGACTGGATCTGGCCCGCAGAGGGCAAGGTGATCTCGGGTTTCGGTGACGGCAACGGCAAGGGAATCGATATTGCCGGCAAGGCCGGGGATCCAGTCCTGGCAACGGCCGGAGGCAAGGTGGTTTACGCCGGTTCCGGGTTGCGGGGGTATGGAAAACTCGTCATCATCAAACACGACGACAGTTTCCTTTCGGCCTATGCCCATAACCGGCTGCTGCTGGTGAATGAGGGCCAGGCGGTGACCAAGGGTCAGAAGATTGCGGAACTGGGTAATACCGATTCGGATCGTCCCAAGCTCCATTTCGAGATCCGCCGTCAAGGCAAGCCCGTGGATCCAATGAAGTACCTACCCAGCCGCTGAGTGAGGGTGCATGTACAATCCGGCCGCCGAAGACGAAGTCGACAGCGAACGCGCGGAAGCGGATCTCCCGCCGGAAGTGGAGATCTTCGTCGATGCGCCGGCCCCGCTCTACGAGAGCGAATTCCTCAGTGACGTCACCCAGCTTTACCTCAATGAGATCGGCGCCAATCCCCTCCTGACCGCGGATGAGGAAGGCTGCCTGGCGCGACGGGTCCGGGAGGGGGATTTCGCCGCCCGCCAGACCATGATCGAGCGCAATCTGCGGCTCGTGGTGAACATCGCCAAGCACTATCTCAATCGCGGGATTCCGCTCCTCGATCTGGTGGAAGAGGGCAATCTGGGCTTGATGCACGCCCTGGAAAAGTTCGACCCCGAGCGGGGGTTCCGTTTTTCCACCTACGCCACCTGGTGGATCCGCCAGAACATCGAGCGGGCGATCATGAACCAATCCCGCACCATCCGCCTGCCGGTTCATGTGGTGAAGGAATTGAATCAGGTCTTGCGGGCGCAACGTCATCTAGAGGCCCAGGGCGGGGGTGACTGCAGTCTGGAAGGCATCGCCCGTCAGCTCGGCCGGCCCCTCAAGGAAATCCAGGATGTCCTGGTCCTCGGGGAGCACACCGCCTCGCTGGATGCGCCCCTCGACATCGACCCCAATCTGTCCATCGGCGAATCCTTGGCGGATGAGCAGTTGGAAACGCCGGACAGCCACATCCAGGGTGAGGAGGTCGAGTGTCTGGTGCGGGAGTGGATCAGCATGCTCACCGACAAGCAGCGCCTGGTGATTCGCAACCGTTATGGCCTTGACGATTGCGAGGTCCGCACCCTGGAAGAGCTGGCCGCCGAACTGGGCCTCACGCGGGAGCGCGTCCGTCAGATCCAGCTCGAAGCCCTGGGGCAGCTCCGGCGCATCGCCAAGCGCCGAGGCATGTCCAAGGACGAACTCCTCTAGTCGCCTGCGGATTCGCTATTCGCCGCGCGCGGCGGTCGCCGCCGTGGCGGCACGGCGCTGGCGGAGTGTTTCGGCCAGCTGAAAAACCGCCATCGCGTAGAAACTGCTCCGGTTGTAGCGGGTGATCACGTAGAAATTCTGGTAGCCCAGCCAATACTCGGAGGCCGCATTGGGCGTGACCAGCTCGATCAAGGCGGCCTTCTGGGGAAAGCCCTCCTGGTCTGCCGGGCGCACGCCATGGTTCATCAATTCCTCGGGCAGGAAGCTTGGCATGATGTCGGCCGCCAACAGTTCCGCGGGTGCCTCGCCGGCTAGGCGGGCCCGCAGCGCCACCGGCCCCCCCGCCTGCCAACCATGGACCTGGAGGTAACGGGCGATGCTGCCGATGGCGTCCGCCGGAGAGTGCTCGAGGTCCACCCGGCCATCCCCGTCAAAATCCACCGCGAAGTTGCGTACGCTGCTGGGGAGGAACTGGGGGTAGCCCAGAGCCCCCGCGAAAGATCCTTGATAGTCAGTGGCGGGGACGCCTTGTTCCCGGGCGAGGAGGTAGAGGTTGGTGAGCTCCTTGCGGAACAGCTCGGCCCGCGGCGGATAGTCGAAGGCCAAGGTGGCCAGTGCACTCACCACGGTGAAATTGCCCGTATTGCGCCCAAAGATGGTCTCCACGCCGAGGATGCCAAGGATGATTTCCTCGGGAACGCCGTACTGCTGGCTGGCTTGGCGCAGCGGCACTTGATAGGTGTCCCAGAAGGCCAGGCCTTCGCGGATTCGGACCGGTTCAATGAAGCGGGCGCGATAGCGAGCCCAGGATCGCACCCCCGGCCGGGTAGGGGGCGTGATGAGGCGGATTACCTGGTCGTCCCGCTCCACGCCCGCCAGGGAGGCCAGGATCTCGCCGGCGGGAATGCCGTGCTCCGCCTCCATGGTCCGGGCGAAGACCTGGACATCCTCCCGGCTCCGGTAGTCGGGCGCCACGGGCGGGTTGGCGTGGGCCATGGGGGTGAGGAGGGCGATGGCGGCGCCCAGGATGCTGAGAGAGTATTTCATTTCGGCTTGAGGCGGTCGATGCGGTGGCGCAGAGGTTTCGGGTCGGCGGTGGAGCCGTCGGCCCCGTAACGGAGTCGGGAGTAATCCTGGGCAATGGCGCGAAGCTCCGCTGCCAGATCAGGCCAGCGCAGCGCAGCCCGCTCAGCATAGGCCAGGGGGCCTTCCCAGGGCAACCGCGGAAGCCCCGCCCGGCCGAGTCGGCGACAAAAACGATCCCACGTCCGCGCCAGCGGATCGGCGGGCGGCGAGGGCCGGCGGGCCCAGACCAGCCAGGCGCAGAACAGTCCGGCGGCGCTGCCCAGGAGCAGCCCGGCCAGATCCCGCCAGTCGGGGGCATCAAAGCCAAGACGGGTCAGGAGGGCCAACTGGCGGTCCGCGTTGTAACCGAGGACGAACTGGTTCCAGTCGTTGTTTAGCGCATCCCATTGGTGGCGCAGGCGGCGCAGCCAATTCTGGTCCGTGCGCAGGAGAAAGGGCAGCGCCTCGCTGGCGTCCAGGGCGCGAGCCAGACTGCCCTCGCCCCGCGCGGGCGCCGCCAGGGCCGTGGGGTCGACCCGTACCCAGCCCCGGCCCTCCAGCCAGACCTCGGTCCACGCGTGGGCGTCGGATTGACGGACCTCGAGGATCTGGTTGACCGGATTGACCTCGCCCCCCTGGTAGCCAGTGACGATTCGGGCGGGGACGCCGGCGGCCCGGAGCAGGAAGCCGAAGGCGGAAGCGAAGTGCTCGCAAAAGCCGCGTCGGGTGTCAAAGAGGAAGCCATCCACCGTGTCCTCGGCGAGGAGCGGGGGCCTCAGGGTATAGGTCAGTCCGGCGCGGCGGAATTCGTCGATGGCGGCGGCGAGAATCGCCTCCGGGGTGCCTTCCTGGCGCAATTTCTGGCCCAGGGCCCGGGTGCGCGGATTCCCTCCCGGGGGAAGCTGGAGGGCACCCGCCAAGTCCGCCGGAACGAGCTCCAGACCCACCGGGGTGTCCGGGTAAGCCATCAGGTCGAAGCGCTGACGGGAGCGAATCGGCTGCCGCGCGAGGAGGCGATAGTCGGGGGTGTAGCGGGCAAAGGGCAGGTTGCCGGGGGGGAAATCGAGGGCCAGGAGCCAGGTTCGTTGGTGGGGCTCCAGGGTAAGACGGTATGGGTAGGCCGGACCGGAGGGCCGGTAGGCGGGTTGTTCCACGATGCGCTCCGGCGTCGGGTGCCAGGTCTGACCGTCGAAGCGATCCAGAACCGGCCCGCGCCAATAGCGCAGCTTGGGCGGGGGCGGCGGACCGTCGAACTCGGCGCGGAAGGCAATGGCGTCGGATTTGACCAATTCGCTGATGGCCCCGGGGCTCATCCGATCCGAGAGCCCGGAGCGGGCGCTGAAGGCGTCCGCCGGCATGCCCCACAGCGGACCCTCGACCCGGGGAAAAAAGAGGAACAGCGCAAGCATCAGGGGCAGGCCCTGGAGCATCAGCCCCCCAGCCAGGCGCAGGGTCTGGCGGGGTGCGTCACTGAGCTGAAGACTCGCGAGACTGCCTACCGCCAGCACGGCCCCTGCGAGGGCGAGTGCGCCGACGGCCAAGCTCTGGCCATTGAGGAACTGGGCGGTCTGGAGAAACAGGGCCAGGAGGATTGCAGCCTGGGCGTCCCGGGCGCTGCGCGCTTCGAGGAGCTTCAGAACCAGCAGGATCGCCAGGAGCGCCACGCCTGGATCCTTGCCAAAAAAATGGCGGTAAGTCGCCAGGACTCCGGCGATTGCAGCGGCGGCGACCAGGGCCACCACCAGGCGCGGAGGCGGACGGGCTTCACGCCGGATGCGCCACGCCTGGGACGCCATCAGGGCGAGGACGGCGATGCCGAGCCAGCTTGGGAGATAGGGGCCATGGGGCGCCAGGGTGAGGGCGGCCGTCGCCCATAACCAGGCATGTTGGGCGCCGTGGAGGGCGGGGGCTGGTTGCCGAGCCACGATCAGATCCCGAACACCGCCAGGGCCTCGAGGCAGCGGGTGGTGTGGGCGGGGCCGGTCCCCGCGGGGATGTCGATGCCGGGCAGGGCGAGGCGGAAGGCGCGGCGCAGGCGGTCCGCCTCGCAGACCCAGGCGGTCAGTCGGGCGAGGCGGGCTTCCACATCCAGATGGGCGGGCAGCTCAGACCAGAGGAGTGCCAGCTCTCCCCCCTCGCCGCCGGCGAATTGCTTCACCACCAAGGGGCCTTCCCGGGCATAGATCTTCCACGCGACGTGGCGGGGCGAGTCGGTGGGGAGATGGTTGCGCAATCCGGCGAAATCCTCCTGGCCGAAATGCCCGGAGGGCGCGCCGGGGCGGTGGGCCGGGGTGGCCGGAAGGGGGGGCGGATCCGGTTCCGGAGCGGGATAGACCCAGGCGTCAAAATGCGGCGAGAGCACACTCCAGGCGCGGATCAGGCCGAGGGGGTATCGGGTTTCCACGGTCATGCGCCCCAGCGCGAGGCGGCCGCGTTGTTGGGTGGGCTTGGCCAGGGTGACGTAGGTGGTCTCCCCCGGAGGGAGCGCGAATTCTGCCACGGGGCCGCCAACCAGTTGTGCCCTCAAGGCGGGGCGGGGGCGATGGGCGGGATTGTCCATGGCCAGGGTAAGGCGGAGAGGTTCGCCCGCAAAACACGGCTCGGCCGATGCCGGCTGCAGCCTCAGGCCCAGGAGGTTGCGAAAGGCATGGAGGATCGAACTCGCCCCGGCGCCGGCCAGGAGAAAGGTCAGGGCGTAACCCAGGCTCAGGCTGTAATTGATGGAGGCGATCAGCAGGGTGAGGAGGGTGGTGGCGAAGGCGAGCCCGGCCGGGGTGGGCAGGACGAAGATCCGGCGCTGCACGAGTTCCACGGGCGCCGGCTCGTCGGGTCGCAGGCGGAACAGCCAGCGATCGAAGCCGGCGGCCAGGCGGCCCAGTGGTCCGGTCACGGGACGGGAACCGCCTCCAGCATCGACCGCAATGCCGATGGGGCGGGAAAGTGTCCTTCACTGGCGTGGCGCAGGCGGTGGCCAGCCACCGGGGCGAAAACCGCCTGCACGTCCTCGGGAATGACCATGTCTCGTCCTTCCATGAAGGCCCAGGCCCGGGCGGCGGCGAGCAGGGCCAACCCGGCGCGGGGGCTCAGGCCGGGCGCATAGGGGCCGCTGCGGGAGGCGGCAAGGAGGGCCAGCAGGTAGTCGATGAGGGGCGGGGCGGCATGGACCTGACGGACCTCCTGCTGGAGGGCGCACAGATCCGCGGCAGAGAGCACCGGATCAACGTTGGCCAGCATGCTCCGCCGGTCCTCGCCGGCCAGCAGGGCCCGCTCGGCCTCGCGATCGGGATGGCCCAGGTGGAGGCGCAGGAGAAAGCGGTCCAACTGGCTCTCCGGGAGCGGGAAGGTGCCGATCTGGGTCGAGGGGTTCTGGGTGGCAATGACGAAGAAGGGGTCTGGCAAGGGATGGGTCGCGCCATCGACGGTGATCTGCCGTTCCTCCATGGCCTCCAGCAAGGCGCTCTGCGTCTTGGGGGTGGCCCGATTGATTTCGTCGGCCAGGATGAAGGGCGAAAAGATCGGCCCGGGACGAAAGCTGAAGGACTGGGTCTGCCGGTCGAAGATCGAAACCCCGACGACGTCGGCCGGCAGCAGATCGCTGGTGAACTGGATGCGCTGCAGGGGCAGGTCCAGCAGGCGGGCCAGCACATGGGCGAGGGTGGTCTTGCCGACTCCCGGAACGTCTTCCACTAAAAGGTGACCGCGGGCCAGAATGCAGGCCAGGGCGAGCCGCAGTTCCGGCTCCTTGCCAAGGATCACCGCGTTGGCGGACCGCAGAAGAGTCTTGATCCGGCTCAAGGACATGACAGGGGGCTCTTGGGGGTTCCCGGCGAATAAGCAGATAATAACAACCTGAAACACGGGGCGGCGCAAGCCGGGACGACCGCCTCAAAGGATCCAACAATCCGGACTGTCCGCAAGAGAAGGGGGAGTATGACCACGACTGCGTTCATATCGCATCGAGAATGTTTTCTGCATGACATGGGAGCCCACCACCCGGAGTGCCCGGATCGGCTGTCCGCCATCAATGACAGGTTGATTGCGGCAGGGTTGGACATGTTCTTGAATTTCATCGATGCCCCGGCCGCCACGGTGGAGAATCTGTCCCGGGCTCATCCGCGTGAATACGTGGAGGAAACCCTGGCGGCGGTGCCGGAGCATGGCATTCACCACCTGGACCCTGACACCGCCATGTGTCCTAACACCATGAAGGCGGCCTTGCGCTCCGCCGGGGCCGGCGTGCATGCGGTGGACCTGGTGATGCGCGGCGAAGTGGAAAACGCCTTCTGCGCTGTGCGTCCCCCCGGGCACCATGCCGAACGCACCAAGGCCATGGGGTTCTGCTTCTTCAACAATGTCGCGGTAGCGATCCGGCACGCTCTGGAAGTCCATGGCCTGCAGCGGGTGGCGATCATCGATTTCGACGTGCATCATGGCAACGGCACCGAGGACATCTTCAGGGATGACCCCCGAGTGATGATGGCGAGCATCTTCCAGCATCCCTTCTACCCCTACAGCGGGGCGGACAATCCCGCGCCCCACATGGTCAATGTACCGGTGCCGGCGGGGACGCGGGGGGAGGCTTTCCGCGAGGTGGTGAACGGGAAGTGGATGCCGGCCCTGCGCCAGCATCGACCCGAGATGATCTTCATCTCCGCCGGTTTCGATGCCCACTACGAGGACGACATGGGGTCCCTGGGCCTCGTGGAGGCCGACTACGCCTGGGTGACCAAGCAGTTGAAGGAGCTGGCGGAGGAATGTGGGCACCGCCGCATCGTCTCCTTGCTCGAAGGCGGCTATGCCTTGTCGTCCCTTGCCCGTTCCGTCGCGGCCCACGTCAAGGTGCTGGCCGATCTCTGATGGGCCGTAACGTTCTGTTTCCAGAGGGGCGCTTGCGCCCCTTTATCGTTTAGCCTTCTGGACCTCATCTCGCCTCCGGTGAGCCTTCGGGTACAATCTCCACCTTTTCAAAATTCCGCCCACACCATGATTACCGGATCCATTGTCGCGATCGTCACTCCCATGCATGAGGACGGCAGCCTCGACCTGGAGAGCCTACGCCGCCTCATCGACATTCACATCGCTGAAGGGACCGACGGCATCGTGGTCGTCGGGACCACCGGAGAGTCGCCCACGGTGGATGTGGAGGAGCATTGCGAACTCATTCGGGTGGCGGTGGGTCACGCCGCCGGGCGAATTCCGGTAATTGCCGGTACGGGCGCCAATTCCACGCGAGAGGCCATAGAGCTGACGCGCTTCGCCCGCAAAGCGGGGGCGGCGGCGGGGCTGTCGGTGGTGCCCTATTACAACCGGCCTACCCAGGAAGGCCTGTATCGGCATTTCCGGGAGATCGCCGAAGCAGAAGATCTGCCGCTGATTCTCTACAACGTCCCAGGGCGGACCGTGGCGGATCTGAGCAACGACACCGCGCTGCGTCTTGCGCAGGTCCCCGGGGTCATCGGCCTCAAGGACGCCACCGGGAGCCTGGATCGGGCCTGTGATCTCGTCGCCCGCGCACCGAAGGGCTTCGCGCTTTACAGTGGCGACGACATGACCGCCATGGCCTTCATCCTCCTCGGGGGTCACGGCACCATCTCGGTCACGGCCAACGTCACGCCGAAGGCCATGCACGACATGTGTGCCGCGGCCCTCGCCGGCAACGCCCTCGTCGCTCGGGAAATCAATGCCGGCCTGGTGGGGCTCCACCGGGATCTCTTCTGCGAGGCCAATCCCATTCCGGTGAAGTGGGCCGTCGCCAAGCTGGGATGGATTCCCGAAGGCATCCGGCTGCCCCTCACGCCGCTTTCGGGCGCTGCCCAGGAACGGGTCCTGGGCGCCATGAAGCAGGCCGGCCTCAACGTTTGAACGGATTCACAATGACCATGAAGTCCCGCGGTACCCTCACCGCCCTGGCGTGTGCGACCCTGGCGGTTGGCCTGAACGGCTGCTCCACCTCGCTGCTCGAATCCCAGAAGATCGACTACAAGAGCGCTTCCAAGCGGGAACAAAACCCCTTGGAGATCCCGCCGGACCTCACGGTCCCCACTCGGGATGAACGCTACATCGTGCCGGACGTCGCACCCCGGGGGACGGCGACCTTCTCCGCCTACAACACCGACCGCACCCAACCTCAGCCCACCAGCACCGAGGTCCTGCCTGCCGCGGACAAGATGCACATCGAGCGGTCCGGCAGCCAGCGCTGGCTGGTCGTCGATGCTACGACCGCGGACAAGCTGTGGCCGGAGATCAAGGAGTTCTGGCTGGAATCCGGGTTCATCCTCGCCCTCGACCGTCCCGATCTTGGGGTGATGGAAACCGACTGGGCCGAGAATCGGGCCAAGATTCCCCAGGACATCATCCGCAACACCATTGGCAAGGTGATCGACAGCCTTTACTCGACGCCCGAGCGGGACAAGTTCCGCACCCGCCTCGAGGCCGGGCGGGCCACGGGTTCGGTGGAGATCTACGTGTCGCACCGAGGGATGGTGGAGATCTACCCGAACGAAGCCAAGGACCAGACTATTTGGCAACCCAGGCCAGCTGACCCGGAGTTGGAGGCAGAGATGCTCCGGCGTTTGATGGTGCGGCTCGGTGCTCAGGAAGAACGGGCCAAGCAGATGGTGGCCAAGGCCGCCCCGGCGCAGGATCGGGCGAAAATGGCTCAGTCGGTGGATGGCCGGGTCGCGCTGGGTGTGACCGAATCGTTTGACCGGACTTGGCGGCGGGTCGGCTTGGCCTTGGACCGCGTTGGCTTCGCCGTGGAGGACCGTGATCGGGCGAAGGGGATCTACTATGTCCGTTACATTGATCCGGACAAGGACAACCAGAGCAAGAAGAGCGATGGCATCCTTTCCAAGCTCGCGTTCTGGCGCGACGATGCGAAGTTCGAAAGTTCCGACACTTATCGCATTTACGTGAAGGGCGACGGCGACGCGTCCACCGTGACCGTGTTGAGCAAGGAAGGCGGCGAGGACCGTTCGAACACCGCCAGGAAGATTCTGCAGTTGTTGCAGGACCAGCTGAAATAGGGACGACGGTTGGGATCGCCGCCCGGCGATCCGCGCTGGGCCAGAATGAAAAAAGCCGGCTTGCGCCGGCTTTTTCTTTGCTCGGGACGATTACTTCGCCGGAGCGGCTTCCGCGGGCTTGGCGGCTTCGGCCGGAGCGGCAGCAGGAGCGGCCGGTGCAGCGGGGGCTTCCGCAGGCTTGGCGGCTTCAGCGGGAGCCGGGGCCGGCGCTGCAGCAGGAGCCGGAGCGGGGGCAGGAGCAGGAGCAGGTGCCGGCTCTTCCTTTTTGCCACAAGCGGAAACGGCGAGGGCCACGAGCGCAGCGACGAGGAGCGATTGTTTCATTTTTTGTTCCCTTAAAGCGATCGAAGAGAAATGGTCAGTGATTCACTGTTGAGCGATCGAGGCGAACCTCCATCTGCGAAAATGATAACACGCAGTTTTTTTTATTGGCCAAGGATTGTTGCGTTGCCGCAACGCATTTTTGTCGAATTGAGGATTTTTCAAATTCGTAGAAATTTTCCACAATTTTCATAAGTTAATTCTTTTTTTCAATGGTTTGTGTTGGTTTTTCCGATTTCATGGAAATCGACTCTTGAATGCCTGGATTCAAGACTAAGTGGCCGGTTTTTGTTTCAAAGTATTTTTTATCTAGTAATCAATTTTTCTGGATCCAGCGATCTAATGAAAATCTCGACTGATCACCGACAGTTGGCCCAGCCAGGGACTCAAATCCACCAGGCGCTTGGCCAGAAGATGAACGACGCGTCCTTCCCGCTGGATTTGGCCATACACCCCCAGGAGCCGGCTGCCCAGGATTTCCCGCCGCTGGCGATCCGCGAGGCTGGCATAGACCACGATATTGCTCATCCCGGTTTCGTCCTCCAGGGTGATGAAAATGACGCCGCTGGCGGTGCCGGGGCGCTGGCGGTTGGTCACGATGCCTGCGGCCCGGGCCAGGGCCTGATGGGGGCGGGTTGCCAGATCCTGGGCGCTCAGGAAGCGCCGGGCCTGGAGTTGGGGGCGTAGCAGGGCCATCGGGTGGCGGCGTAGGCTGAGGCCCAGGGCGGCGTAGTCCGCCACCAGTTCCTCACCCTCCCGGGGCGGGGGGAGGTGCACCGCGGTTTCCGGCGCGGGGGCGCCATCGAAGAGATCGCCCTGGACTTGGATCGCGGCGGTTTCCCAGGCCGCCTGGCGCCGATGGCCGGCGAGGGAGGCGAGGGCGTCGGCGGCCGCCAGGAGATCGAGATCCCGCCGTTGGAGTCCCGCCCGAAAGGCCAGATCGGTGACGTCCCGAAAAGGGGCGGCGGCCCGGGCAGCCACGATGCGTCGCGCGGCGGCTTCCGCAAGGCCCTTGATCTCGTGCAGGCCCAGACGCACGGTCCGCCGGGGCTCGCCTTCCGGCAGACTTTCCCAGTCACTGGCGGTTACGTCCGGGGGGAGCACGGCCACGCCGTGGCGGCGGGCATCCTGGACCAACTGGCTGGGGCGGTAGAAACCCATCGGCTGGCTGTTGAGCAGGCCGCACAGAAAGGCGGCGGGCTCGTGGCACTTCAGCCATGCGGAACTGTAGGCCAGGAGGGCGAAGCTGGCGGCGTGGGATTCAGGAAAGCCATATTCGCCGAAGCCCTCGATCTGGCGGCACAGGGCTTCGGCGAAGGCCGGGTCGTGCTCCCGGTCCGCCATGCCCTGGCGCAGTTTTTCCTGGAAGCGGGCGATGTGTCCCTTCTGGCGCCAGGAGGCCATGGCCCGCCGCAACTGGTCGGCTTCGCCCGGGGTGAAGCCCGCCGCCGCTACGGCCAGGGCCATGACCTGCTCCTGGAAGATGGGCACGCCCTCCGTGCGGGCGAGCACGGCGCGGATCTCCTGGGGCATGCGGGCCATCTCCCGCTGGGCGGCGGCTGGGTCGGCGCGGCGGGCGAGGTAGGGATGGACCATGTCCCCCTGGATCGGCCCAGGCCGCACGATGGCCACCTGCACCACCAGGTCGTAGAACTGGCGGGGCTTCAGGCGGGGCAGCATGGCCATCTGAGCGCGGGATTCCACTTGGAAGACGCCGATCGAATCCGCCTGGCACAGCATCTCGAAGGTGGCGGCGTCCTTGGCCGGGATGTCTGCGAGGCGGAAGGGGCGGCCCAGACGCTGGCTCACCAGTTCGAGGCTGCGGCGCACCGCCGTGAGCATGCCCAGGGCCAGCACGTCCACCTTGAGGAGCCCCAGGGACTCCAGGTCCTCCTTGTCCCATTGGATGACCGAGCGGTCGGCCATGGCCGCGTTTTCGATGGGGACCAGGCGGGCCAGGGGCCCCCGGGAGATGATGAAGCCCCCCACATGCTGGGAGAGGTGGCGAGGAAAGCCGATGAGGGCTCCGGTCAGGGCGATCCACTTCGCCACCCGGGGGCTGGCCGGATCCAGGCCGATGGCCGCCAAGCGGGCGGGCAACTGGTCCCGCTTGTCCCACCAGGCCAGGGACTTGGCCAGGGCGTCGATCTCGGCCCGGCCGAAACCCAGGGCGCGGCCCACGTCCCGTAGTGCGCCCCGGGTGCGGTAGCGGATCACCGTGGCGGCCAGAGCCGCCCGCTCCCGGCCGTAGCGGGTGTAGATGTACTGGATGACGGTTTCTCGCCGCTCGTGCTCGAAATCCACGTCGATGTCTGGCGGCTCGTTGCGCTCCCGGGAGATGAAGCGCTCGAAGAGCAGGCAGGCCCGGGTGGGATCCACCTCGGTGATCCCCAGGGCGTAGCACACCGTGGAATTGGCCGCCGAGCCCCGCCCCTGGCACAGGATGCCCTCGCGCCGGGCGAAGCAGACGATGTCATAGACCGTGAGGAAGAAGGGCTCGTAGGCCAGCTCGGCGATGAGGCTCAGTTCCTTTTCGACGTCCGCCAGCACTTTTCGGGGTGGGCCGGCCGGGTAACGCCGGGCCAGGCCGGCCTCGGTCTCCTGGCGTAGGTAGGAAGCGGGGGTATGTCCCGGGGGGACGATCTCCTGGGGGTATTCGTAGCGCAGGGTGTCGAGGGCAAAGTCGCACCGGGCGGCGATGCGGACGGACTCCTGCAGGAGCTCCGGGGGGTAGAGGCGGGCCAGCCGGAGGGGGTGGCGGAGATGGCGTTCGCCGTTGGGGAACAGGGTCCGGCCGGCTTCGAACACCGTGGTGTTTCCCCGCAGGGCGGTCAGCGTGTCCTGGAGGGGGCGGCGGGCGCGCTGGTGCATGTGCACGTCGCCGGTGGCCACCATGGGCAGACCAGTTTGATTCGCCAGATCCCGCAGCCGGGCCAGCCGGCCGGCGTCGTCGGGCCCGTTGTGGAGTTCCACGGCCAGCCAGGCCCGGCCGGGAAAACGCTCGGCCAGCCAGCGTCCCTCCTCCCCGCAGGCTGCCTCGCCGGGGACCCACAAGACCAGGCAATCCGGCACCGCGCCGCCGGGGGAGATCGCCTCCAGGTCGCCCCGGAGCAGCCGGTAGTGGCCCTTCTCGGAGCGTCGTCGGCCCAGGGTGATGAGGGCGGAGAGGTTGCCGTAGCCGGCCCGGTTCTGGGCCAGGAGGACGAGTTCGAGGCCGCAGGCCAGGCGCAACTCGGCTCCCAGGATCAGCCGGAAGGCGAAGGGTTCGCCGGCTTCTCGGGCGGCATTCCGCAGCTCCCGCCACGCCTCGAAAGCCCGCACTGCGCCGGCCAGGGAGCATTCGTCGGTGAGCGCCAAGGCGGCATAGCCGAGGGCGTGGGCGTGGGCCACCAGCTCTTCCGGGTGGGACGCTCCCCGCAGAAAGCTGTAGTTGGAGACGCAGTGCAGTTCGGCGTAGGCCGGCCGCCGGGGGGATCTGGCCGCTTCAGGCGAAATAGCCATGGAGCCACCATCCGTGCCGGTCCTGGAAGATCCACAGCCATTCGCCGGCCTCCGAGAGGGCCACGAAATAATCGCGGCGCTGGTCTCCGGGGCCTTCGCCCCCATCCCACCAGCCGCTTTCGATGCGCTCAGAACGGGTGAGCAGGCGCAGGCGGCCGTGGCGCCAGGGCTGGCCGCGCCGCTCCTCCAGGGCCTCCGGCGCGGGGAGCAGGCCCAAGGGGCGGGGACCGACGGGGACGAGGGGAGATTCCCCGGGCAGGCGCGTTGGGCGGGTGGCGCACTCCGGGCGATGGTCGGCCACCGCCGCCAGGCCATGTACTGCTTCCTGGCCGAGGCGGGCGCGCAGACGCTCCATCACCGGAGCAATGGCCTCGGCGGTGCTGTCGCCGAACAGCCCACCGCTGCGGCCCGGGAGGGGCTCGGGGGTGTCGGCATCCAGGCGCAGCTCCGTGACCGGGGCGGCCAGGTTGAGCCGCTCCAGCCGCTCCCGCAGGACGCGCACCAGCCGGTCCGGATCCCGGGTGGGGGTGGCGAAGGCCAGGGGCAGTTCGCTGGCGGGGGTGTCATCCTGGACCAGGATCAGGCGACAGGCGCGGATGCCGGAGGCGTGGGCCGCCAGCCAGCCCCCCAGGGCCAGGAGCAGGCGGCGGGCGGCGAAGAGGAGGTGCTCCGCCCGCTCGACCTTGGCCGGCAACTCCAGGCGCTGACTGAAGGCTTGGGGGAAGGAGAAAGGCGGGCGGGGGTCCGGCACCTGGCCCAGGGCTCGGGCCAGCTGCTCGGGCAGGCCGGGGCCGAAGCGGCGG
>JAEUNY010000143.1 GCA_016791005.1 Zoogloeaceae bacterium
GAGGCGGTCGGTCACCCATTCGAACACCGTGCGGTTGTAGTAGTCCAGGCCGCGCACGAGGCGATGGTTGATCCGGTAGGGAAGCCCGGCGTCCTTGAGGATCTGCTGGACGCCCTCGAAATGCGAACGGGATTCATCGCCCAAGTAGTCGGCCAGCCGCGGCGCGCCTTCCATGATTGGCTGGAGCAGTGGGTTTTTCGTATCGAGCACCCGAAGCGGGTTGGTATGGAGGCGGCGCTGGCCATCCTCGTCCAGTTGCTCCCGGTGGGCTTCCAGATAGGCGATGAGGGCGCTGCGATGGGCCGCCCGTTCGGCGCTGCTGCCCAGGGAATTAAGCTCCAGACGCACGTCATCTAGGCCCAGGTCATCCCACAAGCGAGCGCACATCAGGATGTGCTCGGCATCGATATCCGGCCCGTCGAAACCCAGGGCCTCCACGCCGATCTGATGGAACTGGCGGTAGCGGCCCTTCTGCGGCCGCTCGTGGCGAAACATCGGCCCGTGGTAGTAAAGACGCTGGGGCGCGCCGTGGAGCAGGCTGTGCTGGATGACCGCCCGCACGCAGGAGGCGGTGCCTTCCGGGCGCAGGGTCAGATGCTCGCCGTTCAAGGCGTCCTCGAAGGAATACATTTCCTTCTCGACGATGTCGGTGACTTCGCCAATGGCGCGCTTGAAGAGCGGCGTCGGCTCGACCAGGGGCATGCGGATCGGGCGGTAACCGTAGCTTCGCAGCCAGTCCCGCACCAGATCTTCGAATTGCTCCCAGATTTCTGCGGCGTCGGGGAGGATGTCGTTCATCCCCCGGACCGCCTGCAAGGCGTGCGTCATGTTGTTCCGTCTCTGGACTGTAGGCCTGTTGGCGTCAGCCCTTCTTCTGGTATTTGGTCGCCACGTATCGGTCTACGATGGCCTTGAATTCGTCGGCGATCCCGTCGCCCCGCAGGGTGACGACCTTCTCCCCATCCACATACACCGGTGCCGCCGGGGTTTCCCCGGTACCGGGGAGCGAAATGCCGATGTTGGCGTGTTTGCTCTCCCCCGGCCCATTCACCACGCAGCCCATCACCGCCAGGGTCAGGTTCTCGACACCGTCGTACTGATCGCGCCACACGGGCATCTGGTCCCGCACATAGCCCTGAATCCCTGCCGCCAGCTCCTGGAAGAAGGTGCTGGTGGTGCGGCCACACCCCGGGCACGCCGTCACCATCGGCGTAAATGCCCGTAGCCCCATGGTCTGCAGGATCTCCTGGGCCACCACGACTTCCTGGGTGCGGGCGCCTCCGGGTTCCGGCGTGAGGGAGATGCGGATGGTGTCGCCAATGCCTTCCTGCAGCAGCACCGCCAGGGCAGCGGTGGAAGCCACAATGCCTTTGGAGCCCATTCCCGCCTCGGTAAGGCCCAGATGCAGGGGATAGTCGCCCCGCGCCGCCAGCAGGCGATAGACGGCGATCAGATCCTGCACGCTGGACACTTTGGCCGACAGGATGATGCGATCGCCCGCCAGGCCGCATTCCTCCGCGAGCTTTGCGGATTCGAGGGCGGAGGTCACCAGCGCCTCGCGCATCACGGCACCGGCATCCAGCGGCTCGGCGCGCAGGTGGTTTTCGTCCATGATGCGGGCCAGCACCGATTGATCCAGGCTCCCCCAGTTCACTCCGATTCGCACCGGTTTGTCGTAGCGGCAGGCGATCTCGACGATGGCAGCGAACTGGCGGTCGCGCTTCGCCCCAGTACCCACGTTGCCCGGATTGATGCGGAACTTCGCCAGCGCCTCAGCGCAGGCCGGGTGATCAGTGAGCAGCTTGTGCCCGTTGTAGTGAAAATCCCCCACCAGGGGCACATCGAGATTCATGGCGAGCAGACGCTCACGGATCTTCGGCACGGCCTGGGCGGCCTCGTCGTTGTTGACCGTGATGCGGACCAATTCCGAACCGGCGCGGGCCAGCTGGGCCACCTGCATGGCCGTGGCGAAATCGTCGGCCGTGTCGGTGTTGGTCATCGACTGGATCACGATCGGCGCGCCACCGCCAACCTGCACCCGGCCGATCCGGACCGCGCGGGTGACACGCCGCGCCGCCGGGCGCCCGTTGATGAGTGCGGGATCGAGGCTCATGGGCAATTCAGGGCAAGGTCAGCCGGGCGACGCTGATCTTGGTGTGGGGCGCCAGATCCACCGGCTCGCCGTTGCGAGTCACTTTCACGTTCTGGGCATTGCCCACCACCAGCGTGAAAGGGCCATGGCCCTGCACCTCCTGGGCCGCACCGGCAGGGTTGATCCGCGAATAGATGATCTCGCCGGAACCATCCCGCACCTCGACCCAGGCCTCCTGGGCGAAATTGAACCCGAGTCGAACCAGGCTCGCATCGGCGGCCGCGACGGGGACGTTCGTCGCCGCACCCGTCTGCACCGAGACTACGGCAGCCGCGTCGGCTGGGGGCGTCTGGGGAGCGCCGGGGACCGCAGCCCCCGCCTGAGAGGACGGGACGGCCGGCGTGGACGGGGTCACCACAGGGGCCACCGCCAACGCGGTACCCGCCGGCGCAACAACCTGGGCCTTGACTTCGGTTTCCGGTAACGAGGATTGGCGAAACCAGTCGAAATACCAGCCCGCCACCACCACCGCCAGGAGCAACGCGGCGATCAGCGCGGCCGGCATCGCAGAGGGCCGCCCGCGCCCCGTCGCCCCGGTGGGGAGGGCTCCCCGGGCATTGGACAACTCCCGCAATTCCACCGCGGCCCCGCCGTGATGCGCCGCAAACTGGGCCACCAGCGCCTCGTCATCCAATCCAAGCAGGCGGGCGTAATTGCGCAGAAATCCCCGGGCGAAGGCCGTTCCGGGCAGGTGCTCGAAGTGCTCGGACTCCAGGGCCTCGACCTGACGCAGAGTCAGCTTGAGAGCGTGGGCGGCGTCGCCCACCGTCATGCCGCGGGCCTCGCGGGCACGTTGCAAGGTGTCGCCGATTCCGGAGCCCGACACGCCGCCAGCCTCCTTGGACAATTCAGGGTGTTGCACGATCAATCAATCTTTCCTTGAAGCAGGAGCTGGTATTCGGAGGAGGTCGGGAAACGGCTCTTGAGTTGTTGGGCATAGCTTGCCGCCCCCTCCCGGTTGCCCAGGTGCCGCTCGGTACGCAGGGCCAGCCAGGCCGAGGCGGCCGTGGTCGGACCGATCTGGTGGAGGGCCGTCAGATAGCGCTGAGCCACCGCGTACTGACCACGGCGAAACGCGATGTCGGCCAGTTGGAGGTAGGCCTGGGCGTTGGACGGATCGGCGCGCACGGCGCGCTGGAAATGGGTCTCGGCGCCGGCATCGTCCTTCATTCGCACATAGCATAGACCCGCATTGAAGTAGGCCCGCGCCGGCGTGCGGTAGTAGGGATTGCGCATGGCCACCGCGAGACGCTCCAGGCCCTCCCGCTCCTGCCCGCTGGCGCAGAGGAACCAGCCGTAAGTGTTATTGATTTCCGGGTCTCCGGGGGCCAACTGTAACGCCCGCTCGAAATTTGCCCGCGCGGCCTGAGCGTCGTCCATGAACATGTAGATCGAGCCGACGAGCTGATAGGCGGGGGCGTAATTGGGGTCGGAGGCGATGGCCACCTTGGCCTCGTCCAGCGCGACGCCGAAGTTGCCGGCCTGGACGTAGGCCTCGCCCAGGTCCACGTGGATCCGCGCTTTGGCTTCATTCTCGTTCGCCGGCGGACGCTCGGCGACCGGCCGTTCGGCCTCCACCGTCCCGACGCCCACCGCCTCGCCCCGGGGTCCGGGCGTCACACAACCCACTGACGCCATGACGGCAAGGAACACCGCAAGCAGACTCACTCCACGACGCATCACGACGAGACCTCCGAACTTGGCCGGATCGACACGGTTCGCCGGGTCCGGTCCTGCACCTGCCCGGCAAGCTGGCCGCAGGC
>JAEUNY010000166.1 GCA_016791005.1 Zoogloeaceae bacterium
TGGGCCGGGACGGCAAGGTGTCCGAGAAGATCGTTGCGGAATTGTCCTACGAACGGGTGAGTTCCCTGCCGACCCCGGGCCTGATGGTCAAGGGTTGCCTGGACACCTGCGACACCTGCGAGCCGGCCCTGAGCCGGGCCATCGAGCTTGATCTGGAGCGCAAGGCACTGGAGAACGAACTCCTCAAGCGGCGCATCGAACTCCTGGACAAGGCCCAGGAATACCGCTGCTGCCCTTGCCCGGAGGAAGAAGCGCCCGCTGATGCCTGATTGAATTGGCGAGCGGAAATGGGAGGGCCGCCACTTTGGCGGCCCTCCGTCACGTCCGGCTCAGGGCTTGCAACCCGGGGGGAGTTGGAAGTAGTAGGCCCGGCCGGCGTGGATGATCGGCCCCACCAGGGTGCAGGTGGACCCGGTGTGGCGCACGATGGCCGGTGCCTGGACATCCGTGATCGTAGTGTTGCGCACCTTCGGGCACTCCGGTGCCGCCGCCTGCTTGGTGTCGCCCGCGGCGCCCGAGGGCAGGCTGCAGGGCGGCACGGGCTTGCCGGACGCATCCACGGCGATGATCTCGCCATTCTTGCCCACCACCAGGGCGCCCATGGCGTAGGTGGGGTCCACGAAGCGCTTGGCGACTTCGCTCAGATCCGCATCACCCTGCGGCCGGTCGTGGTGCATCGGCATCCCTTGGCAGCCGGCAAGGGCGGTGACGGCCAGGGCGGCCAGGAGGGTGGGAAGGCGGGTGCCGTGCAGAGGTGAGGTCTTCATGTTTTCCTCCTGAAGTGGGTTGAGATGGGGTCGGCCCAGTCGGTCAGAAGCGTACCTGAGCCTGGACCAGGAGCGTGCGCTCCCGGTAGAAAAGGGGCACCCGTGGGTCGCCATTGAGGTCGGTATTCTGAAACGCGAAGCGGCGGTCGAAGACATTGTGCAGGCCCACGCTCACGCCGAAACCCTTTGCGGGCGCCTGCCAGGCCCAACGCACATTGCCCAGCCAGACATGGGGTGAGGCCTCGGCGGTCCCGCCAAAGCCGTCGCTGATTGCCGCATCCTGGCGCACCCGCAGGGCCTCCAGGCGGGCCGAGGCGCGGTGGCTCAGACGCACCCAGAGGTGCAGCGGTAGCAGTTCGGTGCGGGTCAGGGTGGGGAGGGAGGGCAAGGCAGCCGGGTCGCCATTGAGGCGCAGTCGCTCGAATTGCCAGGCCGCCGACAGCGCGACCAGGTCACCGATGGGCAGAGCGGCGTAGGCCCGGTGCAGGCGTTCCTCCCAGCGGGCTAAGCAGTCATCCCCGAAACAGCCCAGGCCCGGCACGTCCAGCCGGCGGCGAGACCATTCCACCCCGGCCGTGGCCCCGCCGGCAAACTGTTGATCCAGCCCCACGGCCTGGCGCTGCCAGCGGGTGCCGTCGAGATCGTCAAAGACCTGGGTAAAGCCGGCGAACTGGGTTGGCTCCAGGGTCTGGTCCTGATACTTGGGCCCTTTGACGCCCTGGAAGACGCCGAGCCGCAGGGTGCTTCCCATCCAGGGGCGAAGGCTCAGGCCGGACTTCCAGACGCCCCGGTCCACCTCCGGCCCCCCATCGCTTCCCAGGGTGTTGTGGCTGACGCCCAGATGGACCGTGGCCCAGGGGGCGGGGCGCAAGTCGAGATAGGCCCAGGCGTTGTTGTGTTCCACGTGCCCGTGGGTCACTTCCGGGGGGTCAGAGGGAAAGGCGAACGGCAGGCAGCAGAAGGCGAGCGCCGATTCTTCGCGGCGGGACTCCCGATAGGTGCCGCCCCCGGCCAGAAGGCCGAAGCTCGCGCCTCGCAGGCCGTAGAGGAGACCCGCCTCCCGGCTCTGGCTGTGGGTGCGCAGAGAAATATCCGAGAACAGGTTCTCGATCCGGTCCAGGGTTCGCTCCCGCACGTCCCCGGCGGCAGCAGTGACGATCAGTTCCTCTTCCGGGGAGGGGGCATGGCGCAGCGTCAGGCGACCGCGCTGGGTAGTGAGATCCTGCTTGAGCCGGTCAGGCAGGAATCCGGCCCCTTCCAGGGGGCTGGGTAGCGGGTCGATGCCGCTGCGGTCGCTGAAACTCAGATCCCCCTGCAGAACGGTTTGTGAGCCGAGAGCCAAGCGGACCCCGCCCCGGGTTCTGGTGAGAGAGATGTCGTCCCGCAGCCCTCGGCTGGCCTGGCGGTAGTCGAAGTGGCCCAGATACGCCTGGGCGCCTTCCCAGCTGCGGGAGATGGCGAGGCTGTCGCCCAGAATCTCCTGCCCGCCCGCCAGGACGGCGGCGGCGCCCTGGGTCGGGCTGCGATCGAAGAGCGCCGTGGTCTCGTCCGGTGTGAGGGCCCGTGGTCCCTGGGGAATGGGCAGATTGCGGCTCTGCATTTGGGGCGGCAGCGGCGCCTCGCCCAAGCCCTGCCGCGCCTCGGCCTGAAAAACTTCCGACAGGCGGGCCGTTTCGAAGCGTGGGCGCTCCGCGTAGGCCTCGGCCATCAGGCGATGGGCGGCGGGGTTGCCCGGATCCTCGGCGAGGGCGGCGTCGGCAGCTGCCATCATGGGCTGATCCTGCCCCAGCTCCCGGTAGGCGGTGCCCAGGGTGGCGTGGCGGGCGGCCCGGTCGCCGTCCAGCAGGGCATTGGTGCGGAGCACGGCCCGCTGGTCGTTGAGGGTCAGGGCGGTTTGGCCCAGGGCCAGGGCGGCCAGGGGGTTGTTGCGGGCGAGCTGACGCAAGGCGTCGAAATAGACCGGGGTCGGCGAGGCCGGGTCCAGGTGGCGGGCCAGCTGTAGTTGCTTGCGGGCCACCCGGGGACGGGATTCCTCCTCATACATGCGCCCGAGGTAGCTCCGCATCTCGGCGTTGGACGGATCCAGCAGGACCGCGATTTCGGTGGCCCGGCGCCCGGCGGGCAGGTCGCCGCGGCGGATGAGAGCCATGCCCCGTCCGAAGTGGGCGAGGGGGTCGCCCGAGTCCAGGGTGAGCGCCTGGTCGAAGCCGTCCAGGGCCGCGCCTGGGTGGTTGGCGAGGAGGTCCGCGAAGGCCAGGAGCACTTTTGCGCGGGGGAAGGTCGGGGCCAGGTTCAAGGCGGTTCGGGCCGAGGCGGCGCCGTCGTCTAGGCGGGAGAGTGCAAGCTCCAACTCCGCCCGGCGGGCCCAGGCGAAGGGGTCGGTAGTGGCGAGGCGGGTCGCCTCGCGGGCCGATGCGAGGGCGGCGGTAAGATCCCGCCCGCCCTGCAGGGCATAGCTCATCGCGAGATGGGCCGTTGGCGATTGCGGGTTCTGCGCCAAGGCCTGACGGGCCAGATCCTGCGCGGGTTGCGGGGCGTTGCGGGTCACCGCGATCAGCGCCTGCAGGGCAAGGGCCGCGGCGGGCTGTTGGGTGGCGAGGCGGGGAAGGCCCCCCTCGGCCTCCTCGCTCCGTCCGAGGGTGAGGCGGGTGGCGAGCAGCAAGGCGTCGATGGGGCCAGGGCGGGCGTCCGGAGGCACGGCTTCGAGGGTAGCCAGGGCGTCCATGGCGCGGCCGCGCAAAAGCTGGTCCTGGGCGGTGGC
Organism: Zoogloeaceae bacterium; assembly: GCA_016791005.1. Lineage (GTDB taxonomy): Bacteria > Pseudomonadota > Gammaproteobacteria > Burkholderiales > Rhodocyclaceae > JAEUNX01. The sequence goes on from JAEUNY010000166.1 coordinate 3,529, forward strand.
GGCGGCTTCGCGGCTGGTGGGGGGCAGGGCTTCCAGGGCGGGGGCGGGCCACCAGACGATTTGCGGGGTGTGAATGGCCCAACGCATGGCGTCGAGGGGGCGGATGATCACGCTCCGCGGTGCCATGCCTGGCGGGGCCTCGATCGCCTCGCCGGCTGAGACCAACTCGCTGCCCAGTGGATTCACTGCCCGCACCCGGCCTTCCGCCACCACGACCCGGGCCCCGGCGGGCTGGCTGCCCACGGTGAATTCGGTGCCCTCGACCAAGGCATTCACGAAGGGGGTCTGGACACCGAAATGGCGGCGAAAGCGGGAGATCACATGGATCAAGCCGTCCCGGACGTCGAGGTTCGAATCCGCTTCCCGCGAGACCCGGGTGAGATTGAGGACGGTGTTCTGATCGACGCGCACCAGCACGTCGTTGCTCAGCACCACCGCAGCCCGCCCTGGGCCGCGTACCGTCACCTGATCCCCCTCGCAGAGGACGGCGGGAACGGCGATGGGCCGCCAGTCCCCCCGGCCCCCGGCGCGGACGGCGACTTCGGCATCGGCGGCGACGAGGCGCCCGGCGGGCGGGTCGCAGGCCTGGGCGGGGAGGCTCAGGGCGAGGGCGAGGGGGGCGAGAATCCTGGTCAGGAGGGCCCCGGTCCAGCGGCGGGCAGGCAGACGGGTCATCGCTCGGGCAGGGAAATTGGGAGGGATGGGCGTTATCGTGCATCCATCATAGCCACCTGTCACGCCCAAAGCCAACGGCGATTTAGTGAACTAATCCGCTTGACCTGCCTCGCTCCTGCGCCGGCAAAGGCTGACTACTTGCCGGGAAGGGAGACGACCCCTTTTAGCGCGCCCGCGGCCGGGTCGCTGGCGCCACGCCGGCAATGCTCCAGATAAAAACGCGCTGGGCCATCCTCCCCCGCCGCGAGGGCTGCGGCGAATTGGACGATGGCTTGATCCACGTTTCCGCCCTGGAAGGCGGTCAGGCCGGCGCTGAAGGCCCGGCGGGTGGGTTCTGGCAGGGGGGCGCGCAGGAGCGCGAACAGCGTGAGGGCGCGGCGCTTGCCGACTAGGCCGAATTGGCCCATGGGCCGCTTGGCCTGGGCGTCCACATGAGCGGCCACGGCCTCGGTGGCGAGGATGCGGGTGCCGAGGTACTTGTTCGCGCCCTGGATACGACTGGTGGTGTTCACGATGTCCCCCACCGCGCGCAATTCCTGGCGGCCATCGGCCCCCACCTCGCCGAGAAAGATCGGCCCGCAATGGAGGCCGAAGCGGGTCGGGAGGCCGCCCTCGCCGCCGCCGTTCATGATCTCGTCCAGGGCGAGGGCGGCCGCGCAGGCGGCGTGAAAGGCCGCCTCGGGCTCGGTGTCCGCCACCCACAGGGACATGACGGAATCCCCCACCAGATCGGCCACATAGCCCCCCTGGGCTTCCACCACGGGAACGAAGCGCTGGAAGTAGCGGTTGAGGGTGTCCCGCGTCGCCTCGGGGCTGAGTCCCTCCGACAAGGTGGTGTAGCCCTCGATGTCACTGCACAGGCACACAGCGAAGACGGTCTGGCCGTGGCGGGCGTCGGCCAGCAGGGTCGCGAAGCGCTCCAACGCCCGGCGGGGCAGGCCCAATTCGACAGCTTTTTCCAGCTCCGCGCGTCGGCGCTGGCTCGCCCAGTAGGCCTGGCCCAGGCCCAGGCCACAGGCCACCAAGGGGGCCGCGCCCAGGGGGACAACGGTGGGCAGCCACAGGTTGTGGGTGCCAAAGGCCCATTGCGAGACGATGCCGTAGCTGCCCGCGAGGAGGAGGGTGGCGCCGGCGGCGGTCGCGGGCCGGGCAATGCCCCAGGGCAGCACGAAGAGCGCGCCCAGCACGGCGCAGAGCAGGGCCGCGAGATCGTCCGGCGGTCGCCGCAGCCATGAACCGTCGAGGAGGTTGGCCAGTGCCGTGGCGCAGAGCTCCACCCCGCTCACATCGACGCCGTCGGCGGTGGTGAAGGGGGTGTGGTAGGCGTCGGCCTGGCGGGACTGATTGCTCTCCGACAAGCCGATCAGCACCGCCTTGCCAGCGAAGGTGGCCGCGCCGGCGACTGGATCCTTGGCCCGGGCCAGGGCTTCCGGATACGGCAGGGTCGGGAGGGTCCCGATCGGGCCGTAGAGGTTGAGGGCGCGGCGGACGGCGCCGGGGGCCGGGTCGGTGGCACCCAGGCGGGAGGCCATGATCGTCGGCAGGGAAGGGCGATTCCCAAGGCCTGGAATATGGGTCCAGAACTCGAAAACGCCGTCGGGCGTCTTGGGCAGGATGAACGGGGCCGTCGCCCAGGCAGCGTCGCGGAACAGCGGTAGCGGTAGGGTCCGGCGCTCGCTGGTGGCCAGGATCCGGCCCTTGGGTCCGGTAACGGTGTCCCGGGTCAGGGCCTCGACCAGGACGACATTGCCAGCTCGCCGCAGGGCGTCGGCCAGGGCCTGGTCATCGCCCGCCTCCCGCGCCTGGGCGAAGAGGAGGTCCATCCCGATGACCGCCGCACCTCGCTCGGTGAGGGCGCTGAGCAATTCGGCATGCAGGAGTCGGGGCCAGCGATCCGGCCGCTCCGGCACCGCGAGGGTTTGGGCGCCGGCGGCGTCGAGGGCTACAATCAAGACACGATCCGGCGGGGTGGCGGGCCCCCGGAGGCTGTAGCGCAAGCGTAATCCGGCGCCATCTTCCCAATTGCCGATGGGAGAGAGCGCGATGGCGAGGGTGAGCAGCCCGCTCGCCAGGGCCAGGCCGACAAGGCGAATCAGGACCCGCGGTCTCAGCACCGGGCGGTCCGGGGACGATCCGGAAGGGAAAGACGGGAATGGCACAGTATCTCGATAAGGTCGAACTCTTCGCCGGGCTGGATCCCGCGCGTCTCGCCGCGCTGGCCCAGGGCGCTCCGCTGCGGACCTATCGCCAGGGGGCGATCGTGGTGAATGAGGGTGACGAGGGCCACGGGTTGTTCGTGGTCCAGAGCGGCGCCCTGAAGGCCTTTTTGATGGATGAGAATGGCCGCGAGATCACCCTGTCGTTCCTGGAGCCGGGGGATTACTTCGGCGAACTGGCCCTGCTGGATGAAGCCCCCCGCTCGGCCTCGGTAATGGCCATGGAGCGTAGCGAACTCATGCAGATTTCCCGCCCGGCGTTCCTGGCCCTGCTCAAGGAAGATGACGAATGCGTCACGGTGCTCCTGCGCAATCTCGTCGGCCGCATTCGATCCCTCACGGAAAACGTGCGCGGGCTGGCCCTGGGCGACGTCTTCGGGCGCATCGTCCGGCTTTTTGAATCCCTGGCGGTGGAGCGGGATGGGCATCATTGGGTGGAGCGCCGCATGACTCAGCAGGAGATCGCCAACCTGGTCGGGGCGTCGCGGGAGATGGTGAACCGGATTTTGCGGGATCTCGTGGTCGGCGGCTATATTGCCGTCGAGCCCCGCGGGATCGTCATCCTGAAGAAATTCCCGGCGCGCTGGTAGCAGCGGGGCCCCGCCTCTACCGCCCCGGAGTCGGATCGAGGCCGCCGCGCTGGCGCACCCTGGCGACGTAGGCCATTCCATCCAGGGGTGTGCCATGGCGCTGGGCGGTCCACAGGGTTTCCCCCAAGGCTTCCAGCACATCGTGGAGCGCCGCGTGGCGCTCGCCCTGGTGTTGGCAGCAGGCCTCGAAGGCCGCGCGCAGGCCGGGCGGCTGATCGATGGATAGCTGCTCGGCGATGGCCAGATGGAGTGAAAGATGGAGGAAGGGATTGATCTGGCCGGCTTCCGGCGGGAAATCCCGATCCGCCGATTCGGGGTCTTCCAGCACCGCGTGATATTCCGGGTGCAGCCCAACGATATCCACCGCCACGGTTTCCAGCGGGGTCAAAACCTGATGATCGAGGTGCTTGCGCCAGGCGTCCATGAGGAAGAGCCGGGCCTGGTCGCGGGAGGGGTTGAACATATCGGGGGACCTAGAGGTTCTTGTCGCGGTAGCCACACACATCCGCGATGAGGCAGGCCGCGCAGCGAGGCTGGCGCGCGGTGCACACGTATCGGCCGTGCAGAATGAGCCAGTGGTGGGCATCCAGAAGATAGGGTTTCGGGATGCGGCGCATGAGGGCGGCCTCGACCGCGGCGACATCCTTCCCGGGCGCGAGCCCCGTGCGGTTGGCGACCCGGAAGATGTGGGTGTCCACCGCCATTACCGGTTGCCGAAAGACGGTGTTGAGGACCACGTTGGCGGTCTTGCGCCCGACGCCGGGGAGATTTTCCAGGGCTGCACGGTCGGGCGGAACTTGGCCACTGTGGCGCTCCACCAGCAGGCGCGACAGCGCGACCACGTTGCGGGCCTTGGTGCGGTAGAGGCCGATAGTCTTGATGAAGTCCGCAACCCGCTCTTCGCCCAGGTCCATCATCGCTTCCGGCGTGGGGGCGGCGGCGAAGAGGGGACCGGTGGCGAGATTGACGCTCTTGTCGGTGGCCTGGGCCGATAACACCACTGCGACGAGCAACTGGTACGGGGTGGTGAAGGCCAACTCGGTGGCAGGGGCCGGATTGGCCGCCTGCCAGCGCGCAAAGGCGGTGGCGATCTGCGCCCGGGTCATGGTCCGGGCGGGCACCTTGGCCGCCTCCGCCATCACGCGGTGGCGGGTTCCGGCGCTTGCGGCGCAGCGGTTGCGCTCGGCCGGGCGGCGCGGCTATCGAGCCAGTTGCGCGCGGCGATCAGGCAACCCAGAGTGATGAAGGCGCCCGGAGGCAGGATGGCGACCAGGAATCCCGGGTAATCGTCGCCAAAAACCGTGAGGGGCTGGCTGCCGGCAAAGACGAGGTCGATCCCAGCCAGGAGCGTGCCGCTTCCCACCAGCTCCCGGATGCCGCCCAGCACCGCCAGCACGCACACCAAACCGACGCCCATGGCAATCCCGTCCACCGCGGACGCGCCGATCTCGTTCTTGGCGGCGAAGGCTTCCACGCGTGCCAGGACGATGCAATTGGTCACGATGAGGGGAATGAAGATGCCCAGCACCAGATAGAGCTCGTGGAGCCAGGCATTGAAGGCCAGATCCACCACGGTGACCACCGCCGCGATGATCAGCACGAAGACCGGAATCCGCACTTCGTAGGGGATGAGGTTACGCAGGGTGGCGATGACCAGATTGACCAGCCCCATCACCAGAATGGTTGCGAGCCCAAGACTCACGGCATTCACCAGATTGGTACTGATGGCGAGGATGGGGCACAGGCCAAGAAGCTGGACGAGCCCGGGATTCTGCTTCCACAGGCCATTCCAGGCAATTTCACGCAGGCGCGCGGTGTCCATCGGCGGGGCTCCTCACAGGGGACTGCCCGGCGGGGCAGCGTACAGGCGTTGGCGATGGGCGGCCTCGAAATCCAGGACCCGGGCCACGGCATTGGTGACCGCCCGGGCGCTAATGGTCGCGCCGGTGTGGGAGTCGAACTGGCCGCCATCCTTGCGGACCCGCCAGCCCTTCGCCCCGACTTCAGCGTAGCTCAGGCCGTTGAACGTGGTAATCCACGGGTGGCTGCGATTCTTGTCCTTGCGCTGGTCGATGTAGTCGCCCAGTCCGGGGGTTTCCTTGTGCTGGACCACGCGGACGCCGGAGGTCTTGCCATCGGCGAGCACCGCGACGACGAGGTCGATCCGGCCGGCATAGCCCTCGTTGCTGCCCGCTTCGAATACCAGGGCTGCCGGTTGGCCATTGCGGCGCGCCCGGTAGACGAGGCCGCCCTGAGGCAGCCCCAATTCCGGCGTCAGGCCGAGGCGGACGGCGTCATCGAGGAGGGCATTGTCGTAGGCGCTGGCGGGGAGCACCTCGCCCACGAGGCTCATCCGTGCCGCCTGCGCCGAGGCCTCGATCACCGGACGGGTGAGCCCGTACATGGATGCCATCAGGGCGGTGAAGCCCAGGGCGAAGAGGACCATCACGGTGGCCGTGCGCAGGCTGGTCCGGGAGGCGGTGTATTCGGTGGTCATCCTAGTCCTGCTTGTGGCCGAACACCGCCGGTTGGGTCTTCATGTCGATGAGCGGCACGCAGAGATTCATGATCAGGGTGGCGAATGCGACGCCATCGGGATAGGCGCCGAAGTCGCGGATCATCAGGGTCATCAG
>JAEUNY010000033.1 GCA_016791005.1 Zoogloeaceae bacterium
GACGAATTGCGGAGTTCCGCCGGGAGGCGGAACTCCGCATGGGAAAGGAGGGGAAATGCTGGTCAAGAAAAGCATCGAACGGGAGTGGGCCGCCACCGGCCACGCGGGCATCGAACGCAGCCTCTTCCGCACCAACGATACCGGCGGGCGGTCCTCGGTGGTGCGGCTGGCCGTCGGGGCCCGCTTCCCCCGCCATCGCCACGAGGGAACCGAGGAAGTCGTGGTCCTGGCCGGGGTGGTGGAGATCGGCGGGGTGCGCCTGGAGGCGGGGGACTACCTCTTCACCGAGCCGGGAGAAGAGCACGGCGTGATGGCCATCGCCGACGCCGTCATCTTCGTCTCCTCCTTGCGGGCGACCCCCATCATCGAAGACTGAGGCGGCCGGGACCGCCCGTCAGGCCCCAAAGCGGGCGAGGAATCCCGCCGGCGCCCGCGCCACCTTGCGGGTCGCGTAATCCAGAAACACGATGCCGGTCTTGCCCCGGGCCACTTCCCGCCCGCTGAGCTTTTCGCTCGCCCGCCACACCAGGTCAAAGCCGTATTTATTGAACTCCATCGGCGCCAGGTCGAAGGCCAGCACCTCGCCGTGGAAGGCCTCGGATTTATATTGCACCGCCGCGTCGGTGACGATGATCCCCAGGCCCTCCACGTTCAGCTCCGTGTACCCCAGGCTCCCCAGAAAGCGCACCCGCGCCTCGGAGACCAGGGAGAGCAGCACCGCGTTGTCCAGGTGATTGCCGTAGTTGATGTGCTGGATGTAGAGGGCCAGTTCGGTGCGGAAGGGAAACCGCTCGGGCAGATCGATGTGGACGCGGGCCATGGTGGGACCTGGGGAAGGGGGAGGCTCAAGATTACCGCAATGCGGCATGGCGGCGCGGAAAAATCCCCCGCCCGGCCCCAGCGTCTTTATACGATTTTTATGGCGCTATCCAGTTTCTCTGCCGGACTTCTACGCCCAATCCGCTAGGCTTCCATCAGATCCGGCAAGGAGAGCGCGGCGTGTCTGACGAAGGTGGTACAGGAAGAGCCTGGCGTCTTCCCCGTGATGGATGGGGCGCCTACGGGCTGGCCGTGGCCGCCAGTGCGGCCACGACGGTTGTGGCATCACCCCTGCGGACTTGGCTCGATCAGGCCAATACCGCGATGCTCTTCGTCCTTTGCGTGGCGCTGGTGGCGGTCTACCTTGGTCGCCGGGCCGCGATCCTGGCGACGGTGACCAGCGTCGCGTGCTTCGATTTCTTCTTCGTTCCGCCCCATTTCACCTTTGCGGTGGCCGATGTCCAGTACCTCGTCACGTTTCTGGTCATGCTGGCGGTGGCCCTGACCATCAGCCATCTGGCCGCCGGGCTGGCCCTCCAGGTGGGCGAAGCGCGCCACCGGGAAGCCGAGGTTCGGGCGCTGTATGCCGTGGCCCAGCGCACTGCCGGGGTGGCCACGGTCGACGCCCTCGCGTCGGTTCTGTCTCAGCACGTCGAGGAGGCGTGGGCCGCGGCCCGCCTCGTCCTCCTCGTTGCCGATGAGACTGAGTCGCTCCACCCGGCGGTGGACTCCGAGGGCGCCGTGGATCTGGTGGACCTCATCGTTGCGCAATCCGTGCTCCGAACCGGGAATCCGGTCCTGGCTGATGCCGAGGGCGCGGATGCGATGGGCCATGCCTATGTGCCCCTGCGCGGCGCCAACGGCGCCCGGGGCGTGCTGGTGTATTCCGCACCCGGGGCCCGCGGCGCGGCCCTGGAGGGAGAGCAGGACCGTCTCGCGGCGCTGGCTTCGTTGGCGGCCACCGCCCTCGACCGCCTGCGGCTGGTCGAAATTGCCCAACAGAGCCGGGTCGAGGTGGCCTCGGAGCGCCTGCGCAATTCCATCCTCGCGGCCCTGTCCCATGATGTCCGCACGCCGCTCACGGTGCTCTACGGGACCGCCGAATCCCTGCTCTTCGCCCAGCCGGACCTGCCGCCAACGGTGCGGGAGCTGGCGCAGGATCTGCGGGACCAGGCACTGCGCCTGGCCCGGATGGTGGATAACCTGCTCGACATGGCTCGCCTGCAGAGCGGCCGGCTGCGCCTGCGACGCGAGTGGCAACCCCTGGAGGAGGTGGTGGGGGCCAGCATCCAGATGCTGGGCCATCTTGCCACCGACCATCCCATCGCGGTTCGCTTGCCCGCCGACCTGCCGCTCCTGGAGTTCGATGGGGTGTTGCTGGAGCGGGTGCTGTGCAATCTCCTGGAAAATGCCTGCAAGTACGCGCCCCAGGGGTCGCCGGTGGGCATCAACGCCGAGTTGCGGGAGCGCGTCGTCGAGGTGCGGGTCGAGGATGCCGGCCCGGGATTTTCGTCCGACCAGGTCGAACGGGTGTTCGGCCTTTTCGAGCGGGGGGCCGCCGAATCGACCCAGCCGGGAATGGGGCTGGGCCTGGCAATCTGCCGCGCCATCGTGGAGGCCCACGACGGCGTGATCCGCGCCGGTAATCGGCCGGGTGGAGGTGGCTTTGTCGCCTTCACCCTCCCGCGGGGAACGCCGCCGGTCATTGAGGAGGAGGCCGTCCAGCCATGAGTGGACCCGCACCCGTCATTCTGGTGGTGGAGGACGAAAAGCAGATCCGCCGCTTCATCCGCAGCGCCCTGGAGGCGGAGGGCTGCCACGTGGCCGAGGCCGACACCCTGGCCCAGGGCCTCATCGAAGCAGGCACCCGCAAGCCGGATCTGATCATCCTCGATCTGGGCCTGCCCGACGGCGATGGGCAGGATTTCGTTGTGGATCTGCGCGCCTGGTGTTCCCAGCCGGTGCTGATCCTTTCCGCCCGCTCGGCGGAGAACGAGAAGATCCGGGTGCTCGATGCGGGCGCGGATGACTACCTCACCAAGCCGTTTTCGGTGGGCGAGCTGTTGGCCCGGGTGCGGGCCCTCCTTCGCCGCACCCGCCTCGGCCTCGATGGCGAGGGCCCGGTGGTGCGTTTTGGCGAGGTGGAGGTCGATCTTTCACGCCGGCGAGTGACCCGGGCCGGGAAGGAAGTCCGCCTTACCCCCATCGAATATCGCCTCCTCGGCCTTCTCATCGGCAACGCCGGCAAGGTCATGACCCACCGCCATCTGCTGCGGGAGGTCTGGGGGCCGAGCTTCGTCGACAGTCCGCACTATCTGCGGGTGTACCTGGGCCATTTGCGCCAGAAGCTGGAGGCGGATCCGGCCCAGCCCCGCCACCTGCTCACCGAGGTGGGCGTTGGCTACCGTTTCCAGCCCTGATGGCCTACCAATCCCCCTGCCCGGCGTCGGGGCCCGCCCTGGATACCACTCCCAAGAATCGAGCCGCTCCATGAGCCACCCCGTCTCCTCTGCCCCGCCCTCCGGCGCCCGCCTGGCCCGGCTCACCCTCGCCGCCCTCGGCGTGGTCTATGGCGACATCGGCACCAGCCCCCTCTACGCCTTCAAGGAGGCCTTCGTGGGGAGCCACGCCATCGCGCTCACCGAGGCCCATGTCCTGGCGACGCTGTCGATGCTGTTCTGGGCGGTGATGGCCATCGTTTCGTTGAAATATGTCTGGATCGTTCTCGCCTACGACAACGAAGGCGAAGGGGGCGTATTGGCACTGACCGCCCTGGCCCACCGCCTTGCCGGGCGGCGCCGCGCCTGGCCTGGCGCGGTGATCGTGGGCGGTATCTTCGCCGCGGCGCTGTTCTACGGCGATGCCATCATCACTCCTGCCATTTCGGTGCTGTCCGCCATGGAAGGCCTGTCAGTGGCCGAGCCCGCCATGGCCCATTGGGAACTGCCCCTCACCGTGGCCATCCTGATGGCGCTATTCGCGATCCAGCGCCACGGCACCGGCCACGTCGGCCGATTTTTCGGCCCGGTCACCGTGGTGTGGTTCCTCTCTCTGGGGGGGCTGGGGGCCGCCAGCATTGCCGCCAACCCCGATGTGTTGCGGGCGCTGGATCCGCGCCTGGCCCTGGATTTCGCCGTCCATCATCATGGCCAGGCCTTTCTCCTCCTTTCAGCGGTGTTCCTGGCCCTCACCGGCGGCGAGGCCCTCTACGCCGACATGGGCCACTTCGGCGCGCGGCCGGTACGGGTGGCCTGGTACGGCCTGGTCTTGCCGGCCCTGATGCTCAACTACTTCGGCCAGGGCGCCCTGGTGCTGCGGGACACGGCGGCCCTGGAAAACCCCTTCTACCTGCTGGCGCCCGAAGCCCTGCAACTGCCCCTGGTCGCCCTCGCCGCCGCCGCCACGGTCATCGCCTCCCAGGCCACCATCTCCGGGGCCTATTCCATGACCCTCCAGGCGGCGCAACTGGGCTACCTGCCCCGGGTGCGGATCCTCCATACCTCGGACACCGAGCGCGGCCAGATCTACATTCCCTCGGTCAACTGGCTGATGCTGGCCGCTGTGGTGGCGCTGGTCCTGGAGTTTCGCTCCTCCAGCGCCCTGGCCGCCGCCTACGGCATCGCGGTCTCCGGCACCATGATCATCACCACCCTGCTCACCCTGTTCGTGGTCTCACGCCTGGGGCGGCGGGGCGGGCCTCTTCTTCTGGCCGGGCTGATCCTGTTCCTCGCCCTGGAGTGCCTGTTCTTCTCTTCCAATCTGACCAAGATCGCCGAAGGCGGCTGGCTGCCCATGGTCCTGGGCGCCCTGATCTTTCTCGCCCTCACGACCTGGAAGCAGGGCACCTCCCTGATGGCCGACGAGCGCCGACGCATCGACATCCCCATGGCGGACTTCCTTTCCGGCCCGGGGCCGGATGTCCCCCGCATTGCCGGCACTGCGGTGTATCTCACCTCCGACCCGGCCATCGTCCCCAGCGCCCTGTTCCACAACCTCAAGCATTTCAAGGTCATGCACGAGCGCACGGTCTTTCTCCATGTCCAGATCCTCGATCAGCCCCGGGCTCAGGCCGACGAGCGCCTGCGGGTCCTAGCCCTCGCGGACGGGGTCTGGCGGGTGGACCTGCGGCTCGGCTTTCGCGAGGAGCCGGATATTCCGGCCGCCCTCGTCGGGGATGCCCTGGGCGCCGATCTGGTCCTCGATCCCATGACCACCACCTATTTTGTGGCCCGCTCCACGGTGGTGGACGGCCCCGGCAAACTCGACCCCTGGCGCTGCGCGCTCTTCGGCTGGATGCTGCGCCAGGCCGAGAGCCCCGCCACCTACTTCCGCCTGCCCCCCAATCAGGTGGTGGAACTGGGAACCCAGGTGATGCTGTAGGCCCTCATGCCGGCGTGCGCGGCCATGCATAATGGGAGTCATCCCCCTGGAGGCCCGCCTATGCCCCGGCCGCGCTTGTTCCTCTCCGCCGTCAGCCAGGAATGGCGCAGCCTGCGCCAGCGCGTCGCCCGGCTGCTCGCCAGCCAGGGCTACGACTGCGTGAGCCAGGACGACTTTGCCACCGGCCACGGCGAGCTGCGCCAGTGG
>JAEUNY010000049.1 GCA_016791005.1 Zoogloeaceae bacterium
CCTCGTCTGCACACGCACTTGGTGCGGATTGCGACCCCTTCCCGTCGGTGCGCCAACGCCCGAAAACCTTTTTGAGGAGTACCTGCCATGTCCCTGAAATCTCTTTTCACTCCGCTGGCATTCACCATCGCCGCCGCGACGATCTCTCTGCCTGCCCTGGCCCACGGCGAGGCACCGCAGGAAGACTTCGACCTCCAAGCCCTGCTCCACGAAGCCCGCAAAGCGACCGCGGAGTTCAAGGAGCTGAACGCGGCAATCGGCGCCGGCTATGCCAAGTTCCCCGATCAACACGGCGATTGCGTCGATCAACCTGGCCAGGGCGGCATGGGGGTCCACTACCTCAGGGCCGACTTCCTGGATGGCGAACTGGATCCGCTACACCCCGAGTTTCTGGTGTATCGGCCGGCCCAGAACGGGCAGTTCAAGCTCGCCGCCCTCGAATACGTCGTCTTCGCGCCAGTTTGGGATGCCGCACATCCTCAACCGCCGGTCCTCTTCGGCCACCCCATGCATCTGGTGCGCACCCCCAACCGCTACGGGACCGAGATGCCCTTTTACGAGCTTCACGTGTGGGCCTGGGAGCACAACCCCAATGGCCTGTTCAACGACTGGAATCCGACCTTCACCTGCTTGTGACGGATAGGTTGCGGCCGTGCCCCGCCACCCCAGTGCCAGCGACCCGGGCCCTCTGACGTCAGCGATCCCGCTGCGCAGCGGGCCCGGCCATTTTCCAAGCACGGCAGGCGGCAGCAGCCGGGTCGCGGGAGGCGCCCAACCTCATCAAGCGGGAAGCGCCGCAATCCGGCTTTTCAAACGCGGCAGCGCCCAGGCCACGAAGGACCGCACCCGGGACGACAACAAACGGGAATGTGGGTACACCAAGCTAACCGGCAGCGGGGTCAATTCAAATTCCGGCAGCAGGCGCACCAACCTTCCCGCTGCCAAATCCTCCGCAACCTGGTACTGGAAAAAACGTCCGCAGCCCACGCCCCGCAGGCAGGCGTCCACCGCCGCATCGAGCTGATTGGTCGTCAGGACCCCCGAGATCGGCACTGCAACGGGCTGCCCAGCGGCGGAAAACCGCCAGTTCTCCCCGCCCGGCAATCCCACGAACTGCACACAACGATGGGCGGTGAGGTCCGCCGGGGCACTGGGCGTTCCGTGACGGGCGAGATAATCCGGACTCGCGCAAATCACCCGCCCGGTGGTACCCATGGGGAGAGCCACCAGCGAGGAATCCGGCAGGTGGCCGATCCGGATCGCCAGATCCATGCCCTCCTCTAGCAGATCCACCACCCGATCGAGGAGGAGGAGATGGACCCTCATGTGGGGAAACGCCGCGAGGAACTCGCTCACCACCGGACCGACGTGGAGCCGGCCGAACAGGGTGGGTGCGGTCATGGCCAACATCCCCGTCGGCTCGTCGCGCAGCTCCGTCAGCGCCGCCTCGGCCTCGGCCACTTCCGCCAGGAGCCGGCGGCAGCGCTCGGCGTATTCCCGCCCCTCGACGGTGAGGGCGATGCGGCGGGTGCTCCGATTGAGCAAGCGCACCCCCAGATGGGCCTCCAGAGCCGCCAGACCCCGCACCACGGCGGCCAGAGAGCAGTTTTGCGTGCGGGCGGCGGCGGTCAGGCTGCCCCCATCGACGATGGCGACAAAGGTCTGCATCAAACGCAACTTGTCCATGGGGGACATTAAACCGCCAATCGCAAGAGTATTGTGCGGCTCCCCCCATTTATTGCCGCTGGTGTTGGGCAGAAACTGCAGCCATGCCCATGCGATGGAGCCCACCATGACCCAGCGCTACACCGATATCGCCTTTACTCCAGATGTCCGTCGCACCCAGGAACACCGCGGCACCCGCCCACATGGACAGCGCCTGGAGGCCCGGAGCGAGGCTCGCCCCCTCGGGGAGCGGGAGCGGGACTTCATCGCCGGCCGGGATAGCTTCTTCCTTGCCACCGTGAACCAGGCCGGCTGGCCCTACGTGCAGCACCGTGGCGGCGCGCCGGGATTCCTCAAGGTCTTGGGCCCCACCACCCTCGGCTTTGCCGATTTCCGCGGCAATCTGCAATACGTGAGCACCGGCAACCTGGCGGGCGACGATCGGGTGAGCCTGATCCTGGTGGATTACCCCCATCGCTGGCGCCTGAAGCTCTTCGGCCGCGCCCGCAACGTCGAACTCGACGACGCGCCGGTCGCGCTCGCGCAGGCCCTGACCGACGCCGGCTACGACGCCACCGTCGAGCGTCTGACCCTGATCGAAGTGGAGGCCTTCGACTGGAACTGCTCCCAGCACATTCCTCAGCGTTTCAGCCGGGAGGAACTCGCCCCCCTGATCCGCCCGCTTGAGGATCGCATCGCCCAACTCGAAGCAAGTCTTCACGCGGCGGGTATCGCACCGCCACCCCCACCCCAAGGAGACCCCCATGAAACTGTATGACCTGGAACTGTCGGGCAATTGCTACAAGGTCCGCTTATTTGCCGCCCTCGCCGGAATCCCCCTGGAGCGAGTGCCCGTCGATCTCCTCGGCGGCGAGCACAAGCGCCCCCCGCTCATCACCCTCAACCCCTGGGGCGAGGTCCCGATCCTGGAAGACGGCGAGGTCGTCCTGCGGGACTCCCAGGCCATCCTGGTCTATCTGGCCCGCAAAACCAACGCCCTGGACTGGCTCCCCATCGAGGCGGCGCCCATGGCGGAGGTGATGCAATGGCTCTCTACGGCTGCCGACGAAATCCGCAATGGCCCGGCCAACGCTCGCCTGGTGGAGAAATTTGGCGTGCCCCTCGACAAGGCCGACACCCTGCGGCGCAGCGCCCGCATCCTGCCCCTGCTCGAGGCCCACCTCGCCCAGCACCGCTGGCTGGCCCTGGATCGCCCCACCATTGCCGACTGCGCGGTCTTTCCCTACGTGGCCCTCGCGCCGGAAGGCGGGATCCGCCTCGAAACCTACCCGAAGATCCGCCAGTGGATCGGCCGCATGCAGGAGCTGCCCGGCTACATTCCGATGCCAGGCCTCTGAGGCCCTGCCCCCGGCTCCTCATCGGGGCCGGGGGACGCAAGCGGTGCTGGCGTCACGACCCGCGCCCGGCGAGAATCACTTTACCGTCACGGTGAACCCGTCGGGCGCCCCCTGACGGGTTCACCCGATCCGCGATTGCTGGAAGAGGATTCTCGCCATGTCCACCTGCTTCTTGTCCTACAGCGAATCGTACCGGCCGGTGATGGAGACCATCCGCCGCCTGCTGGAAACCTTGGGCTTCAGTGTGGATGTCTTCGACGGCCCGGATCTGAGCCGACCTCCCCTCGCGGAATTCCAGCACCGGCTGCTGGCGGCGGATTGTGTCGTCGTGCTCCTCGGGCCCCGCCAGCCCAATCCCGGCGGACAAAACCTGGAACCTGCCCCCTGGCCGGCGGAGGAGGGTATCTACGCGGTGGCCAAGGAGAAGCCCATCGCCCTCATCGTGCATCCCGGCACCCGTGTGCCCGAAACCATCCAGGCCCACCAGACTCCGGCGCGCTTCGATTTCTGGAACGCGGAAGACTTCGTCCGCAACGTCCATAACGTGCTCAAGCACTTGATCGAGTTGCAGCGGCGCATCGACCTGCCGCCCGGCAACCAACCCTTCGTCTTCACCAAGCTCGTGGCGCGCAACCGCATCCAGCGCGACGGCACCCTGACGATGGAGGTCTACCACGAGGTGGTGGCCCGCCAGCGTTGCGCGCGCTTCGACCACCACCTCGACACCGGTCTGGATGCCCGGGACGCCGCCCACATCCAGCTCGTCCGCCCCGATGCCTACGAAATCGAGGCCACCGTGCAATCGGCGCCCCATCAGGTCACGCTTCAGTTCGAAGCGGCCACGTCACGGCGCATTCCGTATGCGGTCCTCGTGAGCCCGCCCCTCGAACCCGGCGAGCGTTTTGGCTACCGGCGCGAGTTCACCGTCAATAACTTCTTCCCCCTGACCCGGCGGGAACTGATGTGCATGGCCGACGAGGCGGGTTTTCCCGAGGCTTATCGGCTGGACGATCGCGCCTACTACGGGCGGGTCTGGGATGTGCTCTACGAAATGGAAAGCATCCGGATCGCCGTCCATTTCCCCCGCAAGGTCGCCATCCGCTCCAAGCGCGCGGTGGCCCTGACCCTGACTTCCCGGACCTTGAACGTGCTGGAAACCGAACGCTGCAACGCGAAGGAATTCCTGAGTCTTGATGAGTCGGCGGACGCCGCCGAACGGGTCCTGACCCTCGAGCTACGGCGACCCCTCATCAACCACCAATACATCCTGCTCTTCGAGCCCGCCGACTGAGGGGTGCCCCCACTCAGAGGGCCTAGCGCTTGCGACGGCCCGCGGTCTTGGCTGCCCTCTTGCGCGGCGCGCTGGCGCGGACCTGCCAGGCCACGATGCGGCCGTCTGAGCCGCCGCTGGCGAGCATCTGGCCATCATGGGAAAAGGCCACCGACCAGATCCAGTCGGAGTGCCACTTGCTGTCAGTGATGCTGAAGGGCATCGACGCCAGCAGGACGCCCTTGTCGGCGTCCCACAGGTTGAGGCGCTTGTCCCAACCCACACTGGCCAGCGTCCGCCCGTCCGGCGAGAAGGCGACGCTACGCACAAGGTAATCGTGCTCCCGCTTGCGCCAACGCGGCTCGCCGCTGGTGGAACCCACGTCCCAGACGCACACCGCCTTGTCCAGGCCGCAACTCGCCAGCAGCTTGCCGTCCGGGGAAAAGGCCACGCTCTCCACCGAGCTTTGATGCTGTCCCAGCACCCGCGCCTCCCCCTTGTCGATGTCGAGGAGCCACACCTTGTCCCGCAGCGTCCCGATGGCCAGCAGGCGATCGTCGGGGGAAAAGGCCACCGAGGTGACGCGGCCCGCCTCCTCGATGGCGTGGCCCCCGGTGCGCCGGGGCTCCCCATGCTCGGCGTCCCAGAACAGCACCCGGCCGTCGTAGCCGCCGCTCGCCACCCGCTCGCCATCGCGGGAGAACGCCACCGAATACACCGCCTCGGTGTGTTCCCGGCGCGCCCACTTCAGTTTGAGGGGCGAGAGCTGCCAGACCCGCACGTAGCCGTCCTCCCCGCCCGTGACCAAACGCCGGCTGACGCCGGCCGCCTGGTCGTAATCGAAGGCCACCGAATAGACGTAGCTGCCGTGCCGGCCGGTGGAAAGAGGCTCCCCCGGATCGTTGAGCTTCCACAACAGCGCAGTGCAGTGGCTACCCGCCGCCAGCCACTGACCATCGCGGGAAAATGCGATGGAGTAGAGCTCGTCCTCGACCTGGGGAAGGGGCGGGTCCCGCCGCACCAGATGCCCGTAGTCGGTTGGCGGAGGCAGCGGCTCGGCGCAGAGCTGGCCGGGAAATGGCGGCGCGACCGCAGGTTTCTGCCGCCTAGGGTCCGCCTCTGCCGGCGGGGGCCCGGGAGCCGGCAGCACCGCTTTCAGCCCCTTCAGCAAACGCTGGCGCGCCGTCGCCTCGTCGCACCCCACCAGATCGACATACACGTGGCCGCCCAGCAGGCCCTTGGGCTCGCAGGGGCGCACCCGTAGCGGAAAGATCAGGGCCTCGTCGCTGTCCGGGTCCCGC
>JAEUNY010000131.1 GCA_016791005.1 Zoogloeaceae bacterium
TCCCGCAGCATGCGGGCGCGGTTCGCATTGCTCATCGGCGCGTGCGGGCTCGCGTTCGCCTTGATCGTCAATACCATCTCCGAATGGCGCGCCGAGAGCATCATCATCGAAGCGGCCCGTGATCGCCTTGGACTGACTGCCAATGCGGTGGCCAGAAACCTCATCGCTGATCTCGTGGGGCGAAAAAACGAAGTCCAGGCTTTGGCGGATCTGCTGGCATCGACCGATCTCGACGATGCGGCGAGGACGCGGCAGTTGTTGGATCATCTGCAGCGGAGACTGCCGGTTTATGCCTGGATCGGGATCGCAAACGCCGACGGTATCGTCATGGCCGCGACCCAGGGCGTGCTGGAGGGCCGAAACGTGTCGCAGCGCCCGTGGTTCCAACAGGGCCTGTCGGGCACCTACATCGGCGACCCCCATGAGGCCGTGTTGCTGTCGCAATATCTGAGTGAGGTGGGACCGGGTCCGCTCCGACTGGTCGACGTCACCGGTGTCATTGCCACACCCGATGGCGCCAAAGCGGTGCTGGGCGCCCACCTCTACTGGATCTGGGTGGAGAACAGCGTTGCGACGACGCTCGGCAGCTTGGCACCCGGGTCAGACGTCACGGTGCAAATTCTTGATGCCGAAGGCAAGCGCTTGTTCAGTACCGTGCAAGACACCGGCCCTGGAAATCGCCTGATCACAGCGCGCGCCAGATTTGCCGATCTGGCAGAAAGCCAAGTGGCAAAAATCGACTGGTCGGTCGTGGTCGAACAAAGCGAGGCCAATGTCTTGGCCATGGCGCGGCAAAATCTTGCCTGGTCGTATCTGCTTGGCGCAGCGACGGCACTCTCCCTGGCGGTGATCAGTTGGCTGCTTGCGCAGGCCCTTTCGCGTTCGATTGTTCAGCTGGCGGATCAGGCGCGGCGGATAGATGGCGCCCACGGCATCCGGATCTCCAACTCGACGTTGCGCCTGGAGGACGAAGTCGGTGTGCTGGCTCGCACCATCGACCAATTGGTGGAGCGGCTGCAAGGCCAGGCCGATCGTCTGCAGAACTTCATTCGGCAGGCGCCTGTGTCGATCGCCATGTTTGACGGCGAACTTCGCTACCTGGCCTGCAGCTTGCGCTGGCTCGACGACTTCGCCATCCAGCGCACAGATATCGTCGGGCACGGGCACGATGAGGTGTCATCTCGCATGCCGGACGGGTGGCGGGCCGCCCATGCCCGAGCCCTGGCTGGCGAGACCGCGGGCTGCGACAAGGACCCGATCGTCCAGGGCGACGGTCAGACCCAATGGCTGCGGTGGGAGATCCGGCCCTGGTACCTGCCAGGCGAGGAGGTGGGCGGATCAGTGGTCTTTGCCGAAGACATCACCGCCCGGATCCTCTCTGAAGACCAGTTGCGAGTCACCGCACGGGTCTTCGAGCAAGCTGGCGAGGCGATCATGGTGGTGGACGCAAACGGCATCATCGAGACGGTCAATGCCGCGTTTACACGAATCTCGGGGTACGAGGCAGAGGAGGCGGTGGGTCAGCGCAGCGCCCTGCTGCAGTCGGGGCGGCACTCCGCAGAGTTCTACAAGGAAATGTGGGATCAGATCACGAAGCAAGGATTCTGGCAGGGCGAGATCTGGAATCGGCGAAAGAACGGCGAGATCTACCCGGAATGGCTGTCCATCACACGCATGGATGACGATCACGGCAAGGTTCTGCACTACGTTGGGGTCTTCGCGGATGTCACCCAATTGCGGGAATCCCTGCGGCAGGTGGAGCAGCTCGCCACCCACGATTCCCTTACAGGGCTGCCCAACCGCGCCGTCTTTCAAGATCGACTACAACTTGCCATTGCCCAGATGCACCGCAGCCGGTCGCGCCTGGCACTGCTGTTCATCGATCTGGACAATTTCAAGACGATCAACGACACCCTGGGCCATGATATCGGTGATGAACTGCTCAAGCAGGTTGCCCAACGTCTGCGGGAAACTGTTCGAGAGATCGATACCCTTGCCCGACTGGGGGGCGACGAGTTCACATCGATCATCTCCGAGTGCAGCAATCAGGTTGCGCAGCACGTAGCGCAAAGAATTGTCGATAGCGTGTCCAGGCCCTACACGATCTCTGATCGCAAGCTTTTTATTTCCGCCAGCCTGGGTGTCGCGTTCTACCCAGAGGATGCTTCAACCGCTTCCGATCTCATCAAGGCTGCGGATTCCGCCATGTACCGGGCGAAAGAGCTGGGTCGTAACCGGATCGAATTTTTTCTCCCCGAGCTCCATGAGAAGTTGCTCAAGCGGGCGCGAATCGAGACGGCTCTGCGTGAGGCCCTGAAAGAGGAGGACCGCCTTCGTCTGGTCTTCCAGCCCAAGGTGGACCTGACGGTACCCAGAAGCCGCATCGTCGGGGCCGAGGCGTTGCTGCGCTGGCGCGATCCCGAAATGGGCAACGTTTCCCCGGGCGAATTTATTCCGGTGGCCGAGGCCTGCGGCCAGATTCGCGAGCTCGACCGGCGGGTGCAGGAGCTGCTTGTCCGCAACATCGCCCAATGGCAGCGCTCCGGCCTGGTGGTGCCTACCATCGCGATCAATGTCTCGCCCCACAGCATCGGTAATCCCCAACTTGCCGACGGGATCCTAGCCCTGCTGGCGCAGCACCAGTTACCTAACCGTTGCCTGCAGATCGAGATCACCGAGGGCGCACTGTTGGATGTCGACCAGGGCGTCTTCGCCAACCTCAATAAGCTCGCCGAAGCCGGAATTGGGGTGGCCATCGACGACTTTGGCACGGGATACTCGTCCCTGAGCTACCTCAAGCGGCTGCCGCTGCAGGAACTGAAAATCGACAAGAGCTTTGTCGACGGACTGGGAACCCAGAAGGAGGACGAGGCGATCACCGGGGCGATCCTGGCGCTGGCGTCGAGCTTGAATCTCCGGACGGTTGCCGAGGGCGTGGAGACGGAGCGGCAACGGGCGTGGCTCGCTGACGCGGGATGTCAAATTGCCCAGGGCTATCATTTCTTCTCGCCTCTGGAAGCGCCGGCTTTTGCCGAGCTCCTCGCGCAGCAGCAGGATCCGGAAGCCTGAAATCTGCCCACGGGATTCCGAGCGCGCGGCGCTTGGTAGGCCAAGCTCCGTGGCAAGGCGGCGTGGGCCGGACGCGTCTATGCACTTCGCTGGTGCCCGCACTGGGCAAGTCGCTCTTCGGCTGCTCAAGCATTGGGCAAACTCCCGGCTCGATGGCGTTGAGAGCGGGCCTTCAGCGAGACCCGTATGCAGCCTCTTTCATAACGCCGGCCAGGCTGGCGTAGGTGGTCCCCCAGGCGCTTTGGACCTCTTGGGTGAATGCGTCACCAAGCCCCTTGGCAAGCGTCCAGAGAAGGGCTTCCCCGACGACGTCGTAGTGCCACGCCTCCACGCCGTAGGTGGCGTGACGGCGACCCATTTCCCGCACCACCGGGAGGATTTCGTCAAGGCGGTTGAGGCTGCTGACGGCGACTCCGATGATCTCCATGAGCTTGCGGCCCTGGGTCTCGATGTCGCCCTTGAACAGGGGTTTGAGCGACGGGTCCAATTCAAAAAGGCGGTTATAGAAGAGTCCAGCCGCGGTTTCGGCGATGGGGGCGACCCGGGTCCAGCTTGATTGAACGGCTTCGATCTGATCGGCAGTCATGGTCTTCCAGGGGCAAGATTGGCGCCCAGATCAAAAGCGTGATTCGTGCCAAGGCAAGGCGAGGGCGCGGCGAAGCGAGCCCGGGGAGGCGGGGCGCCGTGTGGAGATCGGCGACGGTGGACGGCGGTGGAATGTAGCGACCCGGGACGCGCTCAGCAACCGCGGGCGAGGCGCTCAGGACTCGGTCGGGCCCCAGGTCCGCACCGGGCCGGTATCGAGGTGGACGAAATCTTCCACCGGGTAGTAGCCCACGCCGCCCAGGCCGAGTTCCAGGGCTATATCCCGGACGCGAGTGGAATCGACGCCGGGAATTCGCACGTCGATCGCCCGTCCCTCAAGATGGAAGCTGTGTCGGGCCACGCCGCTTCCGCGGCGGCGGCGGCGAAGGAAGGAATTGGTGGCCGGGGAGCGGTAGGCGGAGATGATCTCGAAATGATGGCTGCCGCAGCGATTGCCCACCTCGTGGAGAATGTCGAGCATCGCAGGGTCCATGGCCACGACATCACCGGTGCGAAAATCCCGCATCAGGAGGTTGATTTTGGCCAGTGCGGCCGGCACGTAGATTTCGCCCCGCCGGTAGACGAGTTCCAGGCATTCGTCGGTATGCGTGTGGCGGAACGAAAGCTCGCAGGCTTGCATGCTATTGGCACGTGCGGTGGTGTAGCCTAGCGCCAGGGGAATGATGCCCAGCCCTTTAAGAAGCAGGCGTCGATTTTTGAACGAGGTTTCGTTGAGCAAATTTGGCATGGAACTGGAGCGGTCGGGTGGGCGCAAGGGGGCGATGATACATGTGCTGGAAACTATCGGACACCCTGGAAAAACCTTGAGAATCGCCGCCATTTCCGCGGTATGGGGCCTGATTGGGCCGGCCTATGGCCTAGGTCCCGGAGTGGATGCGGCGCTGCAGGAAAGCCTGCAGGCGGGCATGGCCCCCCCGGGGGTCACGGCACTTTACGAGGAGCGCGGCTTCCAGCCGGTCTGGCTGGACGGCGGCCGTCGGGAAGAGCTCGCCCGGGCGCTGCGCTCGCTGGCGGATCACGGGCTGGAGCCGGGTGATCTTGGTGCCGAAGACCTGTCAGCATCGGGAATTGCCGAGGACGATGCCAAAGCTTTGGCGCGGCGCGATGTGCGCCTGACCGCAGCGCTGGCCGAGGCGACGCGCCAGGTGAGCGTGGGCAAGGTGAACCCGCGTCGTCTCTACAGTGAATGGAACTTCGCCCCATTACCCGAGCCCCTCGAGTTTGCCCAGACGCTCAAGGGTGTTCTGTCGGCGTCGAACCTGGCGGCGGGCTTGGATGCTGCGGCGCCACAGGGGGAGGAGTACGCTGGCCTGCGCCAGGCCCTGGCCCATTACCGCCAATTGGCGAGCCTCGGGCCGTGGCCGAAGGTGGGCGCCGGGCCGACTTTGAAACCCGGGATGACGGACCCCCGGGTCGTCGCGCTGCGGGCCCGGATGGAGGCGGAGGGCGAGGCCGTCGCCGCGCCGGCCTCCCGCCGGTCGGTGTTTGATTCTGGACTGGCGGCGGCAGTCGCCCGCTTTCAGGCCCGCCAAGGATTGGAGCCCGATGGGGCCGTGGGGAGCCGCACCCTGGGGGCCCTGAATGTCTCCGTGGAAGAGCGGATTGCGCAGATTCGGGTCAATCTCGAACGGCTGCGCTGGGTGGCGCGGGATCGGGTGGGCGACCATCTGATGGTCGATATCCCCGGCTACTCGGCGCGGCTTTACCTCGATGGCCGGCGGGTGTGGGATTCCCGGGTGATCGTTGGCAAGCCCTATCGCAAGACGCCGGCCTTCCGGGCGGAATTGACCTATCTGGTCCTCAATCCGCGCTGGGTCGTGCCGCCGACCATCCTGCGGGAAGACGTCATCCCCAAGGTGGCGCGGGATCCGGCTTACCTCGCGGCCCATTCGATGACTGTCGTGGACGGCGCCGGGCATCCGGTGCTGGCTGAGGCAATCGACTGGCAGCACTACGCCCAGGGCGGGTTCCCCTATCAGATCGTTCAGGTGCCAGGGCCAAAGAACCCCCTTGGGCAGATCAAGTTCATGCTGCCCAACCCCCACGCCATCTATCTGCACGATACCCCTTCGCGGCGGCTGTTTCAGCGCAGCGAGCGGGCCGAGAGCTCCGGGTGCATCCGCCTGGAAAAGCCGCTGGAACTGGCGGTGCAGTTGCTCGACGACCCGGCGCGGTGGACGCTGCCGCAGATTCAGGCGGCCCTGGATGCTCAGGCGACCCGCACCGTGAGCGTCAAACGCAGGGTGCCCGTGTTGATTCTCTATTTCACCGCCCAGGCGGATAAGGACGGTGTGGTCGCATTCCGCCAGGATCTCTACGGGCGGGATCCCGAGGTGCTGGCGGCCCTTGCGCGGCCGGTGAGGTTCTGAGGGAAGGCGTCGCGGCCGCTCAATCGGGCCGCGACGTGCCTTTCAGGCGTTCGTAATGAGCGAGCACCTTGGGAACGTAAGCCACCGTTTCCGCGTAGGGTGGGATGGCGTTGCCGTGGCGTTCCACCGCGGCCTCCCCCGCGTTGTACGCCGCAAGCGCCAGGGGTAGGGTGGCGAAGCGGTCGATGAGGTCCCGCAGGTAGCGTGCCCCCCCCAGGAGGTTTTGGGCAGGATCCATGGGATCTTCCACGCCGTAACGCCGGGCGGTCGCCGGCATGAGTTGCATCAAGCCCTGCGCCCCCTTGGGAGAAATGGCCCCGGCATTGAAACCGCTTTCCACCCGCACGACGGCTTCGATCAGGGCGGGATCGACCTGGGAATGGCGGGCGGCGGCACCGATGAGGGGTGCGATGTGGCGCGGCGGCGTGCCAGTTTTGCCGAGTGCCCCGATGGGGCGGCGCGGCGTGGTGTCCCGGTAGAGGAGGCGGAAGCGCCGGTCGCTGGGGGCATCGCCAAAATGGGCGACGCCGTCTTCGTCTTCAAAGCCGTAAAGGCTGGCACCGTGGGCCGGGGACAGAGTGGCCAGGCAGGTCAGGGCAAGCGTGGCGATGGCGGTGAGGCGGAAACGGGGCATCGGGACATTGCGGCCGAAGTCAGTGGGACGGATCATAGGGGCGCGATGAAATCTTGTCATGCCCGGCGGGGCGTTCTATTTCCGGTCTACGGCCGCGCCGAGCGCGGCTACACCTATCTTCTGGTGCTGTTCCTGGTCGCGGGGCTCGGCCTCATGGCGGCAGAGGCCGGGGTGGTGTGGCAGCAGGCCGTGCAGCGCGAGCGGGAGGAGCAGCTTCTGGCGATTGGGCGGGAGATGGCTCGCGCCCTGGCCCATTACCGGCAGACCGGACCCCAGGCGGTGTACCCGGCCCGCTTGGTGGATCTGGTGGAGGACAAGCGGTTTCCGTTTCCGGTGCGGCATTTGCGACGGATCTATCGCGATCCTTTTACAGGGGAGGCGAAATGGGGGCTTGTCCAGCAGGGGGGGCAGATCCTCGGCGTCTATAGTCTGGCGCCGGGGGAGCCGATTCGCACCCACGACCTTCCTCCCGAGTTGGGCGAGCAGTCCGAGGCGGCCCGCAGCTATGCGGAGTGGGTCTTCCGCCCCTTGGAGCCGGAATCGGCGGGGGGTGTTCCGGGTCGCCCGGCGCCCCCGGGTACCGCCGGGCGTTGAAGGCTTTGCGGGCGGTCATTCCCGTGACCCCGGCGCACTGATAAGCTAGGCTCCCCCGACCCAACGTCCGCACCATGTCCCTTCCCTCCGCCACGCAAGTGCAGGGCTATTTTTCGGCGCGCATCCACCGCCACCGGCGGTTTCTAGTTGCCGTCCTGATTGTCATTTCCATCGTTGCGGTGCTCGGCTTTCTGGTGGCGCCGCCCTGGGTGCGCAAGACGGCGGAGGAAGCGCTGTCTGCCCAGCTTCACCGGCCTGTAAAGGTGGAGGGCGTGCGCATCAATCCCTTTGCCCTCTCGGCCACGGTGTCGGGTTTGAGCATCGGCGAACCGGCAGGGGGTGGCGAGGCTCTGGGGTTCGATCGGCTCTACGCGAATGTGGAACTCCAGTCGCTGTTTCGTGGCGGGCCGGTGCTTGGGGAAGTGAGCCTCGACGGGCCCCGGGTGGTGATTCGCCGGGGCGCCGACGGCCGCTACAACTGGCAGGACCTGATCGACGAGGCGCTGGCCCCGCCGGCCACGCCCAAGCCGCCGGGCGAGCCGCTGCGATTCGCCGTCTACAACATCGAGATCAAAGGTGGGCGGATCACCTTTGATGACCAGGCGGAGGGCGTGGTCCACAAAGTGGAGGATCTCGAGGTCGGGGTGCCCTTCATCTCGAGCATCCCGTCCCAGGTGGACGTGCATGTCGAACCTCTGCTCAAGGCTCGGGTGAACGGGCGGCCCTTCGGCGTCCACGGAACCACTTTGCCCTTTGCCGCCGGACGGGATACCACCCTGGCGATGGTCCTGGACGGCCTAGACCTCACCCCATACCTCGCTTATCTGCCCTTCGAACCGGCATTCAAAGTGCCCAGCGCGCGGCTGAGTACGGACCTGACCCTGCGTTTCCGCCAGCCCCAGGACGGGCCGCCGCAGGTGGGCCTTCAAGGCTCGGTGGCCCTCGCCGCACTGGAGGTTCAGGACAAGGCCGCCGTGCCGGTCCTGAAGCTCGATCGCCTGGGGGTCGAGGTCGCTGAGGCGGATCTCTTCGGTCGCAAGCTCCATGTCGGGCAGGTGCGGATTGAGCATCCTGTGCTGGCGGTCAAGCGGGCCGCCGACGGTCGACTGAATTTGCTCGAACTGCTGCCTCCGCCCGCGCCGCCGGAAATCGCCAAAACCCCGGAGGCGCCGGCCGCGCCTGCGGAGGCGGCGCCTCCATTCAAGTTCCGCGTCGATCAGATCGAGTTGGTCGAGGGCGATGTGACGGTACAGGATGCGGCCGTCCAGCCGGCCTTCTCTACGCGGGTCCAGCCCCTGGCGGTCAAGGTGGAGGGGTTGGGGAATGAAGGCGGGCCACCTGCCCAGGTTCAGCTTTCCCTGGAGATGGATCAGGGAGAGAAGCTTTCCCATCAGGGTGAGTTGCAGATCGCTCCCCTGCAAGCCAACGGCGAAGTGACGGCGACGGGCTTCCAGCTTGCCCGCTATGGCGCTTACGTGGCGCCGGCGCTGCCCGGGGGGAGCGTCGAGGGGGGCAAGCTGGAGGCACGGGTGGGTTACCGCTTTGCCGCGGGCGAGGGCGCCCCCGCGATTCAACTCAGCCTCCCCAGCGCCGCCCTGGCGGACCTGGCGGTGCGGCGCAAGGGCGCGAAGGACACCCTGCTCAAGCTCGGCCGGCTGGAGATGGCCGAGGGGGCGGTGGATATGACGACGCGCCAGGTCAGCCTCGCGCGGCTGGGGGTCGATGCGCTGCAGGTGGCCGTGGTCCGCCAGAAAGGCGGCCGGCTGGATGCTTTGGATCTCCTGGGGCCGGAACAAACGGCGAAGGCGCCGGCACAGGTCGCCCCCCGGGGGCGGGGCAAGGAACCCGCAGGTGGCAAGGCCGAACCGGAATGGACCGTCTCCCTGGCTGAACTCGCCTTGAAGGGCAGTTCGGTCCGGCTGGAGGACCGGACGGTGGAGCGTCCGGTGATCATGCTCGCCGAGCAACTCGGCGTGACCGTGCAGGGTTATTCCTCGAAGCCGGGGAGCAAGGCACGGGTGAGCGTCGATTCCCGGATCAACAAAAACGGGCGGGTGAAA
>JAEUNY010000173.1 GCA_016791005.1 Zoogloeaceae bacterium
GCCCTGGCCTCACCACGGCGGGCGACGCCTCCTCGTACTCGCATTTGCGGCGCATCAATTACGACCGCTGAACCGATGGCTATCCTAGGCGCCGTGACTCAACAATCCCCGCGCTCCCCTGCCCCGGTCGAACCTGAGGCCGTCCCAGGCTTTGCACTGGCTGTGGCCGCAGAGGGGCTCTATCTGATCAACTTGATGATCGCCCCGGGGCTCGCCTTCGTGGCGCTGATGGTGCTGTGGGTGCGCCATCGTCACGCCGCGCCGGCGTTAGCGCGCTGCCATCTCGCTCAGACTTTCCGCGCCAGCCTGTGGGCCGGCGGCCTGCTGATAGTGGCCAACGCAGCCATCATCGGGCTGGGGGGGTACCAATCGGCATCAACCTGGATCGTGGTAATCCTCTATTTCACCACCTGCCACGCCACCCTGATTTTTTTCGGCGCAATGGGTTTGGCACGGGCCCTGGCGGGCCGGCCCTATGTGTTTCCCCTCATCGGCAGCGCTTGCGATGACTGAGGTGACCGCTTCCAGGCCCATTCATCACGCGGGACGGGGCGTGCCGCCGGCCGTCCCGTACGCCGCCGACAAAGCGCTTGGGGCGGATCGCCGGCAGCGGCTACGCTTGGTCATGCAGGCCGGATTCTTCATCCTGTTTGTTCTGGCGCCGGTGTTTAACCTGTTACGTTACGACCTCGTCGCGGGGCACGCGTGGTTTTTGGGGATGGAATGGCGGGCCGGGCTGGAGGATTTTTCCGCTGGCAGGGTCAGCGCGTTGGCTGCCGCCGGCCAGGTTGTGGTGCGAGTATTCTTGCCGATCTTGCTGGCTGGTGGGGTGCTCATCGGCGTCGCTTGGCGCTGGGGTCGCTTCTACTGTGGGTGGCTGTGCCCGCATTTTTCAGTGGTCGAAACGATCAACGGACTGATGCGCCGAGCCAGCGGCAAGCCTAGCGTTTGGGAGACGAGACCCTTGTCGCCGCGCCTGCCTAATGGCCAGACCTTGCAGGTCGACGGGCGCTGGTGGTTCGTCACCGTGCCGCTGGCGGTGGCCTTCGCGTTCGTTTGGGCGGTGGTGCTGCTGACCTATCTGCTACCGCCCGGCGAGGTGTACTTCAATCTGCTGGCGGGCACGCCCACCCGCAATCAAGCGATTTTCATCACCGCCGGGACCGGGTTGCTTACGGTTGATTTTCTTTTCGCCCGCCATCTGTTTTGTCGCTTTGCGTGTGCGGTTGGGCTGTTCCAGAGCCTGGCCTGGATGGCCAACCGCCAGGCTCTGGTGGTGGGCTTCGCGCGGGAGCGGGCCTCGGACTGCGCGGGCTGCGGTTCAGCCTGCGACTCTGCCTGCCCGATGCGCCTCAAGCCGCGCAACCTCAAGGCGGCCATGTTTACCTGCACCCAGTGCGTGCAATGTGTATCTGCCTGCGGCCAGACTCAGGCCAACAACCCGCGTGGACCGTTGCTGGCCTGGGTGGCGGGGGAAGCGGCGCGGGCCGCCGAGTCGCCTTCGCTTGCGCCATGGTCGGCCCGGAGGGGGCAGGGCTGATGGCCATCAACGATTTTGCTGTGGCCCGCGCCGTACACGTCCTGGCCGTCGTGTGGTGGATAGGCGGTGTGGCTTTCGTTACCGCCACGCTGTTACCCGCCTGCCGGAGCCTGCCGAACCCGACCGAGCGGATCGCCGCTTTCCAACACCTGGAACATCGCTTCGCCACGCAGGCTCGCTGGGCGACCCTGCTGGCCGGGGCTTCAGGCTTCTGGCTGGTCCATCGCTTCAACCTGTGGGGTCGTTTCGCAGACCTTGCGAATGGCTGGTGGCTGGCTGCGATGGTGGCTGTCTGGTTGGTATTCAGCGTGATGCTGTTCTTGCTGGAGCCATTTGTACTGCCACGGCGCTTTGCCGAAGCGGTGGCCCGCGCACCGGCTGACACGTTCCGCCACATCGAGCGGGCGCACCGCATCCTGTTGCTGGCCAGCCTGATCACTGTGGCCGGCGCCGTGGCAGGCAGCCACGGTGGGTGGGCTTTTTAGGGGACGCGGGTGGAAGAGTGGGTAGGTGGCTTGTGGCACCGATTCGTCACACGCGCGGCGCGGCGTGATTTTCCAGACGCGGCAGTCCGGCTGGAGCAGATGGAGCGCCTGGCCGGGGTCCTGTTCCGGGCTTTGGGAGGCGATCCGGGACTGCGTGTGGCGGCCGCGGCGGACGAGACCCACGGCGCCCGGCGACGCTGGCTGGCGCGCCTGGCCCACGTCGATGACACGGTGGCCCTGGCCCGCCGGGATGCGGAAACCCTCCGCCTGCCGCCGGAGATCGCGTGTTTTTCGGTGCCCGCGCTCAACCGAGACCTCTATCTCTGGCTGATCGCTCAGGCGGCGGAGATGACCAACGGCGGGGAATGGATAGTCTTGTGCCAACTCGCCACAGCGCGCACGTTGGCTCGCTACCCTGGATTTCGCCCGCGCTATGAGCGGCTGGTGGCGGCTACCCTGGCGCTGCGGATTGCGCCAGAGAAGCTACCCGCTGACGAGGCGGCGGCAGAAGCGGCAATCCGCATTGCCCTGGCACAGCCGGGCGCCGTGAGCGCCCTGCCGGCGGCGCGCCGCCCACCCCAGCCGGTGTTGCTGTGGCTGTATCCGGGCCCGGCCGCAATTCCCGCAACGAGGCCGACCGATACACCCGAACCGCATGGCGACAGCGGCGCGGCGGAGCGGGGCGATGCCAGCGCACGGCGCCATCAGGCCCGCCGCGAGGACATGGCCGACGGTCGCAATCCGCTGATCCTGCCATTCCGGGCCGAAAGCCTCCTGTCGTTTGCTGAATACGTGAAGGTAAACCGCGGTCTCGATGAAGACCCGGATCCCGATGCCGGCAGGCTTGCCGACGATCTCGATGAGCTGGCGATCGCCCGCGATGGCAAGCGGGCCGCCTCCAAAGTTCGCTTCGACCTCGATTTGCCCTCAGCCGCGCAGGACGACTTGCCCCTGAGGGAAGGCATCCTGCTGCCGGAATGGGACTGGAAGAAACAGGTGCTCCTCAAGGACCAGTGCCGACTCACCGAGTTCGATCCACGGGATGCCCAGCCCTGCGCGCTCCCCGCCCGATTGGCGGCCCCGGCGCGACGCTTGCGCCGTCAATTCGAGGCCATCGTGCCGGGCCGGCGCTGGCTAAAAAATCAGCCCCAGGGCAGCGAACTAGATGTTGACGCGTGTGTGCGTGCGGCCGCCGACCGGCGCGCCGGCTCCCGCCACGCCGAGCCGGCCTATTTGAGTTGTGAGCGGCAAGAGCGGGATATGGCCTGCCTGCTGCTCGCCGATCTTTCCCTCTCGACCGACGCCTGGGTGGGCGCGGCGCGCGTGATCGACGTCATCCGCGACAGCCTGATGCTGTTTTCCGAAGCCCTAGCGGCAACCGGTGACCGCTTTGCGCTGTACGGATTTTCCTCGCGCCGGCGCGATCACATCCGCTTTTCTCGTATCAAGGCGTTCGGCGAAGCCTATGCTGACCCGGTGCGCGGCCGCATTGCCGCCCTTAAGCCGGGCTATTACACGCGCATGGGCGCGGCAGTGCGTCACGCTTCCGCGATCCTGGCTGAGGAACGGACGGCTGTGCGCGTGTTGCTGATCCTGTCGGACGGCAAGCCGAATGATCTGGATCATTACGAGGGCCGCTATGGCATCGAAGATACCCGGGCGAGTCTGGGCGACGCCCGGCGGCGCGGGCTGAAACCCTTCTGCGTAACCATCGACAAGGCGGGGGCGGGCTATTTGCCTCATCTCTTTGGCGTCGACGGCTACACCGTCGTGCGCCGGCCCGAAGACCTACCAAGCCGGCTGCCGGAACTGTATTCGCGCCTGACTGCGGGGTAATGTCCCGCCGTGGGGCTCTTCCGCCATGGCGCCTAATCAAAAAACATCTTCGAAACGACTTGTGCGCACGGCCGAGGTTATGGAGACTTGAACTCCCCAATTTGAATCGGGGCCATGCCGCCGCGCAGGTTCCCGCCGAGTTCCGTGGCCGCTGAATCCAAGATCGATATTCCTGGCTTGCTGAGCCGCCTGCCCCTTTTCAGTGCTTTGGGCGAGGCCGAACTCGCACAGATTGCAGCGGATACGGCCGAGCGCCGATTAATGCGCGCTGAAATGTTGTTCCAGCGAGGGGATGCGCCCAAGGGTTTCTATTACCTCGTTTGGGGCCAGATCAAACTGGCATTTTCGTCCCCTCAGGGCAACGAGAAGATCGTTGAACTGGTCGGGCCACTGCAAAGTTTCGGCGAAGCCCTGATGTTCATGAACCGGCCATATCCGGTTTTTGCCGAAGCCCTGGCCGACAGCATGCTGCTCCATGTTGGAGAGCGCGCGGTCCTCCATCAGCTGAGGCAGGATCCCGATTTTTCATGCAAGTTGCTCGCCGGCATGTCGATCCGCCTGCACAGCATGGTCCGCGATGTCGAGTCGTATTCTCTGCGCTCCAGCACCCAGCGCGTTATCGGCTTCCTACTTCAGCAGGCCCATGTGACACCTTGCTCCGACGGCACGCCCCAAACCATCGAACTGCCGGCCAGCAAGCAAGCCATTGCCTCCCGGCTCAACCTCACGCCAGAAACGCTATCGCGCATCTTTCACCAGCTTTCCACCTCCGGCCTGATTTCAGTCCAAGGCCGGTCCATAACGCTGATCGACACGGTAAAACTCGCCGTGCACGACTAAACCGCGAAGGGTGGGGTACGAGGATTGGCGTTTAGGGGCCGGGGGCGGACCCTCCGTTGGCCAGCTACCGTTCACGCTTCTCGAAAAATGACTCCGCGTGCTGAGGTTTCCGCCGCCGGCAAAGTGTGCCGCGGTGTTGGATCATCGAGTCAGCACTATGTCCCTCCCGCCAGGCTGGCGCTGGGGTCAGGCTGCAACCTCCTCAAGATGTTCATGGCTATTTCAAACTAAACGGCAGCTACCCGCTACATTGGAGCCCGATAAGGTCCATCAGGTGAATGGCCGTTCAGGCCGAAGTGTTTCCATTGGACGTCGCCCAGTTGCCACCTCCTGAGCAGGGTGGAACTTGCCTCCCATCTCTGCACCATCCGGTAGCGAGCGTGGCTTTCGCAAGGATCGCCACCACATCTTTGGCCCCGGTTGGCAGGGAAAATACGATGCTGCACTAAGGCCTGCTGCCGATACACTGAGTTACCCCAAGCACCGCCATGCCAACGCGGTCTGAGCAGGGCCACTTGCTGTCATTGAGCGAGCCAGGTCATGCCACGCTAAGCACCCGCCGAAGCCCCTTGCAAGGCCGCGCTATCTAATGTGACGTCGGCCTCATGCCCTGGCCTGTATTTGTTACCAAGCACTGTGAGGGCTGAGATCGATACCAACATTTAGACCGGAGTTTTGGCCATGAATTGGGTTATGCGCTGGCCATGATTTGCCTCCAAACCCACAAAGCAGGCTAGAAAGCCCAATAAATTCAAGGATTCCGGCCTTTTTGTTGCCCTCAGCAGTCCATGCAATCTTCCCGCATTGGGGGTAGATTGCATGGCAATGACGTGAATCTCATCGGAGTCTTTAGACGTCATCCCGTCGGAGGACGAGGCAATCAGCGTTGACCGGTGGGCCTTACTCCCGAGTACGGTCGAGCCGTCGTCAGGCCTTGGTAAAAAGTTCGAAGCCTCGGGAAGGCGTCGAATAACTCTCGGTCTCCACCGCAGCGCAGCTTGATATCACAATGGCGTTCGGCTTTCCAAACGCACCCGGACCCGTTTATCCGGAAAACCGAACGTAGCGCTGGTCGGCAAAATTTTTTCTGTCTATTTTTCAATGCACTAAGAAACTTTCTTCCGTCTCCGCAGGGTGGCACACGGCGTGCGATAGGGAGGGCATCCCGGTCCGCAAGGATCGGCCGGGAAACCCTAACCAAACACGGAGACATCGATGAGCACCGCCACCCAACGCCTCGAACACGATCTGCTCGGCGACCGCGCCGTTCCGGCCACCGCCTACTACGGTGTGCACACCCTGCGCGCCCTGGAAAACTTCGACATCACCGGCGTTTCCATCGCCGCCTATCCTGACCTGGTGCGCGCCCTGGCGCAGATCAAGCTGGCTGCTGCCCAGGCCAATCAGGCCTTGGGCCTGCTCGATGCGAAGCGCGCCGAGGCCATCGTCGCCGCCTGTCGCGAAGTCATCTCCGGCGCTCTGCATCAGCACTTCGTGGTGGATGTCATCCAGGGCGGTGCCGGCACGTCGACCAACATGAACGCCAACGAGGTGATCGCTAACCGCGCCTTGGAACTCCTCGGCAACGCCCGGGGCGAATACAGCGTTCTTCACCCCAACGAGCACGTCAACATGAGCCAGTCCACCAACGACGTGTATCCGACGGCGTTGAAGCTCGCCACCTACGTCGGCATCTTCCGCCTGGTCGGGGCGATGGCGCACCTGCGTGCGGCCTTTGAGCGCAAAGCTGTGGAATTCGCCGATGTACTGAAGATGGGCCGCACCCAGTTGCAGGACGCAGTGCCCATGACCCTAGGCCAGGAGTTCTCCACCTACGCCACCATGCTTGGCGAAGACGAAGAGCGCCTCAAGGAAGCGGCCCTGCTGATCCGCGAGATCAACCTCGGCGCCACCGCCATCGGCACGGGTATCAACGCCCACCCGGACTACGCCGGCCTGGTGTGCCGCCGCCTGGTGGAAGTGAGCGGCATCCCGGTGGTGACCGCCCCCAACCTCATCGAGGCTACTCAGGATTGTGGCGCATTCGTGCAGCTCTCCGGCGTGTTGAAGCGCGTCGCCTCCAAGCTTTCCAAGGTCTGCAACGATCTGCGTCTCCTCTCCTCCGGCCCCCGCGCCGGTTTTGGCGAGATCAACCTGCCGGCGCGCCAGGCGGGCTCCTCGATCATGCCGGGCAAGGTCAATCCGGTGATCCCGGAAGTGGTGAACCAGATCGCCTATGAAGTCATCGGCAACGACCTGACCGTGACCTTCGCCGCCGAGGCTGGTCAGCTGCAGCTCAATGCCTTCGAGCCCATCATCGCCCACAGCCTGTTCAAGAGCGTGCTGCACCTCTCCCGCGGCTGCACCACCCTGGCCGACTACTGCGTGGATGGCATCACCGCCAACCGCGAAGCCCTGCACGCCAGCGTCGAACGCTCCATCGGCATCGTCACCGCGCTCAACCCCTACATCGGCTACGCCAACGCCACCGACGTCGCCGCTGAAGCCCACGCCAGCGGCAAGGGCGTGGCGGAGATCGTGCTGGCCCGCGGCCTGATGAGCGCCGAGGCCCTGGCCGAGGTGCTGCGCCCCGAGGTGCTGACCCGCCCGCGCCCGCTGCCCGTCAATTCCGCCGCCGCCACCCCCGCGGCCGCCTGATCCGCGCCCACCCAACAAGGATACGACCATGAAAGCTCATAAGTCTTCCTCGCTGATCCTCATCGCGCTGGTGCTGGGCATCGGCACCGGCTACCTCTTCAACATCACCTCCACGCCGGAGGCGGCCAAGCAGATCGCCGGCTACTTCGGCATCGCCACCGACGTGTTCCTGCGCCTCATCAAGATGGTCATCGCACCGCTGGTGTTCGCTACCCTGGTGTCGGGGCTCGCCAACATCGGTGACTCCAAGACCGTTGGCCGCATTGGCGCCAAGGCCATGGGCTGGTTCGTCGCCGCCTCGATCGGCTCGCTGCTGATTGGCCTGATCTTCGCCAACGCCTTGCAACCCGGTGTCGGCCTCAACATGCCGCTGCCCGAAGTGGGCGCCGCCACCAACCTGAAGACCGGAGCGCTGAACCTCGCCGACTTCATCACCCATGTCTTCCCCAAGAGCATCGTGGAAGCCATGGCCGGCAACTCGGTGCTGCAGATCCTCGTGTTCTCGGTGTTCTTCGGCCTCGCCCTGGGCCACCTCCACAGCCAGACCGCCCGCAGCCTGGTCGCCACCATGGACGATGTGGTGCACGTCATGCTCAAGGTCACCGACTATGTGATGCGCTTCGCCCCCGTCGGTGTCTTTGCCGCCGTGGCCGGCGTGGTCACCGTGCAGGGCATCGGCATGCTGGCGGTGTTCGGCAAGCTGTTGGCGAGCTTCTACCTGGCCCTCGCGGTGTTGTGGGCGGTGATCATCGGCGCCGGTTACCTGGTGCTCGGCAAGGAGGTGTTCCGCCTGCTCAAGCTGGTGAAGAGCCCCATGCTCGTCGGCTTCTCCACCGCCAGCAGCGAATCGGCCTACCCCAAGCTGATGGAGCAACTCGAAAAGTTCGGCGTAAAGAACCGCATCACCGGCTTTGTGCTGCCCCTGGGCTACTCCTTCAACCTCGACGGCTCCATGATGTACACCGCCTTCGCCGCCCTCTTCGTGGCCCAGGCCTACGGCATCCCCATGTCCCTGGGCGAGCAGGTCACCATGCTGCTGGTGCTGATGATTTCCAGCAAGGGCGTGGCCGGCGTGCCCCGCTCCTCCCTGGTCGTCGTGGCCGCCGTGCTGCCGATGTTCCACCTGCCGGAAGCCGGGCTGTTGCTGATCATGGGCATCGACCACTTCCTCGACATGGGCCGCACCGCCACCAACGTGCTGGGCAACGCCATCGCCACCACCGCCGTGGCCAAGTGGGAAAACGCCATCGATCCGGTGTCCCACGCCTTCGACGACGAAGACGAAGCCCTGCCGGTGGCCGAGCCTCTGCCCCTGGCCGCCTGATCCACCACGCCAAGCGTCCGGGCTGCCACGGCGCCCGGCCCCGCAAAGAAACCTCCCCTTTGGCCCGACCCCTCAAAAGGTCGGGCATTTCTTCCCCATATGCCCTTCGATCCCGTTCTGCTTGGTAGCGTCGCCTTCTTCGCCGGCATCGTCGATGCCGTGGTCGGCGGCGGTGGTCTGATCCAGGTCCCGGTGCTGCTCGGCCACTTTCCGAATGCCTCGATCCCCACCCTGTTCGGCACAAACAAGGTTTCCAGCATCGCCGGCACCGGGGCGGCGATGTGGCGCTTCACCCGCTCTGTGCCGATTCCCTGGCGCATCGTGCTGCCGGCGGCGCTGATGGCCTTGGCCGGCGCGTGGATCGGCGCCGCCATCGTCGCCTGGCTGCCGCGGGAGGCCATGAAGCCGCTGGTGCTGGTGCTGATGATCGCGGTTGCCTTCCAGACGTTCCGCCGCAAGGATTTCGGCCACGCCGCCACGCGCGAGGTGAGCGCCGCCGACCGCCCGCGCGCGGTGGCCTTCGGCGGCGCCATGGGCGTCTATGACGGCTTCTTCGGTCCCGGCACCGGCAGCCTGCTGATCTTCGGCTTCGTGCGCCTGTTCGGCATGGATCTCTTGCGCGCCTCCGCTAGCGCCAAGGTCATCAACGCCGCCACCAATGTGTCGGCCATCGCTTTTTTCGCGAGCCACGGCCCGCTACTGTGGTCGGCGGGGCTCCTGATGGCGGCCTGCAATCTGGTCGGCGCTCAAGTTGGCACCTGGCTCGCCCTGCGCCACGGCACTGGGTTCGTGCGCAAGGCCTTCCTGGTCGTGGTACTGGTGCTGATCGCCAAGCTGGCGTGGGAACTCCTGCCCTCCTGAGGCCACTCGCCGCATAATCCGGAAATCCGAACGACCCCGACGCCCATGCCCACCCCGCGTAAACGCTCCCGCCTCGCTCTCCAGTTGCTGGCCTTCGGCCTGCTGGTGGCGGGCACGGCGTGGCTGGCCTTCCGCGTCAGCCTCGCCACTGGACTGGCCGAGCTGCAAGTCACCGGCCGCCATCGTTTGGATCTCTACACCTCGAGCCTGGAATGGGAGATCGACAAGTACGCCTATTTCCCGACCACGCTGGGCCTGGAGCGGGACGTGGTGAAGCTCCTCACCACGCCGGCCTCCACCCCGGCCGAGATCGAGGTGGTGAACCAGTACCTCGAACAACTCAACGAGCGCGCCGGTACCTTTTCGATTTACGTGCTGAACACCCAAGGCCAGGTGGTCGCCACCAGCAACTGGCGCCGCCCAGACAGCTTCATGGGCGAGGATCTCGCCTTCCGCCCCTACTTCCGCCAGGCCATGGAAAACGGCAGCGGTCGCTTTTTCGGCATCGGCACCACCCGCGGCGAACCGGGTTACTACCTCGCCTCGGCCCTCACCGACGCCCGCGGCACGGTGGGCGTGGCGGTGGTCAAGGTGGGCCTCACGCAACTGGAAAAATCCTGGGGGACGGCGGAAGCACCGGCCCTGGTGGCGGACGAAAACGGCGTCGTGATCCTGGCCTCGGTGCCGGACTGGAAATTCACCACCCTCAAGCCCCTGGACGAATCCACCCGCGGCGCCTTCGATCGCACCCAGCAGTACAACCGCCGCGCCCTGCGCCCCCTCGGCGTGGAAGAACGCGCGGAACTCGACCACGGCGCGCGTCTCGTTCACCTGCCGAAGACCGGCGCAAATGTGGTGTCCATCATTCCCGTGTCGGGCGACTTCCTGGCCCAAACCCAGCCTCTGCCCGGCACGCCGTGGAGCATTTCCGTGTTTTCCCATCAGGACCCGGTGCGCGAACTCGCCACCAGCCGCGCCGCCCTGGCCGGTGCCGGCGCCGCGCTGCTCTTTATCGTTGGTGTAATGCTCAACCAGCGCCGCCGCCACCTCAAGGAGCGCCTCGCCGCCCGCGACGCTCTGCAGCGCGCCCACGACGAACTGGAACGCAAGGTCGAGGAGCGCACCCGCGAACTCTCCGACACCAACACCCGCCTGCAGGCGGAGGTGGTCGAGCGCACCCGCGCCGAACGCACCCTGCGTGAAGCTCAGGACGAGCTCGTGCAGGCCGGCAAGCTCGCCGTGATCGGCCAGCTTTCCACCGGCGTGGCCCACGAACTCAACCAGCCGCTGGCCGCCCTGCGGACGCTCTCCGACAACACGCGCAAGTTCCTGGAGCGGGGCGACCAGGCCACCGCTACCGGCAACCTGGTCCGCATCGCCGAGTTGGTGGACCGCATGGGCCGGCTCACCAGTCAGCTGAAGTCCTTCGCCCGCAAGTCCAGTGGCGAGGCTCAGGCGGTGTCCCTCAACAAGGCGCTGGACAACGTGCAGTTCCTCCTCGAACAGCGCCTCAAGCGCGCCGGCGTCAACGTCAGCCTTGATCTGCCGCCGGATGACCTGCAAGCGTGGTGCGACGCCAACCGCCTGGAGCAGGTGCTGGTGAACCTCTGCGGCAACGCCCTGGACGCCATGGCCGGCCAGCCCGAAGTCGCGCTGGATATTTCCGCCCGACGCGAGGGCGAGCACATCGTCATCCAGGTGCGCGACCACGGCCCCGGTTTGAGCGAGGCGGCGCAGTCGCGTCTCTTCGAGCCCTTCTTCACCACCAAGGAAGCCGGCCTCGGCCTCGGTCTGGGACTCGCAATTTCCGCCGGCATCGCCCGCGACTTCGGTGGCAGCCTGGGTGGCGCCAACCACCCCGAAGGCGGCGCCGTGTTCACCCTCGACATCCCCGCCGCCCCCGGAGGGCCGACGCCATGAGCGACGCGCTGCAAGTGCTGCTGATCGAAGACGACCCCGACGTCCGCCTGGGCTGCGAACAGGCCCTCAAGCTGGAAGACATCCCGGTCACCGGCGTGGATAACGCCGAGCGCGCCCGTCGCATCGTCGACCGCGACTTTGCCGGCGTGGTGGTGAGCGACATCCACCTCCCCGGCATGGACGGCATGGCCCTCCTCAAGGCCCTCCAGGCCGTGGACCCGGAACTGCCGGTGGTGCTCATCACCGGCCACGGCGATGTGTCGCTCGCGGTGCAGGCCATGAAGGACGGCGCCCACGACTTCATCGAAAAACCCTTCTCGCCGGACTATCTGGTGGAGGTGGTGCGCCGCGCGTTGGACAAGCGCCGCCTCACCCTGGAGGTGCGGCAACTGCGTGCCCAACTGGCGAGCCGCGACCAGCTCGAAGCCAAGCTGGTCGGCCGCTCCCCCGCCATCCACCGCCTGCGCCAACTGGTGGCGGACCTCGGCAACAGCGCCGCCGACATCCTGCTCTTCGGCGAGACCGGCACCGGCAAGGAACTCGTTGCCCGCTGCCTGCACGACGCCGGCCCGCGCCGCAAAGGCAACTTCGTCGCCATCAACTGCGGCGGCCTCCCAGAAAACCTCTTCGACAGCGAAATCTTCGGCCACGAGGCCGGCGCCTACACTGGCGCCGGCAAACGCCGCATCGGCAAGATCGAGCATGCCAGTGGCGGCACCCTGTTCCTCGACGAAATCGAGTCCATGCCCGTCCCGATGCAGATCAAGCTCCTGCGCGTGCTGCAGGAACGCTGCCTGGAACGCCTCGGCTCCAATACGTCGATTCCGGTGGATTGCCGCGTCATCGCCGCCACCAAGGCGGACCTCAAGGAACTCTCCGACCGCGACCGCTTTCGCGCCGACCTGTACTACCGCCTCAACGTCGTCACCCTGCCCCTGCCGCCGCTGCGCGAGCGGCGCGAGGACATTCCGCTCCTGCTGGAGCACTTCCTGCTGCAAGCCGCCGCACGCCACCAGCGCCCCGCACCCACCCCCACCCCGGCGCAAATGAACCGCCTGATGGCCCACGACTGGCCCGGCAACGTGCGCGAACTGCGGAACGTGGCCGACCGCCTCGTCCTCGGCATCGAAGCCGGCGCCCCCCCCTTCGCGACTCAGAGCCCCACCGCCACCCAATCCCTCACCGAAACCGTCGAAGCCTTCGAGCGCGCCCTCATTGCTGACGCCCTCGCCCGCCACAACGGCAGCCTCGCCCGCGCCGCCGAGGACCTCTCAGTGGCTAAAACGACCCTACACGACAAACTGAAGAAGTACCGTCTCGGCGCATTCGCCTAGCCCAGATACGCGCCTGCCCGAGTAGGCGGCGCTCCGTACCGAACACGATCGGTTGGCGCTCTTCCAAAGCCTGCAATCACGGCGTCATGAGCCGAATTGGGTTGCGGCTGCGCTGCAATGTGGCATCGATCTCAAGACCAGCCATCAACGTTCGGGCCCGGGACTCGCGGTGCACTCTACGTAACCTTCAAGCTCGCCCGTGCAGCGCTCAACTCCCGCGGATTTCGGCCGAAATCAGACATTGCGACGGGAGGGTCCTAGGCGCCCTGCGCCGCGGGATCCACCCAATGCGCCCGCGGCGAATCAACCCAAGTGACCCTTTTGCTCAAATGCTGGCCTTCGCTGTGCGTAAAGCTCCTGACCGCCATCGGGCTGTTTTGGGCCGGAGCCGTCGTGGCCGAGAGCGAGGCGCCGCTACCGGAATTGAATACCGCCAAGGCGGCCTTCGTTTTCAACTTCCTTAAATTCACCACCTGGCCGGAAACGGTCTTTACCCGCACCGACTCCCTCACGATTTGCCTGCTCGACGTGGCCGAAAGTCTTGCCGAGGAGGTTCGAGCCCTCGGCAATCGAACCATCGGCACCCGCCGCATCGTCGTCCGGACCACGTCCTTGCGGGAAGACGACTTTGCTCGCTGTCATCTGATCCTGGTTGGGGCCGATGGGATGGATAAGGCGTTGGCCACCCTCACTGGGGGCGGAGCGCTGCTGGTGAGCGACGCGCCGAACTTCGCCCGCAAGGGCGGCATGATTGGGCTCGTGCTTTATCAGGGCCGCCTTCAATTCGAGCTCAATACCGAAGCACTCGCCAACACCACCTTCAAACTCGATGGCCGCCTGGTCGGGCTGGCCCAGAATTCGAGGAGGGATCGATGAAAATCCTTTCGCGGCACATCGCCGCCCCGGTGCTGCTCGCCAGCATGCTGACTACCACCTTCGGAAACGCCCGGGCGGAGGAATCCGCGTCGCTGGACACCTTGCTTTCCCTCAACCTGGAAACCCTGGTTGGGATCCGGGTGATTACGGCATCCAAAACCGAAGAGAGCGCGGCAAGGGCCCCGGCCCAGGTGTCGGTGGTCACGGCTGAGGACATCCGTGCCTTCGGCTACCGCACCCTGGGTGAAGTGCTGCGTAGCATGCCGGGGCTACAGGTTTCCAACGACCGAAGCTACCCCTACCTGGGGGTTCGGGGCATCAATCGCAAGGATTACAACAGTCGCATCCTGGTGCTGATCAATGGCTTGCGCACCAATGAGAACATGTACGACTCGTCGTTCATCGATCGAACGTTTCCCGTGGATGTGGAGGCCATCGAGCGGGTCGAGTTCGTCGCCGGCCCGGGGTCATCCCTGTATGGCAATAATGCCTTGCTGGGCGTCGTGAATGTGATTACCCGCAAGGGCGCCTCGGTCGATGGCGGCCGTTTGGTCGGTGAAGCCGGAGAGCGTGGCGCCTGGCGCGGCTATGCCGAATTTGGCCGGCGGCTCGAGAACGGCGGCGATGTCTTCCTGGCCGCTTCCCGCTCCCTTGCCGACGGCGAAAATCTCCATTTTCCTGAGCAGGTCTCCGCAGGGCCGAGCCGGGGATGGGCACGTAATCTGGACGGCGAAGTGGCCCGCAAGGTGTACGGTCAATGGACCGTTGGGGACTTCACGTTCATGGGGACGGTTTCGCAACGGGACAAGGATGTCCCCACCGCCCCCTATGGCACGGTGTTTAATGATCCTGCCGCCCACCTTCAGGATCGCCTGTCCCTTCTGGCCGCCACTTACCAATCCAGCCTGGCCTCAAACCTCAAAGGCCTCTTTCGCGCGTCTTACGGGGCCTACGATTTCCAGAACGACTACCACTACGGCTCGTCGGATCCGGACCCCTTGAATCACGACATCGTCCATGGCCGCTGGTGGAACGGCGAAATCAATTTTGAATACACGGGGATCTCCAGCCATCGGATCGTGGCAGGGGTCGAATGGCAGAACAACATTCGTCAGGACTACCGCAATCGCGACGTTTCCCCTGCTTACGTCTGGCTGGACCAGGGGGGTCGGGGCAGCCGACAGGCAGTCTTCATTGACGACGCCATCGAGCTCGGACCCCAGTGGCAACTCGACCTGGGGCTGCGCCTGGACCGATATCACTCAGAGGCTCGGCTGTCCGCGTGCGATCCCAGCCTTGCTCCGGCACCCGAATGCCTCGGTTTGGATGTCTCCAAACGGGGCATCGCCCGCAATCCTCGGGCGGCACTGATCTATAGCCCATGGCCAGACACCACTATCAAGGCCCTCTACGCCCGGGCCTTCCGCGCGCCAAGCCCGACGGAATTGGGATACGTCGAACCGCCTTCGATCGCCACGGTGGGGCGTGCGGAACCGGAGCAGCTCTATACCCGCGAACTCGTGATCGAGCACTTCTTGAACGATCGGTTCAAGGTCTGGGCAAACCTCTTCAAGTACGACTTCCAGGGCGTGATTGATATTCCCGAAGATACCTTCGTCAACCTGAATGACATTCGCTCCCGGGGGGCCGTGGTCGGTATCGAACGCAACAGCACCGCGGGAGACCGCCTGAAAGCAAGCTACACCTGCGCCGACGTGATCGACCGTGACACCGGGGACAAACTGGACGACGCGCCTCGTCATATGGCTCGCCTCGCCTATACTCGCCCGCTGCCGGCCCTGCCCTGGCGAATCGGCGCGGAAACCCTATTCTTCGGCGAACGCCGGACGCTGGCGGGTCGCCGCACCCCGGCCTATACGCTGGTTAATCTCACGGTCAGCTCAGAGCGCCTGTGGAACAATGTCGACGTTTCGGCCTCTATCTATAACTTGCTTGACCAACACTATGACGATCCTGCCCGGGGCGCCCACAGTCCCATCGACCGCATTCCCCAGGAGACCCGAAGCTTTCGGGTTCAGATGGGGATTCGCTTTTGAGCGTCGGCAGAAGGATGCGCCGCTGGGGCGCGGCCCAGCCATCCGGGGAGGCAGACGTGATCGTTCTTGACCTCGAATGTGGCAACGGCCATCGCTTTGAAGGCTGGTTCGCCTCGTCGGAGAGTTTCGACCATCAGCGGGCTGGCGGCCTCGTGCGCTGCCCCCAATGCCACCGCGCCGACATCCAGCGCCGGCTGTCAGTGCCTCACATCCGCACCCCCTCCCATCGCCCTACCCCGCCAGCTGCTGAGAGCACTCCGTCAGATCCATCAGCGGCCGCTATGGCCGACGTGCTCTTGGCCCAACTCCGGCAAATTGCCCGCACCACTGAAGACGTGGGCGAACGCTTTGCCGACGAGGCGCGGCGCATTCATTATGGAGACTCGGAATCCCGCGGGATTCGGGGTCAAGCCAGCGGTGAGGAGCTACGCGATCTCCTCGAAGAAGGGATTCAGATCCTCCCGGTGCCCCCGGAGGAAGACCTTCACTGAGTCCCTGAACCGGAGGTTCGACGCCCTTCCGGCATGCAGCACCAAGGCTGCCATTCCAACACCTGCGAAACCTTCGGCCTTAGGCGATCCAGGCATCGCAGCACCCGCCGCCAGCCTCGTTCTGACTCGTTTATCGTTTGCATGGGCCGCAGGCTACGCTGCGACCATGACAGAATTGTGAACAGGAAGGCTCAGTGGCAGGCGACGTGGATCAGAGGAATTCCCATTTCCGCCGCGGACAATCCGCCATGGAGGCCGATCATGGGATGCTCAACTTCCCCCGCCACCCGATCCCGGAGAGCCCAGCCCGGTGCCATCACGATCGCATAGTCACCGATCCGCTCGCCCAGACGCCGATGGACAGGGCCGGAGCCGAGGAAGCCGGCCGCCGCCAGGTTGCCGCTGGGAACGACCCTACCCGTGCTCCCCAGCCTCCGGGTAATCGCCGCCAGGAACGCCGCGCTTGTGCCGGGCCGCACGGCACACCAGGCCATCCGGCGTTCCCCCCACAGGGGCGCTGC
Source organism: Zoogloeaceae bacterium (assembly GCA_016791005.1). Lineage (GTDB taxonomy): Bacteria > Pseudomonadota > Gammaproteobacteria > Burkholderiales > Rhodocyclaceae > JAEUNX01. The sequence continues at coordinate 16,744 of JAEUNY010000173.1, forward strand.
CAGGAACGCAGCGACCTCCGGCCAATCGTCGATCTCATGGGTGCGCTCCGTCGGTACATCGCCGAACCCATGATCGGCTGAAACGACCAGGTCCACCCCGTGGGGAGTCAGAGTCGCCGCCAGAGCTTGCACCATGGCATCGATGCGAGCGAACTCCTGCCGGGCTTCGTCCGAGGCCACCCCGTAGCGATGACAAACGCCGTCGTAGCGCGGGTAGTAGGCGTAGACAAAGCCCCCCGCAGTGTGTCCGGCGACCGCCCGTAACACGGCGCCTGAAAGGTCCTCCAGGCGGCGATATCCAATCCGGCCCGCCCCCCGGCTGTGCCGGCGGTTGAACGGCGAATCGAGAATATCCCAGGGCGCCACCACCGTAGAGGGAGCTGCGAGCTGCTGGTACAAGGTCCGATAGGGAAACAATCGCCGCGCCGCGCCAATCGCCTTGAGGGGCCCGCCACCCCGGGATTGCATCATCAAGGGTGCAAGGACCCCGCCCATCCTTCGCTCCCGGATGAACCAGCCAGTCAGCCCATGCTGGGCCGGGGCAAGCCCGCTCATCAGGCTCGCGACGGCGCTCGCCGTGGTGGAGGGAAACACCGAACTCAACCGGGCTCTGCGCTGAGAGCGAAGAAAGCCGGCGGGCTCCCGGTGGCACAGGTCGTCGTCACCCAGCCCATCAATGAGGAGAAGCACCACCTTGCGCTGGGTCAGGGCCAACTCTTGGCCCAGGGAGAAACCTGGAAAGGGCACCGGCCGACCGGCCAGCGAGGCAAAATGGGCCGCGATATGGCGGACGAGCACTACCAGATCGCGGCGGGAATCCGGCGCCACACAGCCGTCGGGAAGGTCTGCCCCATCCACATCCAGTCGCAAGCCCAAGTTCATCGCCGGAGGGAAAAGCCGAGGGGGCTACGACGGAGGGCCCAGACGGGCCCCGCCGCAAAAGGCGTGGAGCGGGAAACGAGTCTCGAACTCGCGACCTCAACCTTGGCAAGGTTGCGCTCTACCAACTGAGCTATTCCCGCGTACGTTCTGGAGGCGCGAGCCGGAGTCGAACCGACCTACACGGATTTGCAATCCGGTGCATAACCGCTTTGCTATCGCGCCGTAATCGGCCCCAGAAGAAGAGACCGGATCGGAAACAAAAAGGGAAAGGCCGCGACCTTTCCCAAGACAATTTGGAGCGGGAAACGAGTCTCGAACTCGCGACCTCAACCTTGGCAAGGTTGCGCTCTACCAACTGAGCTATTCCCGCAGGACGGACGCGAATTATAGGTCCGGCCCCTGATTTGTCAACCCGACTCCACAGCGGGCCAAGCCCGGCGCAGGTAGTAGCCCATGGACCAGACCGTAAGGGCCGCGGCAATGTAGATCAGGAGGTTACCCAAGGGGCGGACGGCCACGCCAAGGACTTCACCATTGAAAAGCAACAGCGGAATCGCTGCCATCTGCGCCGCTGTCTTGAGCTTGCCGACATAGGCCACCGCCACGTTGGCCGAACGCCCCACCCTGGCCATCCACTCTCGCAAAGCGGAGATCGTGATCTCACGGCCAATGATCACCACCGCGATCAGCGCATCGACCCGGCTCAGCTCGACCAGCACGATGAGCGCCGCCGCCACCATCAGCTTGTCCGCAACGGGGTCGAGAAATGCGCCGAAGGCCGAGGTCTGTCCCAGGCTCCGGGCAAGGTAGCCGTCGAACCAGTCGGTCACCGCGGCCAACACAAACATGGCCGTGGCGCACAGGTCCTTTTCTTGGGGGGACAGCCAGGAAGATGGCAGATAGAACACCCCCACGAACAACGGAATCAGGCCGATGCGGGCCCAGGTGAGGGAGTTCGGGATGTTGAAGAGCATATCGTCGCGTCGGCCGGGACTCAGCGAAAGTGCGAGTATATCTGCTCCGCAAGTTTGCGATCGATGCCCGGCACCCGGCATAGATCCTCGACCGTGGCCTCCCGCACGCCCTCGAGGCCCCCGAAGGCGGCCAGGAGCCCTCGCCGCCGAACGGCGCCCACGCCGGGAATGTCGTCCAGACGGGATCCGACCCGGGCCTTGCCCCGTCGCGCCCGGTGGCCGGTAATCGCGAATCGGTGGGCTTCGTCGCGGATCTCCTGGACGAGATGAAGGGCCGGCGCGCTCGGGTCGAGATGGATGGACCGCCGATCGTCGGCAAAGACCAAGGTCTCGAGACCGGGCTTGCGCCCTTCCCCTTTGGCCACGCCCACGGTGGGCACCGAGACCAGACCAAGTTCGTCGAGAATCGCCTGGGCTGCGGCCACTTGCCCCTTGCCCCCATCAATCAGCAGGAGATCCGGACATCGCCCCTCGCCGCCCGCCACTTTTTCGTAGCGCCGGAGGAGCACCTGGCGCATGGCCGCGTAATCATCCCCGGCGGTAATGCCGGTGACGTTGTAGCGGCGATAGTCGGCCTTCTTCATGGCGCCCCCCTCGCACACCACGCAGGAGGCGACGGTGGCTTCACCCAGGGTGTGGGAGATATCGAAGCATTCGATGCGGGCCGGCAAGTCAGGGAGATCCAGGGCTTCCTGGAGCGCCTCGAGGCGGCCCGAGGCACGACCCACCTCCCGAAGTCGGGTCTGAATCGCCAGATGTCCGTTTTTGGTGGCCATTTCCATCCAGGCTTTCTCCACGGCCTGACGCGGCGCCGCTACGGCCACCCGGATCGACAGCGATTCCTGCACCAACCGCCGAGCGTCGGCGACGGGGAGATTCACTAGCAGGCGGCCTGGCGCCGGGTGGGCCCGGTAATGCTGCTCGATGAAGGCGAGTCCGGCATCCAGGGCGTTACAACTGCTGGCCGACGTCGGAAACACCGCCCGATCCCCGAGATGGCGCCCACCTCGGATCATCGCCAGGTTGATGCACACCTGCCCGCCCTCCTCGACGGCCGCCACGACGTCCACGTCCTCGTCCCGATTGCTGTCCACGAACTGCTTGTGCAGCACCTGCTGCAGGGAACGAATCTGATCGCGCAACAGTGCCGCGTGCTCGAAATCCAGCGCATCCGCGGCGGCCGTCATGCGGGCGGTGAGGTTTTCGACCACCTCGCTGGTCTTGCCGTCGAGGAAGAGGGTCGCGAGACGGACCGTGGCGCCATAGTCCGTCGCGCCCACCTTGCCGACACAAGGGGCCGTGCAACGCCGGATCTGGTGAAGCAGGCAGGGCCGCGTTCGGTTCTGGAAGACGGTGTTCTCGCAGGTCCGCAGCTGGAACACCTTTTGCAGGAGGTGAATGCTCTCGCGCACCGCCCAGCTGTTGGGGAACGGTCCGAAATAACGGGCCCCCTTGGCAAACCCACCCCGGTGATAGGCCAGTCGGGGAAACGCATCGCCGCTCAGGCAGATGTAGGGGTAGGACTTGTCGTCGCGAAAGAGGATGTTGAAGCGTGGCGCGAGGCTCTTGATGAGGTTGTTCTCGAGAATCAGGGCCTCCGCCTCGGAACGGGTCACTGCAATGTCTACCCGCTGGATCTGGGCCACCATCATGGCGATCCGCGGGCTCGCCTGGCGGCGCTGGAAGTAGGAGGACACCCGCCGCTTGAGGTTTTTCGCCTTGCCAACGTAAATCACCTGGTCGTCAGCGCCCACCATCCGGTAAACGCCGGGGGATTCGGGCACACCCGCCAGAAAAGGCTTGGCGTCGAAGAGCGCCATGAGCGCCGCCTCAGGCCAGGTCGGTAAGACCGCGCACTGCGGCCTGAGCCCGTCGATACCGCTCGGTGCCCATCAGATCCGCGGGCTCGCCCGTCGGTGAGTGTCCCCGCAACCGGCCTACCCGCTCGCGACTTGCCGCGGACACCTCGGGCACCCAGCGGCTCAGTAGCTCCGCCGCCAGGTCCGGCCGGTTGCAGACCAGGACCATGTCGCACCCTGCCGTCTGGGCCGCGGTGGCCCGGGCCACGATATCGCCGGCAACGGTCGCGCCCTCCATGGTGAGGTCGTCGCTGAAGATCACCCCGGCAAAGCCAAGCCGCCGGCGCAAAACTTCCTGAAGCCAGAATTGGGAGAAGCCCGCCGGCGCGGCATCGACCCGTGGATAGATCACATGGGCCGGCATGATGCCTGCCAGACGGGGCAGCAAGCCTTGCCGGTAGGGCAGCAGGTCGGCGGACCAGATCGCCTCGAAGTCCCGCTCATCCACCGGGATTTCCAGATGCGAATCCGCCTCGGCGTAGCCGTGGCCCGGAAAATGTTTGCCGACCCCCCCCATGCCCGCCTCGGCGAGGCCCGCGACCAGGGCCTCGGCCAGGGTGGCAACGACCGTTGGATCCCGATGGAAACCGCGATCGCCGATCACCCGGCTGCAGCCGTAATCGAGGTCGAGGACCGGCGTGTAGGAAAGATCCACCCCGTGGGCCATCAACTCCGCCGCCAGGACGAAGCCGGTATCTTGGGCGGCATCCCGCGCGGCATTGGGCGAACGATCCCACAGCGCGCCGAGGCACCCCATGGCGGGCAGCCGGGTGAACCCTTCGCGGAAGCGCTGGACCCGACCCCCCTCGTGATCCACGGTGACCAGCAGCGCGGGCGAGCGCAAGGCTTTGATTTCCCGGGTCAATGCCACGAGTTGGCCGACGTCGCTGAAATTACGGGAAAAAAGGATGACGCCGCCCACCAGGGGGTGGCGCAGGCGTTCCCGCTCGTCCGCCGTCAATTCGGTCCCGGCCACGTCGAGCATCACGGGGCCCAGAGGCAAGCTCGGAAAGTTCATCAGGTCGATTCCAGCAGGGCAAAGGCCACGACGTAGTCAATTTCGTCAGAAATGCTGAGGTGAGCCCTCAGGCAGCGATCCGCCAGGTGTTCGGTCAGGCGGGGGTCGAACTGATACACCGGGCGACCCAGGGCATCATGGGCCACCATGATGGCCCGCAAGGTGGCGGGTGGCCGCACCCCTGTCCCCAGGGCCTTGGCAAAGGCTTCCTTGGCGGCGAACCGTTTGGCAAGGTAGCGGGCAGGGTCGCGGCTGGAGGAGAACCCGGAGGTCTCCAAGGGCCCGAGCAGGCGCTCGGCAAAACGCTCACCATGGCGCTCCCAGGTCTGGCGCACCCGGGCCACCGCCACGATGTCCGTCCCGATGCCGTGGATCACCGGGGCACCGGACCCTTGCCAGCGGCTTCTCGCATCAGACGCTTCATTTCCTTCACCGCCTCGCGCAGCCCGGTAAACACCGCGCGGCTGACGATGGCATGGCCGATGTGGAGTTCGCGGACACCGAAAAGACGGGCGATGGGCTGCACGTTGTAGTAATTGAGGGCATGCCCGGCGTTGAAGCGCATGCCCAGGTCCCGGATGAGGGACCCAGCCCGCGCCACCTTGTCGATCTCGCTCACCACCGCGGCGCTTTCGGGATCGCGCCCCGCCGCGTGGAAAGCATGGGCATAGGGACCGGTATGGATCTCGCAAACCCGGGCGCCGATCCGCGCCGCTGCCTCGACTTGGGGTATCTCGGCGTCGATGAAAACACTGGTGACGATCCCGGCGTCGACCAGGCGAGCCACCACGTCCTTGAGCCGCCCCTCCTGACCGGCGACGTCGAGGCCGCCCTCGGTGGTCACTTCGTGGCGGCCCTCCGGGACCAGCATGGCCATCTCGGGACGCAAGTCGCAGGCGATCTCCACCATTTCCTCGGTCGCCGCCATTTCCAGGTTGAGTTTGATCTGCGTGAGGTCGCGCAATTTGCGCACATCCTCATCCTGGATATGGCGGCGATCCTCCCGCAGATGCACGGTGATCCCGTCGGCACCGCCCAAATGGGCCTCGACGGCCGCCCACACCGGGTCGGGCTCCCACGTCCGACGCGCCTGGCGAAGCGTCGCCACATGGTCAATATTGACACCCAGTTCGATCACAGTTCTTGAAGCTCCATGAAAACCCGGCGGGACTGCAGGGGCTGGCCACCGAGATAATGATTGAGGAGGCGGCGCAGGAGCAACTTGGCCTGCTGCTGGGTTTCGGGGTCCGTAAAGGCCTCCCGGGCCATGTTCTGTAACACCCGGCCAGAAACTCCGGCAGCGCCGCCCTCCGTCGGATTCACGGGCACAAAGCCGCGCTCGATATCATAGACATAGGCGGCTTCGGGCCGGATGGGCAGGCCAGTCGCGGCCTCATGCTCCAGGTCGAGGCCATACCCCAGTTCTCGCAGCAGGCGCAGCTCAAAGCGCCGCAACAGCGGCTCCGTCGCCTGCCCCTGGCTCAGATCTCGCAGGACCTCGGCATAGCCCGAGAACAGGGCGGGATGAGCATCCTCCCGCGCAAGGAGCTTGACCAGCAGTTCGTTGAGGTAATACCCGCACAACAAGGCCCGCCCGGTCAGGAGGGGCTGCCCGCCCTGCCACTCCGCCCGAATCAAAGTCTTGAGCTCACCGCCTCCGCTCCAATCCAGCCAGAGGGGCTGGAATGCCATGAGGAGGCCTCGAAGCGTCGAGTGGGGTCGGCGGGCGCCCTTGGCGATCAGGGCCACCCGGCCGTGCTCCCGGGTGAGCGCCTCGACGATCAGGCTGGTCTCCCGATAGGGAATGCTATGAAGGATGAAACCGGGTTGCTGGTCTACCCGCTGGCGCGGACTCGCCATGATCTATTCGTAACCCAGACTTTTCAAAGCCCGCTCGTCATCCGCCCATCCGCCGCGCACCTTGACCCAGACCTCCAGGAATACTTTGCCCTGAAAGAGGGTTTCGAGATCCTGGCGCGCCTCGCTGGCGATCCGCTTCAGCCGCTCCCCGCCCTTGCCGATCACGATGCCCTTGTACCCAGGCCGATCGACGATGACCGCCGCATGGATTCGACGCAGTGCGCCCTCCTGCTCGAAGCGCTCGATCTCGACCGCCAGACCATAGGGAATCTCGTCGCCGAGGAGGCGAAAAAGCTTCTCGCGCAGAAATTCCGCCGCGAGGAAACGCTCGGACCGGTCGGTGATGTCGTCCTCGGCGAACATCGGTGTCCCTTCGGGGAGATAGGCCGAGGCGGCATTGACCAGCGCCTGGACCTGGGTCCCCCGCTCGGCGCTCACCGGCACGATTTCCGCGAATGGATAGACCGCGGCCAGCTTTTCGATGAACGGCAACAGCTTCGTCTTGTCGGCCAGCAGATCGACCTTGTTGACCACCAGCAGGACGCGGGCGTCAGACGGCAGGAGATCAACGACCTTTTGATCCTCGGCCCCGAATCGCCCCGCCTCGACCACCAGGAAAACCACATCCACCTCGGCCAGCGCGGAGGTCACCGCCCGATTCATGGAGCGATTCAGAGCATTGCGGTGTTCGGTCTGAAAACCGGGCGTATCGACGAAAACGAACTGGGCCCCCGGGTCGGTGCGCACGCCAACGATGCGGTGCCGTGTTGTCTGGGCCTTGCGCGAGACGATACTGACCTTCTGTCCGATCAGGCAGTTGAGCAGAGTGGATTTTCCGACGTTGGGGCGGCCGACGATGGCGATGAGCCCGCTTCGAAAAAGGGCCGGTTCAGATGCAGAGCTCACGGGAAGCGCGACTCCAGTTGTTTGAGGACTTCGGCCGCCGCCTGTTGCTCCGCCGCACGACGGCTCAAGCCCTGGCCCTGGGCGGAGACGCCGAGGGCCTCCACCACACAGGAGACAGCGAACTGCTGGGCGTGGGCCTCGCCAGCCACCGCGGCCAGGGAGTAGGTCGGCAATTTGCGCCGCCGGGCCTGGAGCCATTCCTGCAAGGAAGTCTTGGGATCCTTGGTCACGGTACCCGCTGACAACGATGTCAGAAGTGGGCCGTAAAGAGCCAGAATGACCCGCTGCGCCTCAGCAAACCCGCCATCCAGGAAAATCGCGCCAAACACCGCCTCCAGCGCATCAGCAAGGATCGACGGCCGGCGATGGCCGCCGCTTTTCATCTCCCCTTCACCGAGTTTGAGGTGCTCCCCGAGATTCAGGGTATTCGCCACCTGATGCAGGCCTTCCTGGCGAACCAGGCTCGCGCGCAGGCGCGAGAGTTCCCCTTCCTTCAGGGCATCAAAACGCTGGTAGAGCTCTGCCGCGATCACGGCGTTCAACACCCCGTCACCCAGGAACTCCAGGCGCTCGTTGTGCGGCTCGCCATGGCTGCGATGGATCAGGGCCTGGTTGAGCAGGCCGACATCGGAAAACGCGTATCCCAGCGCCTGCTGGAATCCAGCCAGGCGCGCGTCCTGCGCAACCATCAATCTCCCGGACGGGCAGAACTCGAGGGATTGAAAGCAAAGACGAGGCTGACGTTGCCGGCCACGGGAATACGACGCTCATATTCCATGGACAGGACGACCTTGGCGCCTTGCCGTTGGACGTTCAGATCGGCGGCGCCAACGGACTGGACGTATTCAACATCCGCGCGCTTTTCGAAATTCCGTCGAATTTCGGCCACGGAGGTCTCGCTGTTCGATTCCTTGGCAATGGCGTTGAGTATCTTCTGGACTGCGAAGTATTCGGAGTAGGCAGGCAACGCCCGGAATCCGAGAAAAAGAACGAATGCTCCGAGGGAGACAATGATCAACATGCCAATCAGGCTGACCCCTGCTTGCTTTTTCATGCGTCTGTTCGCTCCTGCTCAGTGGAAGCTACCCAAGCGCTTCCAATCCTTAAAGTTGAACCAGATGAAAAACGCCTTGCCGACGATATTGGCCTCCGGGACAAAACCCCAGACCCGGCTATCGCTGCTGGCGTCCCGATTATCGCCCATCATGAAATAATGCCCCGGCGGCACGACGCAGGAGACGCCGGCGCTAGTATAGGTGCAGTTCTCCCGGTAGGGAAAATCCAGAGCCTGGGGAATAAAGGCGGGCGCCTGGGGTTCGATCAGGATCTGGTGCTCCACCTCGCCCAGCTTTTCCAGATAGCGCGGCGTGTAATACAACCGGTCCGGATTGAGGTAATCCCCGCTGGCCTGCCGCGGCACTTCTTCTCCATTGATTCGCAGGCGTTTGTCGACATACTCGACCCGGTCCCCCGGGAGCCCCACCACCCGCTTGATGTAGTCCACTGAGGGATCCGCTGGGTAGCGGAACACCATCACGTCGCCCCGCTTGGGAGCCTCGACCGGAATCACCTTGAGGTTGATAACCGGCAAGCGAATGCCATAGACGAACTTATTCACCAAGATGAAATCCCCCACCAGCAGGGTGGGGATCATCGACCCCGATGGGATCTTGAAGGGCTCGACGACAAAAGATCGGAGAAAAAATACGATCAGGATTACGGGGAAAAAGCTTGCGCCGTATTCGACCCACCAAGGCGACGGCGCCCCTTCCGGGCGCCGCTTCCCGGCCACAAAACGATCAAGACCCCAAAGGACGCCGGAGACGACCAGCAACACGAAAAGAATCAGGGCGAAATTCATTGAGGATCTTTGCCTGTGGAAATCCGCACGTGGTCGGGCTTATTTGCCTTCATCGGTCCGCAGCACGGCCAGGAAGGCCTCCTGGGGAATCTCGACGTTTCCGACCTGTTTCATGCGGCGCTTACCTTCCTTTTGTTTTTCGAGCAGCTTCTTTTTCCGGGTGATGTCGCCGCCGTAGCATTTGGCCAGCACGTTCTTGCGCAACGCCTTGATCGTCTCCCGGGCAATGATGTGGCTCCCGACGGCCGCCTGGACCGCCACATCGAACATCTGCCGCGGAATGAGCTCACGCAAACGGCCTGCAAGTTCCCGCCCGCGATACTGGGCATTGGCCCGATGCACGATGACCGAAAGGGCATCGACCTTCTCTCCCGCCACCAGCATATCCAGCTTAATGACGTCCGCAGCCCGGTATTCCTTGAAGTCATAATCGAGGGAGGCATACCCGCGGGACACGGATTTGAGCTTGTCAAAAAAATCCATGACGACCTCAGCCATCGGCAGGTCATAGACCAGTTTCACCTGGCGCCCGTGGTAATGCATGTCGACCTGGCTGCCCCGCTTCTGATTACAGAGCGTCATCACCGGACCGAGATAGTCCTGGGGCACGAAGATCGTGGCGGTGATGATGGGTTCCCGAATTTCAGCGGTTTTCGAGGTCTCGGGGAGCTTGGCCGGATTTTCGACCTTGACTACGCTCCCGTCATTCATCACCACCTCATACACCACCGTCGGCGCCGTGGTGATGAGGTCCATGCCGAACTCCCGCTCCAGCCGCTCCTGGACGATCTCCATGTGCAAGAGCCCGAGGAAGCCACAGCGAAACCCGAATCCAAGGGCCTGGGAAACTTCCGGTTCATATTGGAGCGAGGCGTCATTGAGCTTCAGCTTCTCGAGGGACTCCCGCAGCATGTCATATTCGCTCGCCTCCACCGGATAGAGGCCGGCAAAGACCTGGGGCTTGATCTCCTTGAACCCAGCCAGCGGCTGCGATGCCGGCCGCGAGGCCAGGGTCACCGTGTCACCCACCTTGGCAGCCTTGAGCTCCTTGATCCCCGCGATGATGAATCCCACCTCGCCGGCCGCAAGCTGCTCCCGCTGGACCGACTTAGGCGAAAATACACCCACCTGCTCACACGGATACTGTGCCCCCGTGCTCATCAGCAGGATGCGATCCTTGGGGCGAAGCACGCCATCCACGACCCGCACCAGCATCACTACGCCGACGTAGTTGTCGAACCAGGAGTCGATGATCAGCGCTTTCAGTGGCCCATCCGGCTCGCCCGTCGGCGCCGGGATTCGCGCCACGATCGCCTCGAGGATCTCGGGCACGCCCATGCCGGTCTTGGCGGAGCAGGGAATCGCGTCCGTCGCGTCAATCCCGATCACGTCCTCAACCTCTTGCCGCGCCGTATCGGGATCGGCCTGGGGCAGATCCATCTTGTTCAACACCGGCACCACTTCGACGCCCTGCTCGATCGCCGTATAGCAGTTCGCGACGGTCTGGGCCTCCACCCCCTGGGAGGCATCCACCACCAGCAAGGCCCCTTCGCAGGCCGCCAGTGAGCGCGACACCTCGTAGGAAAAATCCACGTGGCCCGGGGTGTCGATGAGATTCAGGTTGTAGACCTGTCCATCCCGGGCCTTGTATTGCAGAGCAGCAGTCTGGGCCTTGATGGTGATCCCGCGTTCCCGTTCCAGATCCATGGAATCGAGCACCTGGGCCTCCATCTCGCGATCGGACAAGCCGCCACAAAATTGGATGAGACGATCGGCAAGGGTCGACTTGCCATGATCAATGTGGGCGATGATCGAAAAATTGCGAATATGGTGCATCACAACAAAAAGGGCGCCTCGCGGCACCCTGGGCAGAATGTAGGCATTGCTAGCCGGCGGAGTGTACCGGAAAAGCCGCGAGATGCGCACGCAATCGGGCTTCGTCCAGGTGATAGTGGCACACATACTCGCCGTCGCAGAGAAGCACCGGTACCCACTCATCCCATTTGGCTTCGAGCTCCGGGTGGTGATCCACATCGATCGTACCGATGGTGACGCCGAACTCGGCCGCGATGGGCGCCACGGCCGCTTCCATTTCATGGCACAAGTGGCACCAAGCACGCCCGAGGATCAGAATTCGGGCTTCAGCGGTATCCCGTTGTTCAATCATCCGCCCTCAGGGAGACGAAATTGGGCAGCGGGCCACGGCTCACGAGGAGGGTGAGGAGCCGAGCTTTGCCGTGGGCCGTGATGAGCTGGTGGAAATGGGCCACTGAACGAATCGGCGTTTGCTGCCCTCCGGCAACGAAAGCCAGAATGGCATCGCCCCGCCGCATCTCCGCCCGCGCTGCCGGTCCCTGGGCCAGGTCGACGATGACCCCACTTTCGAGATTTAACTGACGGCGCTGCTCTCCACTCGGTTCGACCACCGCCAAACCGAAGCGGTTGGGCACCAAGCTTTTGCCGGCCAATCTCGGCGATGGTTTGGTCGCGTCGTTCTCTTCCTTCAACTCCCCGACTTGAATGCTCAGGTCCTGGACGTCGCGCCGCCGCCAGACCTGCATGGCGACCCGGGTGCCCGGCCGGACTGCCCCGACCAAGCGCGGGAGTTCAACGGAATTCCCCACCCCCCGGCCGTCAAACCGCAGGATCACATCCCCCTGACGCAGCCCGGCCTGGTCGGCGGGGCTGGCGGGCTCAACGGAACTCACCAGCGCCCCCTCCGCCCGTCCAAGCCCGAACCCCTCCGCCAGTTCCCGCGTGACTTCTTGAATCGCCACGCCGATCCGGCCCCTCTGGACCTTGCCGTCCTGACGGAGCCGAGACTGCACATCCATCGCCACGTCGATGGGGATGGCGAAAGAAAGACCCATGAATCCGCCGGTTCGGCTGTAGATCTGCGAGTTGATCCCGACGACCTCGCCCTTGAGATTGAAGAGCGGTCCACCAGAATTTCCGGGATTGATGGCCACATCGGTCTGGATGAAGGGCACCAGGGTCTCTTCCGGTAGCGACCTCCCCTTGGCGCTGACGATGCCCGCGGTGACGGTCTGCTCGAATCCGAAGGGTGAACCGATGGCGGCCACCCATTCGCCCACCTTCAACTGCGAGGGATCCCCAAGCCGGACCGTAGGAAGATCCTTGGCCTCGATCTTGATCACGGCCACGTCGGTTCGCTTGTCGGCCCCCACCAGGCGAGCGCCAAACTCACGTTTGTCGGCCAGGCTCACCACAATTTCGCCGGCGCGATCCACCACATGGGCATTGGTGAGGATGTACCCATCGCTGGAAACAATGAATCCGGATCCCATCGCCCGGTCATTCTCCCGGTTCCGGGGCGGGATGGGCGGGTGGCGGGGAATCATGCGACGAAAGAAATCGAACATCGGGTCGTCTTCATCGAGCCCGGGAACACCGCCTTCCCGGCCGCGGGCCGGCGAAGCATTGATATTCACCACCGTCTGGCCCTGCCGCTCGACGAGATGCGTGAAATCCGGCAGTTCCCGCGCAACGGCAGGTTCGCCAAAAAGCATGACTGCAGACAGGCATAGGCCCACAAGGGCCCGTCTTGCGCTCATCCAGCCCCGCCGCATTCGGGCTCCTCACCGTCCGCTGGGCGCACCGACCAGGTCACCTCCGCCTGGGCCGAACCCGGGCTTGACCGGCGCAGGAAATACCAGCCCCCCAACAAGCCGAGCACCAAGCCGCACAAGGCATCCAGATCGGAATTCCCGAAGGGTGCGAGCCACATCGCGATTGCTCCGCCCACCAGACCAAGGGCGAGGGGCAAGGCATAGCACAAAACGGCCGCCCGCAAGGGCGTCTGCTCCGCCACGCCGACCCAAACGGACTGTCCCTCGGTCGCGCCGAACCGGTCAGGTACCACCAGGCAATCGCTTCTCGACGAGAAAAGCTCGGCGATGCGAGTCCCGCCGCATCCCCCAGGTTCATGGCATCGCCCGCAGCCCGCCGAACGCGCGGGCAATCGCAACCAGACCTGCCCTCCCACAACCCGTTCGACTGTTGCCCGCACTTCCTTCATCGCCGCGCCGCCTCCACCGCTTCGGCGATGCGCTGCACGCTCCGCGGTGGAACCTCGCCCAGGGCCGTCACCAAATGGTTGCCCACCACGCGCTTGTAGAGATTGATGGCCCCGGTGTGATGCGCTCCGAGCGCGACCTTTTCGACCGGCTCGCTCAAAGGCTCGATAAACAGGGAGACGGCCGCCAGACCATCCGAATACACCATCTGGAGGGATTCCCCGGCCTGCCCCCCGAATGGACGACGGACCGCCGAGGTGAGATTGAAGCCGGGCAGCCCGGATCGCAAGGTCCAGCGTCCATCCTCCTGCCGAATCTCGCTGCCCTTGGCGTTGATGACGCGCCACCCGGCGGCTTCGCCGCCAAACCGCGACTGTAGTTGGGAGCGCTCGACCTCGCCCCCCACTTTCACTTCACTGAAGGCAAACTGTTCAATGGTCTGACCCCGCTCATCCACCATGCGGGATTTGATGAGGAGGCCGTGCTGGGTATCCGCCCAAAGGATCTGGCCGTAGCGGAGATCATCCTTGGGTTCGAGGATGATTTGCTGGACCTCCAACCCCGCCACCCGGGTCACTTCGCCGCGGCGGATCCGGTAGCTCTCGGACAGACCCATCCAGACGTCGGCCAATCGGGCCGGAAATGGGCGCCGCCCCCCCGCTTGATCGATGATGACCGTCTTTTGGGACGGGAGAACGCAGCGCACCTCGCCATTGCTGCGAATGACTTCCCGGGGGCTGCCATCCAGCGTCTCGAGGCGCTCGATCTCGCCACTCTCGTCGCGAAAATGCACGATCCGCGACGTCTCACTGCGGTTACCGCTCTGATAGGTAAAGGTTCCGGAATAAGTGAGGCGCTGCCCGGCGGTGGCAATGCGCCCCATCCAGGCAAGGGGATCGGAGGGCTGCTCAGCCCACGCGCTAGTGCCCCCCAGGATCAGGCACAGGCCAAGCCACAACCATTTCATCGGTCAGGGCCCTGGCGGGCCTCAGACACCGTTCGAACATACTGCGCCACACCGGGCATGGAGCCCGCACCCGCCAAGGCCTGATGGGCAAAGACATAACTTCTGAAGGGATCCGCCTGCGGGGGCGGTGCAGCAGCCACTGGGAGTCCGGCACTTGGCGGGGAAGACTTCATCGCCACCACCTGGGGCGCTACGCCGCTGTTCATGGACTGCATGACCCACCCTACGGCCGTGACGCCCATGACCGAGGCCGCAACGGGCAACACCACCCGGCCGACACGACCCGGGCGGCTCGCCGCAGCAGAACTCGATCGCCTGATGGGCGCCACCACCGTGGGTTCGGACTCCAGACGAGAGAGCACTTGGGCGGTGAAATCCGCCCCGCCTTTGCCTTCCCCTCGCAGGACGTCGCCAATCAGGCAATACGTGCCCCATTTGTTCCGGAGATTCCGATCCTGACGCAGGACGTCGAAGGCCGATCGAGTCTGGGACTCATCGTCCAGTTGACCGTCCAGAAGAGCAGAAATCATCTCAGTCATGGTGATAGCCTACCAACGTTGATCCGGCGCGGTGTCCAACAGCGGCCGCAGCCGCTCCGCGATCGCTTCTCGTGCCCGAAAGATCCGCGACCGCACGGTACCGATCGGGCAATCCATGATTTCGGCGATTTCTTCGTAGCTCAGGCCTTCGAGCTCACGCAGCACAATCGCCGTCCGCAGTTCCTCCGGCAGCGCCACCATGGCGGATTCCACGGTCTCGCCAATCTGCTTTGAAAGCAGCAAACGCTCCGGAGTATTGATGTCACGCAACTGATCGCCTTCCTCGAAGGTCTCGGCCTCTTCGGAATCGAATTCGGTGGTGGTCGGCGCCCGGCGACCCTGGGAAACCAGATAATTCTTCGCGGTGTTGATCCCGATCCGATAGAGCCAAGTGTAGAAAGCGCTATCGCCACGGAAGGACGGCAGGGCTCGATAAGCCTTGATGAACGACTCCTGCGCCACGTCTTCGACCTCGGCGGGATCGCGAATCAATCGAGACAGCAGCCGCATCAGCTTTCGTTGATACTTGGCCACGAGCAAGCCAAACGCCTGCTTGTCTCCCCGCTGCGCGCGCTCGACAAGCTGCTGATCGATTTCTCGGTCACTCATGGGCGGGGCGGTGGCGCACGGCTGGGATTGTTCTTCAATCAACGGCTGAGTTAGGGCCGCGCAAGTATACCGAACCACGATGTTCTCCACCAAAGACCGATTGCTTAAAGAGACCGGAAGCCTGGGAGATAGTTCCTACGCCAATAGGGATAAGCGCGTACCGGGCCGCACCGGTTCCCCCATGCTATAGTCCGCCGGTTCCGTGACCCGAGCCCCGCATTGGAAGCATTCGATGTCCTGATCCTGGGCAGCGGCCTCGCCGGCCAGTCCTTGGCCTTGAGGCTAGCCGATCACCGCCGCGTCGCCATCGTGACCAAGCGCGCCCTCACGGACGGCGCGAGCGCCTGGGCCCAGGGCGGGATTGCGGCCGTCCTCGATACCCAGGACAGCATCGAATCCCACGTCCAGGACACCCTCACCGCCGGCGCGGGATTGTGTGACGAGCGGGCCACCCGCTTCGTGGTGGAAAACAGCCGATCCGCCATCGAGTGGCTGATCGAGCGCGGGGTCCCCTTCTCCCGCGACCCCGGTTTTGCCCTCGGCTACCACCTGACCCGGGAAGGCGGCCACAGCCATCGGCGCATCATCCATGTGGCTGATGCCACCGGAGCGGCCGTTCAGGCCACGCTGACGGCCCAGATTCATGCCCATCCCAATATCACGGTCTTCGAACAACATATTGCCGTGGACCTCATCACGGGATCGCGAGTCGGCCACCCGGAGCGGGGCTGCCTCGGGGCCTACATCCTGGATGTTGCCAACGAGCGGGTCAGAACCTTTCTGGCCAGCCACACCGTGCTAGCCACCGGCGGAGCGGGCAAGGTGTACCTCTACACCACCAACCCCGACTCCGCGACGGGCGACGGCATCGCCATGGCCTGGCGGGCGGGGTGCACCGTTTCGAACATGGAGTTGGTCCAGTTCCATCCCACCTGCCTCTATCACCCGAAAGCCAAGTCTTTCCTCATCTCGGAAGCCGTGCGCGGTGAAGGCGGAATCCTTCGGCTACCGGATGGGACGCGCTTCATGCCCTACCACGATCCTCGTGCCGAACTGGCGCCAAGGGATATCGTGGCCCGGGCGATCGACTTCGAAATGAAGAAGCGCGGTCTCGATTGCGTCTTTCTCGATATCACCCACAAGCCGGCGGATTTCCTCACTGCTCATTTCCCCAACATCCACGCCCATTGCCTCGCCTTGGGCATCGATATGACCCGCGAGCCGATACCTGTCGTCCCCGCCGCGCACTACACCTGTGGCGGGGTGGTGACGGACCTGACGGCGCGCACCGACGTGGATGCGCTCTATGTCGTGGGGGAATCGGCGTGTACGGGCCTTCATGGTGCCAACCGCCTTGCCAGCAACTCCCTGCTGGAATGCGTGGTGTTTGCCCAGGCCGCCGCCGAGGACATCCTGGCCCGCTCCTCCCTTGCCCCCATTCCGGTGCGTGACTGGGACGAGAGCCGTGTCACCGACGCCGATGAGGAGATCGTCATTTCCCACAACTGGGAGGAATTGCGCCGCTCCATGTGGGACTACGTCGGGATCGTCCGCACCACCAAGCGCCTCAAGCGAGCCAAGCACCGGATCCGCTTACTCGCCAACGAAATTCAGGAGTTCTACGCCAATTTCCGGGTGAGCAATGATCTGGTGGAATTGCGCAATCTGGTCCTCGTCGCGGACCTCATCGTCCGCTGTGCGCTTCAGCGCAAGGAAAGCCGCGGCCTGCACCGGAGCCTCGATTTCCCTGAAACCTTGCCGGTAGCCCGCAGCACCCGCCTCCACCCCCGCAAGATTAATTAAGACTCGGCGACGGTCTCCCCCGACAGTGTCCGTGCGACGCAATAACGCAGCCAGATTCTCAGCACCCGCCAGCTCTCTTCATCAACGGCATCCCGGCTGCACAGGCGGAATTGCCGTCGCGTCAAGAATCCACCGTCGCCGCCGTCCGATGTGACGCATTCGAGCCAGACGGCCCAACCCAGATCCCGCGTGCCCGGCCCGATTCGGATCTCACGGGGCTGTTGGAAATCGTCGACCAAAGCCGCAGTGCCATCTTCGCGGAGTTGGACAACACAAGAATTGCCGCGCCGCCAGCGCATTCCATAGACGATTAGCGAAGTCAGGGTCACGATCAGACCAAGGACCCGCAGAATCGCGCCGAGGCTCGACATCCCGAAGCCCAAGGCCAATAAAAAATGGCCGGCCATCAGGCCAGCCATCATCATCCGCGAGCTTCCCACCACCAATGTGCGTGGGAACAAACCCGTGGTCACGTGAATCTGCGGAACACCAGGGTGCCGTTGGTGCCCCCAAACCCGAAATTGTTCTTGAGCGCCACATCGATCTTCATTGAACGCGCTTCATTGGCGCAGTAATCGAGATCACATTCCGGGTCTTGCTCAAAGATATTGATCGTCGGCGGCGAAACCTGATGATGGACCGCCAGAACCGTGAAGACCGACTCGAGGCCGCCCGCCCCGCCAAGCAGGTGTCCGGTCATGGACTTGGTGGAATTCACCACCAAGCCCTTGGCGATGTCGACGCCAAAGGCCGCCTTGATCGCTTCCGTCTCATTTTTGTCGCCAAGCGGGGTAGACGTGCCGTGGGCATTCAAATATTGCACTGCGTCGAGATTGACGCCGGCATTCTTCATCGCATTCACCATGGAGCGGCGCGGGCCGTCCATGTTGGGCGCCGTCATGTGGTAGGCGTCACCACTCATCCCGAAACCTGACACCTCGGCGTAGATGCGTGCCCCGCGACGTTTGGCATGCTCGAATTCCTCAAGAACCAGAACGCCCGCCCCTTCGCCCAGAACGAAGCCATCTCGCCCCATATCCCAGGGACGGCTGGCCGTGGCCGGATCATCATTGCGCGTCGACAGGGCCTTGGCGGATCCAAATCCGCCAATTGCCAGCCCACACACGGAAGATTCCGCCCCGCCACAAACCATCACGTCAGCATCACCGTATTCAATGGTGCGGGCACCGGTGCCGATCGCATGGAGCCCCGTGGTGCAGGCGGTGACGATCGACAGATTCGGACCCTTCATGCCGAACATGATCGAGAGGTTGCCGGAGATCATGTTGATGATCGTGCCCGGAATAAAGAAGGGCGAGATCTTGCGGGCACCGCCCGCGAGAAAATCATTGTGGGTGTCCTCGATCATCGGCAGGCCGCCAATTCCCGAGCCAATGTTCACGCCGATCCGCTCAGCATTCTCGTCCGTCACTTCCAGGCCGGAATCGCGAATCGCCTGAATCCCCGCCGCCATGCCGTAATGGATGAAGACATCCATGCGCCGGGCTTCCTTCGGGGAGAGGTAGGCAGCGCAATCAAAACCCTTCACCTCACCAGCAATCCGCGTCGAAAACGCGGAAGCATCGAAGCGGGTGATCGGCCCGATGCCACTCTTGCCGGCCACCAGGTTTTCCCAGGCTTCGGCGACGGTATTTCCGACCGGAGATATCACCCCGAGGCCAGTTACAACGACTCTACGACGCGTCACGGGCAACTCCGTAGCTGGTCAATAAAAGGGAACAAGGGGCTCCAGTCGGAGCCCCGCGCAGGCTGCGGGCTCAGCGCCGACCAGGATTCCGGGCCGGCTCTTGCCGCGACGAAACGAAACGATTACTTCTTGAGGTGAGCAGAAACGTAGTCGATGGCCTGCTGCACCGTCGTGATCTTCTCAGCTTCCTCGTCAGGGATTTCGCACTCGAATTCCTCTTCGAGGGCCATCACCAACTCCACGGTGTCCAGCGAATCGGCGCCCAGATCGTCTACGAACGAGGATTCAGTTTTGATTTCGGACTCGTTCACACCGAGTTGCTCGGCGACGATTTTCTTGACGCGCTGTTCGATGTTCTCCATGAAAAACTCCTTGCTGATTAATTTTAGGGGGTGCAAAACCGGCGTATTCTACCAAAGTAGCGTTGTTTCGCTATCTCGCCGGGCCATCAGGCCATGTACATGCCGCCATTCACATGAAGCGTGCTACCCGTGACGTAGGCGGCGCCAGGTGAAGCAAGGAAGGCCACCGCCGCGGCGATCTCCTCCGGTTGGCCAAGGCGGCCCAATGCGATGTTGCCCAAAAGCGCATCACGACTGGCGTCTGGAAGCGCTTTGGTCATGTCCGTATCGATGAATCCCGGGGCCACACAATTGACGGTGATGTTCCGGCTGCCCAATTCACGGGCGAGAGCCCGGGTCATCCCCGCCACACCCGCCTTCGCCGCAGCATAGTTGGCCTGCCCCGGATTGCCAGCGCTGCCAACCACCGAAGTGATGTTGATGATGCGCCCCTTGCGGGCCTTCATCATCCCGCGCATCACCAGGCGAGCCATGCGAAACACCGCCTTGAGGTTGGTATCGACGACTGCGTCCCATTCCTCGTCCTTCATTCTCATGGCGAGGTTGTCCCGGGTGATGCCCGCGTTGTTCACGAGGATCTCCACCGCCCCGAATCGCTTTTCGATGGCGGCGATCAGCCCTTCACAAGCTGCCGGGTCGGTAACGTTCAAGCACATCCCCGCGCCACCGAATTCCGCTAGCGCTGCCTCAATATCGGCTGCTCCGCCTTCCGAAGTGGCCGTTCCGACCACCGTTGCCCCGCGACGAGCCAGTTCCAAGGCCACGGCCCGCCCGATTCCGCGGGACGCTCCGGTCACCAGTGCCACGGCGCCTTTCAGGTCCTCGCTCATGCGCTCACCCCCACGGCGGCCAGGGCCTGATCCAGGCCAGCCTTGTCGGCAATGGCCCCACCCTGAAGTTCACCACATATCCGCTTGGTCATGCCGGCCAGGACCTTGCCCGGCCCACATTCATACACCTGCCCCACGCCCCTGGCGGCGATCGCCTGAATCGATTCGATCCACCGAACCGGAGAATAGGCCTGACGCACCAGGGCATCACGGATGGCGTCGGGATCATTCACCACCGCGACATCCACGTTGTTGAGAACTGCAATCTTGGGCGGGTGCACGGGAATCTCAGCCAACCGCGCCTGAAGACGCTCGGCCGCTGGCTTCATCAAGGCGCAATGGAAGGGCGCGCTCACCGGCAGCAGAACCGCCCGCTTCGCCCCCTTGGCCTTGGCCAAATCCGCAGCCCGTTGAACCGCAGCGGCGCTGCCGGCAATGACGATCTGCCCGGGCGCATTCAGATTGGCCGCTTCCACCACGTCGCCCTGAGCGGCTTCAGCGCAGGCTTCTTTCGCCGCCTCGAGATCCAGCCCCATGAGCGCGGCCATCGCACCCTGCCCCGCTGGAACTGCTTCCTGCATGGCCTGAGCGCGCAGCCGAACCAGCGGGACGGCATCGGCAAAATTCAGGGCCTCGGCAGCCACCAGGGCCGAATATTCACCCAGACTGTGCCCCGCCACGACATCAGGAAGCGGACCACCCGCCTCCCGCCATGCGCGGAACACCGCCACCCCCGCCGTCAACATGAGCGGCTGGGTATTCACCGTGAGAGAAAGGCGTTCGGCGGGCCCGTCGGAGACCATCTGCCAGAGGTCCTCCCCCAAGGCATCCGAAGCTTCCGCGAAGGTCTGGCGAATGACCGGGAGATCGCCGTAGGCATTCATCATGCCCACGGACTGGGACCCCTGGCCTGGAAAAACCAATGCAAAAGTCATTCATTCCCCCTTTTTGGTTTTAGGGACGAGCGCGGGAAAATCAGAAATCTACCAGTGCGGCGCCCCAGGTGAAACCACCCCCAACCCCCTGGAGCAGCAAGCGCTGGCCGGGGCGAATTCGTCCGTCCCGCACGCCTAGGTCGAGGGCCAAGGGCACCGATGCCGCCGAGGTGTTGCCGTGACGATCCACGGTAACGAAAACCTTCTCCATCGGCAGATCGAGACGCTTGGCAGTGGCCTGCAGAATTCGGACATTGGCCTGATGAGGAATCAGCCAATCGACAGACTCCGCCGTCACATCGGCTTGCTGCAGCACTTCGAGTGCCACGTCGCCCAGGGCCCGCACGGCAAACTTGAAAACCGCCTGGCCGTCCATGCGCAGGAAAGGATCACCAATCACCTGCCCCGACGCAACCGTGCCGGGGACGCAAAGAATGCCGCTGTGACGACCGTCGGCATGAATCGCCGTCGCCCTCACCCCGGGCTTGTCGTCGGCCTGGAGCACCACGGCCCCCGCTCCGTCGCCGAACAGCACGCAGGTACCGCGATCGGACCAGTCGAGAATGCGGGAAAATACCTCAGCCCCCACCACTAGGGCACACCGGTGGCTGCCCGAGCGAATGAACTTGTCGGCCACCGCCAGAGCATAGGCAAAACCGCTGCATACCGCCTGAAGATCAAAAGCAGCACCGCCGCCACTGGCCCCCAGCTTCGCTTGCAACAAGGCCGCCGTGCTGGGAAAGATGTAATCCGGCGTCGACGTGGCAACGATGATGAGGTCGACCTTGTCCGGCCCGACCCCCGCGGCCTCGAGGGCACGCCGACCGGCCTCGAGAGCGAGATCGCTGGCAGTCTGCCCAGGAGCGGCTAGATGCCGATACCGGATGCCAGTGCGCTCGACAATCCAGGCATCAGAAGTCTCGACGCCACGCGCCACGAGGTCGT
This sequence comes from Zoogloeaceae bacterium, assembly GCA_016791005.1. GTDB lineage: Bacteria > Pseudomonadota > Gammaproteobacteria > Burkholderiales > Rhodocyclaceae > JAEUNX01. The sequence goes on from JAEUNY010000173.1 coordinate 38,839, forward strand.
CGTTGCTGACCGGGTTTCCCGGCAAATAGCTTCCCGTTCCCGTGATGCGCGAATAAATCATGCCACCATCTCCCGGACCGCCATGCGATCAGTGATGCGTTCGATGAGGCGATTGCCCGCAGCCTCGGCTGCTCGCCGCAATGCCTGCTCAAAGGCATAGGCATCGGCGGAGCCATGACTTTTGATCACCACACCCTTTAGACCCAGCAACGCCGCGCCATTGTAGCGGCGATGATCCACTCGGCGCTTGAACCTTTTTAGGGCCGGCAGGGCGACCAGGGCCATCATGCGGGTGAGCACGCTGCGGCTGAACTCCTCCCGCAGAAAGGTGGCTAGCATCTGGGCCAACCCTTCCGACGTCTTGAGGGCCACATTGCCGACAAAGCCATCGCATACCACCACGTCGGTGGTGCCCATATAGATGTCATTGCCCTCGACATTGCCAAAAAAATTGAGGCCACTGGACTTCAGGAGTTCGCCCGCCTCCTTGACCACCTCGTTCCCTTTGATGTCCTCCTCACCGATATTGAGGAGGCCGACGGAAGGGTTGTCGAGATGCTCCACCGTGGAGACGAGCATGCTCCCCATGATGCCAAACTGAAGGAGGTGTTCCGGTGAGCAATCGACGTTGGCGCCGAGGTCAAGAACGTAAACGCGACCCTTCAGGGTCGGAAGAACCGTAGCGATGGCGGGGCGGTCAATGCCCGGGAGGGTCTTGAGAACGAAGCGGGAGATCGCCATCAACGCCCCGGTATTACCCGCCGAAATGGCGGCAGAAGCCGTACCCGCCTTGACCAGATCGATGGCGACCCGCATCGACGAGTCCTTTTTGTTCCGCATGGCGATGGCTGGCGGATCGTCCATCCCCACGACTTCGGAGGCCGGTTGAAACCGAAGGCGTTCGCCAAAACCTCCACGCGCCGCCTCGAACTGCGCCTGCACCGCGTCGGGGCGGCCCACCAGAATCACGTTTGCCGTGGCGTCGGCTTTGAGAAATGCCAACGCGGCGGGCACCGTCACTGAGGGACCGTGATCGCCACCCATGCAGTCAATTGCCAATGTCACGCCCATAGGTTCCACACCAGCCCTGACCGGTCATCTGAAAAAGACCGACAAACGCGACACGGCGCGGCACCTCGCAGCGCCGCGCCGCATGAAAAGTCCGCCTTACTCGCCCTTGGTCTTGACGACTTTCTTGCCCCGGTAAAAACCGTTGGGGCTGATGTGGTGGCGCAAATGCACCTCACCGGTGGTCGGCTCGACGGCCAGCGGCGGGTTGGTCAGAAAATCGTGGGCGCGATGCATGCCCCGCTTGGACGGCGACTTCTTGTTCTGTTGAACGGCCATTTGGCACTCCTGCTATGACTTGAATATTCAAACCTGACCGTCGGAACCCCGCAACTTGGCGAGGCCGGCAAACGGTGACGCTCGGGAAGCCCCATCCGACTCGGATGGTACTTCGCAACTTTCATGGCGCGGCGAAATCGGCATGGCGAGAAGCACCTCCTCTTCCGCCAATTCCGCGAGATCCAGCCGGGCCGACACTTCGATCGCGTCGTACCTGTCATCATCGAGCTCGTCCTCGGGGAAGGGCCGACCCTCTGGAACGAGCATCAGCCGATTGTCCACGTGAAACGACCAGACCATGGGCTCCATGCAACGCTGGCAGCCCACAGTCAACTCGCCGACGACTTCCAGGCCCAGAAAGGAATGCCCCTCCCGGTCCACCCAGCCCGTAACCGACACCTCCAGCTCACCCTCGCTCCCGAGTGCTTCAAGCGCGATCCGCGGGAAGCGAGACAGGGGCAAGGCGCGCTGCCACCGACGCCCTTCTCGGGCGAAGGCCATGGGATCGACCACAGAGCTTTCTTGCGACATAAGAGCGGAATGATATGATTTTCAGCACTTTGTGTCAAAGCGCACCGCCGCTTGGCTATTAGACTTCGACCTGGCCACCCATGAAAATTGTTCTCGCCTCTACCTCGCGCTATCGCCAGGAACTCCTCCAACGCCTTGCCCTGCCCTTCGTGACGGCCAAACCCAACGTCGACGAAAGCCCGCTCGCCGGCGAGCACCCCGCCGCCACCGCGGAACGCCTGGCCATCGAGAAGGCCAAGGCCGTTGCCGCGGATCACCCAGATTCGCTGATCATTGGCAGCGACCAAGTCGCCTACCTGGGATTCGAGATCTTCGGCAAACCTGGCACCGCCCCGCGGGCAATCGAGCAACTCCGTCGGATGAGCGGCCAGACCGTCGTTTTCCACACGGGCGTTGCGCTGTTCAACACCCGCACCGAACACTTCAGCTGTCGCGGGATACCCACCCGCGTCCGCTTTCGCGCCCTCACGGATGACGAGATTCAGCGTTATGTCGCCAAGGAAATGCCCCTCGACTGCGCGGGCAGCGCCAAATCCGAAGCTCTGGGAATCACGCTGCTGGAGTCGCTTTCCGGTGACGACCCCACCGCCCTGATCGGCCTGCCGCTTATCGCCCTGGCGGAAATGTTGCGGCGGGAAAGCGTCGAATTGCCATGACCGAGGTTCCTGGCCAGCTCTACCTGATTCCCGTCAGTCTGGGCGAAGCGCCCTGCGCCGCGACGATCCCCGAAGACATTCGCCGGATTGCCGGGAGCATTACCGATTTCGTGGTGGAAAATGCGAAGACCGCCCGCCATGAACTGAAGCGCCTGGGCCATCCCGGGCCCCTCCGAGACCTCCGGATCGAGACTCTGGACGACAGCCTCGACGACGCCGCGCTCGATGCCCTGCTCGCCCCCGCCATCGCGGCCGGCCGAAACATCGGCCTGATGTCCGAAGCCGGCTGTCCGGCCGTCGCTGACCCCGGCAGCCGCCTGGTGGCCCGGGCCCACCTGCGCGGGGTGCCGGTCCGCCCGCTGGTCGGACCCTCGTCCATCCTGCTCGGGCTCATGGGATCGGGCCTGAATGGTCAGAGTTTTGCCTTCCACGGCTATTTGCCGGTCGAAGAGCCCGCGCTGATGCGGCGCCTGCGGGAATTGGAGTCCGACTCCCGGGCTCACCGCCGCACCCAGCTTTTCATTGAGACCCCCTATCGGAACGAGCGGCTCTTCCGCGCCCTCCTGGCCACCTGCCAGGGCTCGACGCAGTTGTGCCTCGCGAAGAACCTCACCACCCCGGACGAATGGATCCAGACTCGGACCATCGCCGCCTGGCGCGGCCGGGAACTGCCCTCTCTTGCCAAACAGCCGACGATGTTCCTCATCCTCGCCGGCTGAGGGTCGAATTCACCCCGACGCCCGCAGGAAGATTTCCCCGCCCACTTCGTCGATCTCGATGGGCACAAGGCGACGCCCTCTGCACGGCCCCAGGACACAGACCCCCGTGAGGGGTTCGTAGGTCGCTCCATGGGTGGCGCAGATCAGGAATCGCTGGTCTGCGTCGAAGAAAGCCCCTTCTTGCCAGTCAAGTTCGACCGGGACGTGGGCACAACGGTTGATGTAAGCCCGGACCTGACCACGAAAACGGATTGCGAAGGCCGGCGCGGTTTCCCCATACCACTGAACCTCAAAACGGATGCCGGCGCCTCCTTCCGTCAGGTCCGCCGACGCGCAGATCAGACGCGGGCCATCAGCCATTGACGCAGTTCCAATACTGAATCGACCAAGGCCAACGGCATTTCCTCTTCAAGCACCCCCCTGGGGTGGGCGCCGTAGGCCACTCCCACCCCCGCGACCCCGGCATTACGGGCCATCTGCAGATCATGGATCGTGTCGCCGATCATCACGGTCGCTTCCGGCGCCACGCCGAGTTCGGACATGAGTTCGTCGAGCATGGCCGGATGGGGTTTGGAAAAACTCTCGTCGGCGCACCGGGTCGCCTGAAACAAGGGCGCCAACCCGCTGTGCCCAAGGGCCCGGTCCAGGCCACGTCGGCTCTTGCCGGTCGCCACCGCCAGAGTGAGCCCCGCCGCCTGCAGGGCATCGAGGAGATCCCGCACCCCTGCGAACAGGGTCAGGGTGTGATCCCCGGACAAATAATGGTGACGATAGCGATCCGCCATCTGGGCGTAGCGGGACGCTGGCAGGTTTGGCACGGCATGGCGGAGGGCATCCACCAAGCCGAGCCCGATGACGTGGCGCGCCCGCTCCTCGGTGGGCGGCTCGACATCCAGATCGCGGCAGGCCGAGCTGATGGCCTGGACGATCGCCGCGGCCGAATCCATCAAGGTGCCGTCCCAGTCGAACACCACCAATTCGTACTGCCTAGCCATGGTCCCGGCCCTCGTTCTGGTCAAGATAGCTGAGATAAGGCTCCAGATCCGCTGGAAGGGGCGACTCCAGGCTGATCTCCGTCCCGGTAATGGGATGGCGAAATCTTAGCCGCGCTGCATGAAGAAACATGCGGGCCAGCCCCCGACGCGCCAGCTCCTTATTGAAGGCAAAGTCTCCGTACTTTTCATCCCCCCACAGGGGAAATCCCTGGTGGCTCAAATGCACACGGATCTGATGAGTACGGCCCGTCTTGAGTTCCACCTCCACCAGACTGCCCGTCTGCCAACGGCGCACGAGCCGAGCAATGCTATGGGCCGCCTTGCCCTCGCGGCAAACCCTTACCCGCCGGTCGCCCTCCGCAGTCAGGTACTTGAGAAGCGCGGCCTTGAGATGCTGAACAGGGTTCATCCACCGCCCTCGCACCAGGGCCAGGTATCGCTTCTCCACTTTGCCATCCCGCAACATGTCGTGGAGGGCCGTGAGGGCTGCCCGCCGCTTCGCGATGACGAGGAGCCCCGAGGTCTCCCGGTCGATGCGGTGGGCCAGCTCCAGAAAGCGCGCCTCCGGGCGTTGCCGCCTCAATTGCTCGATGACACCAAAGCTGACGCCACTTCCGCCATGGACGGCCAGTCCAGCCGGCTTATCCACCACCAAGAGATGTTCGTCCTCGAAGACCACCGGCAACGGCCGCCCCGCCGGGATATCTCCTGCCACCGGGCCTACCGCGACACGCAGGGGGGGAATCCGCACCTGATCGCCGTTCTGCAGCTTGTAGGCGGGGCCGATCCGCCCGCCATTGACCCGCACCTCACCGCTGCGCAGGATGCGGTAAATGAGACTCTTCGGCACCCCTTTACAGACCCGCAGGAGAAAATTATCGATGCGCTGCCCCGCGGACTCCTCGTCCACACTTTCGTGGCGCACCGTGACAGTTTTGCTTAAAGGATTCATCCTGAAATATACTTGCAACCCGACTGGGTTTGGTCCAGATGGGCAGCCTTCCCACCCGAAGGTGGGCTGGCGGGCAATCCCCGAGCCACCTCGCGCTCCCAACCGGTCGTCCGGAGTTCAGTGCGGTGAAAAGCCGCCGATAGTACTCCAATTCAGCAGCACAAAGATCTGTACCCGGATTTCCCATTTGAACCACCTTTGAACATTTGCGCGTTGCGCCCCTACGCAGAATGCTGCATCGTGAAATATTAAGTCGCGGTGCAGCTGGCTAACCAAACGACCCCTCGTCAGCTCTCAAAGACCGGATGACTGAAGCCCAACCCAACCGCTCCTAATCCCGTCGGCACGAAGGTGCGCGCGGTTCGTCCTGCCCGTGGGTGCCACGCGGGAGAACGATTTCCATGAAGCGCATGCTTTTTAATGCGACGCAGGCCGAAGAACTGCGCGTCGCGATCGTGGATGGTCAGAAACTGATCGACCTCGATATCGAATCGGCCACCAAGGAACAACGCAAGAGCAACATTTACAAGGCGGTAATCACCCGCCTTGAGCCCAGTCTGGAAGCTGCCTTCGTCGATTATGGCGCCGAGCGGCATGGCTTTCTGCCGTTCAAGGAGATCGCCAAGAGTTACCTGGCCCAGAACGGCGAAGGGGGGCGTCCCCGCGTTCAGGACGCGCTCTCCGTCGGGCAGGAGCTCATTGTCCAGGTCGAGAAGGATGAAAGGGGAAACAAGGGCGCCGCCCTCACCACTTTCATCAGTCTGGCCGGCCGTTACCTGGTACTGATGCCGAACAACCCGCGGGGCGGCGGCGTCTCCCGCCGCGTGGAAGGGGATGAGCGGACCGAGCTCCGGGAGGTCATGGACCAGCTCGAAGTACCTGCGGGCATGAGTCTCATCGCCCGCACCGCGGCCATCGGCCGGGCGGCCGAAGAACTCCAGTGGGACCTGAACTACCTCCTTCAGCTTTGGCGAGCGATTGACGGCGCGGCCCAGGCGCAGAACGGCGCCTTCCTCATCTATCAGGAAGGCAGCCTGGTGATCCGGGCGATCCGCGATTATTTCCAGCCGGACATCGGCGAAATTCTGGTCGATACCGATGACGTGTATGAGCAGGCGCGCCAGTTCATGGCCCACGTCATGCCGCAGAACGTCAACCGGGTGAAGCCCTATCGGGACGACGTTCCGCTCTTCTCCCGGTTCCAGATCGAACATCAGATCGAATCGGCCTATTCCCGCCAGGTCACCCTCCCCTCCGGTGGCGCCATCGTCATCGATCACACCGAGGCCTTGGTGTCGATCGACGTGAACTCCGGCCGTTCCACGCGGGGAGCGGATATCGAGGACACCGCCCTCAAGACCAACCTGGAAGCGGCAGACGAGTTGGCCCGCCAACTGCGTTTGCGCGACCTGGGCGGCCTCATCGTCATCGACTTCATCGACATGGAGTCCGCCAAGAACCAGCGGGAGGTGGAGAACCGCCTGCGCGATTCCCTCCGCCATGATCGCGCCCGGGTACAGATGGGCAAGATCAGCCGCTTCGGGCTACTCGAACTGTCGCGCCAGCGCCTGCGCCCGGCCCTGGCGGAAACCAGCTACATCCCCTGCCCCCGCTGCAACGGCACCGGCCACATCCGTTCGACCGAGTCTTCAGCGCTCCACATTCTGCGGATCCTCGAAGAGGAGGCCATGAAGGAAAACACGGGTGCGGTGCACGTTCAGGTGCCCGTGGATGTGGCCACCTTCCTGCTCAACGAAAAGCGCGTGGACATCGCCCGTATCGAGATGCGGCACAAGATCAATTTGATCCTGATTCCCAACCGTCACCTCGAGACCCCGCAGCACGAAATTGTTCGCCTGCGCCACGATCAGTTGAATCAGGACGATTCCCATCTTCCGAGCTACAAGATGGTCGAAAAGCCGGAAGACAGCACTTACAAGCTGCCCACGGCCGCCGGTGAAAGCCGGCCGGCTCGGCCCGAAGCTGCGGTCAAGGGCATCGCTCGGGACCAGCCGGCCCCGATTGTCGAGCCCCGCCCCACGCCGGTGGCGGCGGCCCCGGCCGAAGTTCCCCAGGGCCTCTTCGCCCGCATCATGGCTTTCTTCAAGGGCACCGCAGCCCCCGCTTCCGTGCCGGCCACCGCCGCTCCGACGCCGTCGAGTCGGAAAGAGGGCGCAGGCCGACCCCGCGGCGAAGGTTCCGGCAACCGACGTTCCCAGGGCGGCCGTAACCGGCGTAGCGAGGGCTCACGGGAAGAGGAGCGCGGCGAACGGAGCGAGCGCACAGAACGGCCCGCCAACGCAGAACGCCCTGAGCGTGGCGAACGCAGCGAGCGGGCAGCCCGTCCGGAACGCGGTGAGCGCACCCAACGCACCTCCCCCAAGATCGAGGCGGCCACCCTCATCGAACAGGACCGGGCTGAACGCCAGGAACGGCCTGAGCGTACACCTCGCAGCGAGGCGCCCAAAGCGGAAGGCGCCCAGGAAGGCCGCCAGGGCTCCCGCCAGCAAGGGCGTGCCGGCCTGAAGCAGATACGTGAGGAAAAGGCCACGGAAGCCGTTTCACCCGAAGTTGCGCCGACGCCAGAAGTGAGTGGCACGGAGGAAGCGGCCCTGGTCGAGGGATCCGCCAACGCCGAGGGATCCAATGGCAACCGCCGTCGGCGCAGCCGCAATCGCAATCGCCGGTCTGACGGCACAGCGGTGGCCGCGGGCGCTGAGGCTTTCGCGAGCGAAGGGCCCGGCGAGGCCTCGGAACCTGAGGCAAGCCCGGCGGCCGGAGAAGAAGTGGCAAGCGAGGCGTCGGATGCCGTGCCAATTGCCACGGTAGCACCTCCCGTCGGCTCCACCGAGATCCCGGTGGTGGCGGAAGCGGCCTCGACGGCCGCAGCCGTACCGGCACTGCTGGACGTCGAAGCCGAAGCGCCGGCGGCTCCTCAGGTCGTCGAGGATCCGGCCCTGATGGCGCCCCCCGCCCCGATCGAGGAGGCCCCACCAGCCCCGATCGCAGAGGGAGTCGCGGTTGAGCCCGCCGCCGAAATCCCAGTCCCCCAGGAAGAGGCCCCAGTCGCTGCGCACTTAGAAGCCGATGAGCTGCCCGCCGCCAGTCTGGAGATGGTCCAAGCATCGGCGGCTGTGGAACCTTCCGTGCTCGAAGCCGTGCCGGAGCCCCAACCCACTCCGACACCGCCCCTGGATTTGAGCCGCTACCTGGTCGATGCCGAGTTGCAGATCGTCGAGACACGGCCCGACGCGGTGACGCCTTCTCCGGCCATGGAGCCCCCGGCCAAACCGGTCGGCCGCCGCCCCCGGCCAAGCCGCAACGCCGCCGACGAGCCTATGGTGCAGATTGAGACCCAGAACAAGTAATTCGCTGCCGGACTCCTCGGGAGCACTGTTCTAAATGATGAGGGGCCGCGTCAAGCGGCCCCTGTTTTTGTGTGCCCAGACCAGGATGGCATACGGTTGTCCAGAGGGTTGTCCAGAGAAAATTGCGGCAGCCCGGATGGGAAGGCCCTCTTCCTCTCAGCTCTCCGGGGGTCGTAGCACCTCCCCTTCAAGGTGCTTGATCAAGCCTGCCACCCCTTCCTCGCAGAGGTCCAATACCCGTTCGAAACCCTTGGGTGCCCCGTAGTAAGGATCGGGGACATCTTCTTCTTCACGCCCCGGCACGAAGCTGAGAAACATGCGGACCTTGGTCTGATAGACCGGCGGGCTACGCCGCAGGAGGGCCTCCCGATGCCCCTGGTCCATGGCGAGGAGGAGATCGAAGCGCGGGTAATCCAGCGCCTCTACCGCCCGCGCCCGCTGACGGGAAAGGTCGTATCCCCGGGCCATGGCCGCCTTCTGGGTCCGCATATCCGGGGCCTCGCCCACATGGAAAGACTGAATGCCGGCGGATTCGACCTCAATCAGTTCCGCCAGCCCCAGCTCCCGCAGCCGGTGGCGCGCCACGCCTTCGGCGGTGGGCGATCGGCAGATGTTGCCGGAACAGACAAACAAGATGCGATAGCGTGGCTCGACTTTACCGCGGCCCTGGCGGCGCAGCCATTCCACCCAAGCTTTTGCCCTCATCATGATGACTGGCTCCCGTGCTGGTCAGCGCCGAACGCCTGCTGGCGGAGGCGGAAGAGCTCGTCTCGGACACTGGCCGCTTTTTCGAATTCGAGATTCCTTGCGTGCTCGAGCATGGCTTTCTCCAGGCGCTTGATGGCCTTGGCCAGGGCCTTTTCATCCAGCAGCGCGTAATCCGGCCCCGCCGACTCCTCGGGGCCCGCCTTTGCTGGCGCCTCATAGACGCCATCGATGATGTCCTTGACCCGCTTGATCACCGTCTTGGGACGAATGCCCCAGGTCTCGTTGAACTCCATTTGGCGTCGGCGCCGCCTCTCGGTTTCCTCCATCGCACGGCGAATGGAGCCGGTCACCGTGTCCGCGTAGAGGATTGCCGTCCCATTGATGTGCCGCGCCGCCCGGCCAATGGTCTGGATGAGACTCCGCTCGGAACGCAGAAAGCCCTCCTTGTCGGCATCGAGGATGGCCACCAAGCTCACCTCCGGAATATCCAGCCCCTCCCGTAGGAGGTTGATGCCCACCAGCACGTCAAAGGTGCCGATACGTAGATCCCGGATGATCTCCACCCGCTCGACGGTATCGATATCCGAATGCAAGTACCGCACCCGAACGCCGTTCTCGGTCAGATAGTCGGTCAGATCCTCGGCCATCCGCTTGGTCAGCACCGTCACCAGAACCCGCTCCCCCGCACCCACGCGGACCTTGATGGTGGTCAGGAGGTCATCGACCTGGGTGGACGCCGGCCGCAACTCGACATCGGGATCGACCAGACCAGTGGGCCGCACCACCTGCTCGACGACCTGGCCCTGATGGTTCGCCTCGTAATCCGCTGGCGTGGCGGAGACGAAAATGGTCTGAGGCATCAAGCGTTCGAATTCATCGAACTTCAAGGGACGATTATCGAGGGCAGAGGGAAGTCGAAAGCCGTATTCAACGAGATTTTCCTTGCGCGAACGGTCACCTTTGTACATGCCGCCCACCTGGGGAATGGTCACGTGGGACTCGTCGATGAAGAGAAGTGCATCGGCAGGCAGATAGTCGATTAGCGTCGGTGGCGGCTCGCCGGCGCTGCGCCCGGAAAGGTGACGGGAGTAGTTTTCGATTCCCTTGCAAAAGCCCAGTTCGGACAGCATTTCAAGGTCGAACCGGGTTCTCTGCTCGACCCTCTGGGCTTCAACGAGTTTGCCACCCCGCTGGAAAACCTCGATCCGGTCCCGCAACTCCTCCTTGATCGCCTCGATGGCCCGCAGTACCGTGGCTCGGGGCGTCACATAGTGGCTGGACGGATAAACGGTGTAACGCAGCACGCGCTGCCGCAGATGACCTGTCAGAGGATCAAATAGGGTGAGGTGCTCGATTTCGTCATCGAACATCTCGACCCGCAGGGCCAGTTCCGCGCTTTCCGCCGGAAAGATATCAATCACATCGCCCCGAACGCGGAATGTGCCGCGCTGGAAGTCGATGTCCGCGCGGGAGTACTGCATCGCCACCAGACGCTGAATCACGTCTCGATGGGCCACCCGCTCGCCTTCACGGAGATGCAGAATCATGGCGTGGTAGTCCACCGGGTCCCCAATCCCATAGATGCACGAAACGGTCGCCACGATGACGACGTCACGGCGCTCCATCAAGCTCTTGGTGGCGGAAAGCCGCATCTGCTCGATGTGCTCGTTGATGCTGGAATCCTTTTCGATGAAAAGGTCCCGGGACGGAACGTAGGCTTCCGGCTGGTAGTAATCGTAGTAACTGACAAAATACTCCACCGCATTGTCCGGAAAGAACTCCCGGAATTCCGAGTAGAGTTGGGCGGCGAGGGTTTTGTTTGGCGCGAGGACCAATGCCGGCCGGCCGCACCGGGCAATCACGTTGGCCATGGTGAAGGTCTTGCCGGACCCTGTGACGCCAAGAAGGGTCTGGAAAGACAAGCCGTCGCCCAGGCCCTCGGTCAGCCGCCGAATGGCTTCGGGTTGATCACCCGCCGGCTCAAAGGGCTGCGCTAGGTGGAATGGGCTACCCTCGTAACTCACTCTTTGGACGGGAGACGATTCGCTGCCCGCTGCTACGCTCATGATAAAATTCCGCCCCTAAGATTCCGGCCCCGCTCCGCATCAAAGGGGAAAGGCCTGAAGTTGACTGCGTGATTTTCCCCTCCAGACCCCCCGGCCGCCAAATCCGATTTGCCCTGGAGCGAGATTTCCAACCATCTGGAGTTGTCCATGCCCGCATCGATTTTCGCCAATGTCGAAATGGCCCCCCGCGATCCGATCCTCGGCCTCAACGAGGCCTACAATGCCGACACCCGGGCGGAAAAGGTGAATCTCGGAGTCGGCGTCTACTACGATGACGGTGGAAAGATCCCGCTTCTTGCCGCGGTGAGGGAAGCAGAAAAAGTTCGCTTGGCGGCCATGCCGCCCCGTGGCTACCAGCCCATTGAGGGCCCCGCCGGCTATAACCAGGCGGTTCAGCAACTCCTCTTTGGCAATGATTCCCCCCTTCTCGCCAATGGCCAGGTGATCACCATCCAGGCGCTGGGCGGCACGGGGGCGCTGAAGGTCGGTGCCGACTACCTGAAGCGCCTCCTCCCCAACGCCAAGGTCTATATCTCCGACCCGAGTTGGGAAAACCATCGCGCGCTTTTTGAATTCGCCGGCTTCACCGTCGAAACCTATCCATACTACGAGCCGGTCACCCGCGGAGTCGATTTCGTCGCGATGAAGGCCCGGCTTGAAGGACTGGATGCCGGTTCCATCGTCCTCCTTCACGCGTGTTGCCACAATCCCACTGGCGCCGATCTCCGCGACGACCAATGGCAGGAAGTGGTGGGAATTTGCCGCGAACGCGGTCTAGTCCCTTTCCTCGACATGGCATACCAGGGTTTTGCTGACGGAATCGAGCCCGATGCCGTCGCTGTGCGCGCCTTCGCAGCCTCTGGCCTGCAATTTGTCATTTCAAGCTCTTTTTCCAAGAGCTTTTCCCTCTACGGCGAACGGGTCGGCGCACTGTCGGTCGTCACCGCCAGCAAAGACGAATCCGCCCGCGTCCTTTCGCAAATCAGACGCGTCATCCGTACCAACTATTCCAACCCCCCGACCCACGGGGGCGCCGTCGTCGCGGCGGTGTTAGCCTCCCCAGAGCTGATGGCGATGTGGCAATCAGAATTGGCCGCCATGCGGGACCGGATCCGCGCAATGCGCACCGGTCTTGTCGACGCCCTGAAAGCCGAGGGCGTCACCCAGGATTTTTCGTTTGTCGTCCAGCAGCACGGCATGTTCTCCTACACTGGACTCACCGTAGGCCAGGTGGAGTTTCTAAAAAGCGAATTTGGGATTTACGCAGTGAGTACTGGCCGCATTTGTTTGGCTGCCTTGAATAGCCGAAACCTGGGCTACGTCGCCCGCGCAATCGGTAGCGCCGTGAGCTCCGCCTGACGCCCGCCCCTTTCTTCAGCGCCCCGTGACAGGGGATTGTCCCCCTCTGTCACGGGGCCCGCCGAGTCCGGCATGGCGATCTTCACCATTGCTCTCCCAGCGTTTCCGCAATAGCCATACCTCAATGCTGTGACGTATCACGCTCCTTGCGTCGCACCATCTAGGGGGCCGTCGAACTTCCAAATTTCCCAGCCAGCTGCCGCTCTGCCCAGAAAAGTGCTGTGATGGTCTTGGAATCGGTAATGTCGCCACTCAATACCGCCTCTTCCATTTCCGTGAGCGACATCTCGACAAATTCCAGGAATTCCCCCTCGTCCCATTGGTGGCCGACATAGGTCAAGCTCTGCGCTAAAAAAATCTCTATCTTTTCATTGGAATACCCAATGCAAGGATGCATCCTTCCCAAGTATGTCCAGGACGATGCCCGGTACCCCGTCTCTTCCTCAAGTTCCCGAACAGCACAATCCAGTGGCGATTCGTCCGGATCGATCTTACCCGCTGGAAACTCGATGAATGCCCGCCCTACCGGATAGCGGAACTGCCGCTCAAGCAGAAGCTTGCCATCGGGCATAACTGGGATCACCACCACCGCACCAGGATGTTTGACATACTCCCGAAGCGCTTCTCGCCCATCCGGACAGCGAACACGGTCCTGGAATAGATTCAGAAACAAACCGGAATAAACCACCGCACTGCTTAATTGAACTTCCTCGAGGGTGTCTTTTTGCTCATCGTCCATTTCAACTTCCTTACCGCTCCAATACGAACTTCCCAAGCGAAAAAAATCAGCCCCCATACGGGGGCTGATGTCTTTGTTCCTTTCAGAAACGTCTGGCTAACCTAGAGTGACCCAAGTAATGCGTAGGCGCAAACAGACATGAGTGCTTGGGGCATCAAACCCAGTAATGCAATCGCCAACCCGTTTGCCGACAATAGCACTCTCAAGTCCGCGGACGCACGAATCGGTAAAGTGTCGACAGGGTCATCGAAATACATCACTTTGACTAACCTAAGGTAGTAGAACGCGCCAATCAGAGACATCAAGACGGCGAGTACGGCAAGCCAGATGTAGCCGGCGGCCACCACAGCCTGCAGCACGGCAAACTTCGCGAAGAACCCAATGAAGAAAGGGACGCCCGCCATGGAGAACATGACGATCATCATCATCGCCGCAAACCACGGACTACGCTTGTTAAGGCCTTTGAAATCCTCAATATTCTCCGCCTCAAAACCGGCACGCGAAAGCAGTACGATGAGCCCGAAGGACGCCAGCGTCATGATCACATAGGCGACGGCATAGAACATCGCAGAGCTGTAGGCATTGAGCGCGAAATGGCGATCGCCCTCGACCACCCCGGAGAGCAGCCCCAGCAGCATGAAACCCATGTGGGAAATACCGGAATACGCAAGCATCCGCTTCAGATTCGTTTGAGCGATCGCCGCAAGATTCCCCAAGATGATCGAGAGGACCGCAAGGAACATCAGCATGCCTTGCCACTGGTCTGCCAAATCAAACATGCCATTCACCAGCAACCGGATTGCCATGGCGAATCCTGCGAGCTTCGGTGCGGAAGCCACCAACAAAGTCACTGCAGTCGGGGCACCGTGGTAAACGTCGGGCACCCACATGTGGAAGGGCACGACACCGAGCTTGAAGGCTAAACCCGCAACGACGAACACCAGCCCAAACATCAGGACATCTTGATTGGCTGCCTGGTGGTAAATCGATTGCGCAATGCCGGTCAACTCCAGGCTGCCCGTTGCACCATAGATCATCGACATCCCGTACAGCAACAACCCGGAAGCCAACGCTCCGAGAACGAAATATTTCATGGCCGCTTCAGTCGATCGGGCCGAATCTCGCTCACAGGCCACCATGGCATAAAGCGACAGTGACAGCAGCTCAAGCCCGATGTAGAGGCTCAGCAAATGCCCGGCGGAAATCATCACCATCATGCCCAGGGTCATGTACTGGGCAAGCAGGTAATACTCGATCCGATCGAGTCCACGATCGATCAGATAACCCCGCCCGTAGAGCAGTGCGGTCGCGACCGAAAAATAAACCATTAACTTGAGTAGGTCCCCCATCAGGTCGTCGATGTACATCGTCCCGAAGGTAGTGACGACTTGCCCGTCCATCGTCCCGATGGTTATGAAGGCCGCGCCCACCAAAGTGGCTTGGGTCAGGAAATAAGCAAGACTACGCCCGGACTTCGCGAAGACCGTCACTAGGAGGGTAATCAGCGACATTCCCACCACGAACAGCTCCGCCGCCGCTGGGTAAAAATCTGGAACGACAAAATTCATGGAGAGTCAATTCCTATTTATTAGCCTGGGATCGGCATCAAAGCTTGCTATTGCCGACATGCTGAAGCAAATCCGCTACGGACGCATGCATCACCTCGGTAAAGGGAAATGGATAGATCCCCATTGCCAAGACGCAAAGCGCCAGGATGCCAAGGAACAGAAATTCACGCCCGTTCAGGTCTTCCAGCTCTTCGACGTGGTGATTGCCCACCGCTCCGAACACGACTCGCTTGTACATCCAGAGGGTGTAAGCGGCGCCGAGGATCAGTGTCGTCGTAGCAGCGAAGGCCACCCAGAAGTTGAACTGAACTGCGCCCAAAGCAACCATGAACTCACCCACGAAGCCGCTCGTACCCGGGAGTCCAGAATTCGCCATCGCGAAGAGCATGAAGAGAGCGGCAAACTTTGGCATCTTGTTCACCACGCCACCGTAATCCGCAATCTGTCGGCTGTGCACCCGGTCGTAGAGCACCCCGATACAGAGGAACATTGCGCCTGAGACGAAACCGTGGGAAATCATCTGAATCAGAGCGCCTTCGACGCCAAGCGGATTCATCATGAAAAAGCCGAGCGTCACAAAACCCATATGTGAGATCGAGGAATAAGCCACCAGCTTTTTCATATCGGCTTGCACAAGGGCAACAAAGCCGATGTAAATGACCGCGACCAGCGACAAGCCAATCACGATCGGCGCCATGGCAATCGACGCATCCGGGGCGATCGGGAGGGAGAAGCGGAGGAAACCGTAAGCTCCCAACTTCAAGCCGATGGCAGCAAGTACAACTGAGCCGCCTGTGGGCGCCTCAACGTGGGCGTCCGGCAACCATGTATGGACCGGCCACATAGGCACCTTGACCGCAAAGGACGCAAACATTGCCCAGAAGACAAGTACTTGCGCATCCATTCCAAACTTGAGTTGATGCCAGTCCAAGACATTGAAACTTCCCCCAGATTCCATAAACAGGTAGAGGAAAGAAACCAACATCAGCAGCGAACCAAGCAAGGTGTAGAGAAAGAACTTGATCGCAGCATAGACCCGATTCGGACCTCCCCAGATACCAATGATTAGGTAGAGGGGGATCAGCGATGCCTCGAAGAAAACATAAAAAAGGATGCCATCGAGGGCCGAAAAAATCCCATTCAAGAGGCCGGACATAATCAAGAACGCGGCCATATACTGCGCCACTTTTTCCTGAATCACTTCCCATCCTGCAATCACCACCATCACGGTGATAAACGCGTTTAGCAAGATGAACAAAACAGAAATGCCATCAACACCCAAGTAGTAATTGATGTTGAAACGCGGTACCCACGGCGCGAGCTCAACGAACTGCATTCCCCCTTGGCTGACATCAAATCCGGTGTAGAGGGGAATGGTCACGAGGAAACCAGCAATCGCCGCAACCAGGGCGAACAACCGGGCCATCGGAGCATTCTTGTCCGAACCGGTGGCCAGGGTGATGATTCCGCCGAGTATCGGCACCCAGATTGCCAGGCTTAGGAAAGGCGTTCCCGTCATGTTTGTATTGATCCGCTAATCGCGCCCCAGGGGCGAAAAATTTCGAAAAGAATCACTGACCCTTTGCGAGCAACCGTACGTTTGCCATCAGCCTCGATTAAACCAATACGTCAGGAAGATGAAGACCCCGATGATCATTGAAAAGGCGTATTGGTAAATGTGTCCTGTTTGGAAAAGCTTCGAAAGCTGAGCAATCCACCCTACCAATCGCGCCGAACCATTGATCGCCACTCCGTCGATCAACCCTTGATCGCCCGCTTTCCAAAGCCCCTTGCCGAGAAGCCTAGCTCCGCCGGCAAAAAAGATCTCATTGAAGCGGTCAAAGAAATACTTGTTGTCCAGCAAGGAATAGATCGGGAAGAACGCTTTCTGGATGGCGGCAGGAATATCCGGCCGAACCATATAGAAGAACCAAGCAACGGCTACACCGCTCATCGCCAGGATGAACGGTAACGTTGTAAAGCCATGCAGGGCCATGGCGGAGGCACCGTGGAATTCGTGGGCCAATTCCTCCAACGCCGGATGAGCCGTATGGTCGATGTGAATGACCTTCTCAAACCATCCACCAAACAACATCGGCTCAATGGTCATGAAGCCAATGGCAACGGAAGGAATCGCGAGCAGGACCAAAGGAACGGTAACGACCCACGGAGACTCATGGGGCTTTTGGCCTGGTGCGAGTCCATGATGATGATCATCTGAGGGCTCCTCGTCATCGTGATCACCATGGTGGTCGTGATGGTCATGCCCAAAACGCTCTTTACCGTGGAACACCAGGAAATACATGCGGAACGAGTAAAACGCGGTGACGAATACACCTGCCATCACGCACGCGAGGGCGTACCCACTCCCCGGAATGTGGGAAGCATGGACGGCCTCAATGATCGAATCCTTGGAATAAAACCCGGAAAGGAACGGGAAGCCAATCAAAGCTAACGACCCAACCAAAGACGTCAGCCAAGTGACCGGCATATAGCGCCAAAGCCCACCCATGTTCCGCATGTCCTGATCGTGGTGCATTCCCATGATCACCGAACCAGCACCGAGGAATAGCAGCGCCTTGAAGAACGCGTGGGTCATGAGATGAAATACCGCAGCCGAGTAGGCCGATACACCTAGCGCGACGGTCATGTAACCCAATTGCGAGAGGGTCGAATAAGCAACCACACGCTTGACGTCGTTTTGAACGATGCCAAGAAATCCCATGAACAAAGCGGTGGTTGCGCCGATCACCAGGACGAACGACAAAGCTGCGTCGGACAATTCGAAAAGCGGCGACATTCGAGCCACCATGAAAATGCCTGCGGTCACCATCGTCGCAGCGTGGATGAGCGCGGAGATTGGAGTGGGGCCCTCCATCGAATCCGGCAACCAGACATGGAGAGGCACCTGGGCCGATTTGCCCATGGCGCCGATGAAAAGGCAGATGCAAATCGCCGTGATCAGGGACCAACCAGTCCCAGTCATGGTCGTCGAAGCCAGCTCTCCTGATTTCGCGAAGACTTCCGCGTAATTCAGGCTGCCGGCATACGCAGCCACCAGGCCGATACCAAGCAGGAATCCAAAGTCCCCGACGCGATTGACCAGAAACGCCTTCATGTTCGCGTAGATGGCTGTTGGACGGGTGTACCAGAATCCAATCAGTAGATACGAAACCAACCCGACAGCCTCCCAACCAAAGAACAACTGGAGGAAGTTATTCGACATCACCAGCATCAACATCGAAAAGGTGAATAGCGAGATGTAGCTAAAGAAGCGCTGATAACCGGGGTCTTCGTGCATGTAGCCGATGGTATATAGATGCACCATGAGCGACACGAAAGTCACCACGAGCATCATCATGACGGTCAAGGAATCAATCAGGAATCCAACCTCGAAGGTCAGCCCCCCGCTTGTCGCCCAGACATAGAGGGGTCCGTTAAAGACGTTCCCAGCCCTGACGTCTTGGAAAATCACGATTGACGCAGCAAGAGCGACCGCCACCCCGAGAATGGTGACGATGTGGGCCCCAGTCCGGCCAATGGCTTTGCCGAAAAGACCTGCCAAAAGCGACCCTGCCAGAGGCGCAAGAGGAACTACCAAATAAAGTAGGTGCATGTCCGCCATGGTGTTGTTCCCTTAACCCTTTAGACTGTCCAGATCGTCCACATGGATCGTCCGGAGATTACGGAACAGGACAACTAATATCGCCAATCCAATTGCAGACTCTGCTGCTGCGACCGTGAGAATGAAGAAAACAAAAAGCTGACCGGCCAGATCCCCCAAGTAATGGGAAAAGGCTATGAAGTTGAGATTCACCGCCAGCAGCATCAACTCGATTGCCATGAGCAGGACAATCAGATTTTTGCGGTTGAGGAATATCCCAACGATACTGATTGCGAACAGTATCGCACCCAGGATCAAATAATGGGAAAGCGACAGCATTAATAGCTCCCTGATGCCTCAGTTTTCCGGAGGCGACTTTGTTATCTTGTTTATTCTTTCTCAACCGGCATTGGCACGATTTCAACCCGATCTGCGCGCTTGACTGAAATCTGCTGCGCAGGATCGACTGCCCTGACACCCTTACGTTTGCGCAGGGTGAGCGCAACAGCTGCAATCATTGCTACCAGCAATACCAACGAGGCTAATTCAAAAGGATAGACGTAATCGGTATAGAGCAATCGTCCCAGCTCACGAGTGTTGCTAAAGCCCGCCTGCGGAGCCGGGGGCTCAGGCATCGCGTCAATTCCAAAATACCGCCCACCAAGGACAATCCCCATTTCTACGACCATCAGGATTCCAACAGCTGCCCCAACCGGCAAATAACTCCAGAATCCTTCCCTTATCCGATCAAGATTGATGTCGAGCATCATCACAACAAATAAGAACAACACCATCACGGCGCCGACGTAGACCAGCACCAGGGTAATCGCCAGAAATTCAGCTTGCAAAAGCATCCAGATTCCCGCGGCATTGAAGAAGGCCAATACGAGAAACAGGGCGGCATGGACAGGGTTGCGTGCAGTAATCACCCGTAAAGCCGCGATTACCATCACTGCGCTAAACAAGTAAAAAATAGCAGTTTTGAATTCCATATTAGCGACTCATAGTCCCCGGTTCAGGCACTCAACTCAGCGATAAGCCGAATCGGCTTCGCGGTCTTTGGCAATTTGCGCCTCGTACCGGTCACCGACAGCCAAAAGCATCTGTTTGGTGTAATACAAATCCCCGCGCTTCTCACCGTGATATTCAAAGACACGGGTCTCGACAATAGCGTCAACCGGGCAGGCCTCTTCGCAAAACCCGCAAAATATGCACTTCGTCAAATCAATGTCGTACCTCGTGGTGCGACGCGAGCCGTCGTCACGTTGGTCCGATTCAATGGTGATCGCCATGGCTGGGCAAATTGCCTCACACAGCTTGCAGGCGATGCAACGCTCTTCTCCATTTGGATACCGTCGTAGGGCGTGGAGCCCACGGAACCGAGGACTTTGGGGCGTCTTCTCTTCAGGAAACTGCACTGTAATCTTGCGCTGGAAGAGATGTCTCCCAGTAAGAGCCATGCCCTTGAACAACTCTTTTAGGAAAAGGCTCCCGACAAATTCACTAGCGCCCATCTTCGGTTTACCTTATTGCCAAATTGAAAGGGGAGACATGACCCAAACCGCAACCACGACCACCCAGAACAAGGTGATTGGAATAAACACTTTCCACCCTAGCCGCATGATGTGGTCGTAACGGAAGCGAGGGAATGTTGCACGCGCCCAGAGGAAGATGAACAAAATCAGAGCGACCTTGGCAGCCAACCAGAAGAATCCGTCCGGCAGAAATCCGACGGGCGATAACCAACCCCCAAGGAACAGAATTGCCGTCAGCGCCGAAACAAGAATCATGTTTGCGTATTCGCCGAGAAAGAACAGCGCAAACGCCATGCCCGAATACTCGACCATATGGCCAGCAACGATCTCGGATTCACCTTCAACGACGTCGAAGGGTGCTCGGTTGGTTTCAGCGATGCCGGAAATAAGATACACGACGAACATTGGCAGCAGCGGCAACCAATTCCAGCTCAGTATGCCCAAACCCATGTCCGCAAAGCGCCCCGTTCCTTGCGCCTTTATGATGTCGGAAAGATTTAGACTTGCGGAAATCATCAGCACACAGACGAGGGCAAAACCCATTGCGACCTCGTAAGAGACCATCTGGGCTGCAGCTCGGATACATCCAACGAACGGGTACTTAGAGTTTGAGGCCCAACCGGCGATGATTACGCCATAAACTTCGCATGAAGTAATCGCCAAAAGGAGCAATAAGCCCGCATCGACATTGGCCAGGACGCCCCCATCAAAAAACGGGACCACCGCCCAGGCTGCGAGGGCTGGAGCCAACGCCAAAATCGGTCCGAGGATGAACAGCCCTTTGCTCGACTTGGACGGAACAATCACCTCTTTGAGCAAGAGCTTGATGCCGTCTGCCATCGGCTGAAGCAGGCCTTTTGGCCCAACTCGGTTGGGTCCAATCCGTACCTGCATGTAGCCGATGACCTTCCGCTCGGCCAGAGTGAGGTAAGCGACACAGATCAAAAGCGGAGCGATGATCGCAACGATCTTGACCAAAACCCAAACGAGGGGCCAGACGTCACCGAACAACTCCGAGATCGGTTGGAGGAAGCTATCCATCAGGCACGCTCCACAGTCACTAGACCGCTCAACGCCCCGAGGGCAGCAGTATCTGCCATGGCCCCCGGAACCTGGACACATCCCTCAGGGACCGACTCGTCCAAACTCACCTTCAGCTTTGCCCTCCCGGCGCCCTGACCGACCTGAATCCACTCAGCCCCGTCGATTCCGAGCTTTGCAAATGTCGCAGGGTGAATCCTGGCCGATACTGGCGATGCGTCTTTGGTCTTCTGGAGCGAGGTGGCACGGCGGACCAGCGGGTCAGTAGCGTAGATGGGTATATCGCTCACACGCTCCAAACCCTCAATCCGTCCGCCGAGCTCGCCAACAATTGGGACTTCACTGGAGAGACTATTAACCTCGACCTCGCTGGCTCCCCCAAAAATTTCCTTGCGGACATCTTCGCTATTGCCATGCTCGAACCCTGATTGCTCGAGGAAATTACCAAGTACCCGCAATACCTTCCACCCTGGGCGAGCTTGCCCCTTTGCGGGTGCAGCCGCTTCGAAGGATTGGCATTGCCCGGCCGTATTAACAAAACTTCCCGAGGTCTCAGCAAATGGCGTAATTGGCAGGATCACGGAGGCGAATCGCTGCAGGTCAGGCGACTTAAAAGCCGTCAGGCAAACAATACTTTTAGCCGACGCAAACGCCGAGCGGGCGGCTTCGCCATCCATAAAATCAAAGCTTGGCTCCGCCTCCAGCACTAACAGGGCTTTAGGAGGATCAAGAAGCATGGTTTTTGCGTTCTTTCCGCCACGTTGAGGGAAGGCCTTGGCGATATAGCCTCCGACACTGTTTGCCGCTTGCCCGATCACTCCAAAGCGAGCGCTGGTCAGCCGAGCAATCTCTCCTGCGATCCCGAGGATCTCAGCAAATCGCGCGTCTTGTTCCCCGAGGGCCCCGATCCATATTGCCGCCTTGGTCCCGCTAAGAAGGTTGCTCGCTAGCGCAATCGCTTCAGCGCCACCCTGGCTCGGAAGACGGTCTTGCAATTCTGTTGTAACCGATTTTCCGGACTCCTGAGCAACGGCGCAAAGGAGTTCAAGGAGAACTGCAACAACTTGGCTAGGCCGAACGGTGATCCGCTGGCGCGTCTTGATCAGCCAGTCATCCTGGGCGGAACCCAATGCACTGACTTGAAGACCACGGCGGGCAGCTTGACGTACTCTTTGCGCCAAGAGGGGTGCATCTTTTCTAAAGAAACTTCCCACGACCAGAAGGCGATCGAGGGTTGGAATGTCGGATACCGGCATGCCGAGCCACGGCGCACCCTTCATCAGGCCATCAAGCCTAAAGTCGGATTGACGCAAACGGAAATCCACGTTGTCGGAGCCCAACCCACGGTTCAACTTTTGAGCGAGGTAGAGTTCCTCTAGCGTCGCATGGGGAGAAAGAAGCGCACCAAAGGACGAACCACCGGATTCGCCCACAACGCTCTTAATCTCTTTGGCGGCAGCTTCCAACGCGGTCTGCCAGTCGACTTCCTTCCACTCGCCCGATACTTTGATCATGGGCTGAGTCAACCGATCAGCGCCATTTAGCGCCTCATAGGAGAAACGGTCTTTATCAGAGATCCAGCATTCGTTGACCGATTCATTTTCCAGCGGAAGGACTCGCTTCACCTGATCATGTTTGACTTGCACGATCAGATTTGAGCCCAAGGAATCATGCGGGCTGATTGACTTGCGCCGGGAAAGCTCCCACGTCCGCGCAGAAAACCTGAATGGCTTAGAGGTCAAAGCCCCAACCGGACACAGGTCAATGATGTTTCCAGACAACTCGGAATCGACGGTTTTTTCAACAAACGGCATGATCTCAGCCCGCTCGCCCCTAAACGCTTGGCCAAGCTCCATCACACCGGCAATTTCCTGCGTAAAGCGGACACACCGGGTGCAGTTAATGCACCTGGTCATATCGGTAGACACCAACGAGCCCAAATTCTTATTAAAGACGACCCGCTTTTCTTCCTGATAGCGTGAATCCACGCCGCCGTATCCAACCGCCAGATCTTGCAGCTGACATTCCCCACCCTGGTCGCAAATCGGACAATCCAACGGGTGGTTGATTAGCAGGAATTCCATGACCCCTTTTTGAGCTTTTATTGCACCCTCAGAATGGGTCCAGACCTTCATTCCATTGGTTACCGGGGTCGCACACGCCGGCAAGGGCTTTGGCGCCTTCTCAACCTGGACCAAACACATGCGGCAATTGGCGGCGATTGAAAGCTTTTTGTGGTAACAAAAATGAGGAATATAGGCTCCGACCTTACTAGCAGCGTCCATCACGGTGCTGCCGTCGGGCACTTGCACCTGAATGCCATCGATTTCGATATCTAGCATGACGGCCCTACGTAAATGTCGCTACCGGCGTACTGGGTTTCTGGGGAAACCAGGCAGCGCTTATTTTCAATATGGAATTCAAATTCCGACCGGAAATGCTTGACAAAGCTTTGCACCGGCATTGACGCGGCATCACCCAGGGCGCAAATCGTGCGACCCATGATATTGGTGGTGACACTATTCAGGAGGTCAAGATCTTCAGGACGTCCCTCGCCGTGCTCAATTCGGTGGACCACCCTGTACAACCAACCAGTGCCCTCCCGACATGGAGTGCATTGGCCACAGGATTCTTCGAAATAAAAGTATGAAAGCCGTTCGAGCGCTTTCACCATGCATGTCGTCTCATCCATGACGATCACGGCTCCGGAGCCCAACATGGAACCCGCTTTTGAAATCGAGTCATAATCCATGGTGCAAGCCATCATCACATCGCCCGGAAGCACTGGCGCAGAAGAACCGCCAGGAATAACGGCTTTCAGCTTTCGCCCACCCCGCATCCCGCCGGCAAGCTCAAGAAGATCCGCGAACGGCGTGCCGAGCTTGATCTCGTAGTTTCCTGGCCGATTGACGTGACCAGACACCGAAAAAAGCTTTGTGCCACCGTTATTAGGTTTCCCAAGATTAAGGAACCCTTCGCCGCCCATATTCATAATGAACGGAACAGAGGCAAATGTTTCGGTGTTGTTAATTGTTGTGGGCTTACCGTAAAGTCCAAAACTCGCCGGGAAAGGTGGCTTGAATCGAGGCTGACCCTTCTTGCCCTCAATGGACTCAAGGAGGGCGGTCTCTTCTCCACAGATGTAAGCGCCATAGCCGTGATGCGCAAACAACTCAAAACCAAATCCAGAACCAAGAATGTCCTGACCCAGAAGATTCGCGGCTCTTGCTTCAGCCAAAGCCTCTTCAAATCGCTGATAAACCTCAAATATTTCGCCGTGGATGTAGTTATACCCACGCTCACATCCCATTGCATAGCCGGCGATGGTCATGCCTTCGATGACTGAATGGGGGTTGTAACGCAGGATATCCCGGTCTTTGAATGTCCCGGGCTCTCCTTCATCCGAATTACAAGCAAGGTACTTCGCACCGGGAAATGCTCGGGGCATGAAACTCCATTTAAGCCCGGTCGGAAAGCCCGCACCACCTCGTCCGCGAAGCGAAGATGCTTTCAATTCTGCGATGATGTTTTCTGGTGGAATTTTTTCCGCCAGGATCCGCCGAAGGGCAGAATAGCCTCCACGGCTTTCGTAATCCTTAAGACGCCACGACTTGTCGCCGTCGAGTCCGTCGAAGATGAGCTTATATTCACTCATGTTTCGCGTCTTCCCCCAGCGAACTCAGCAATTGGTCGATTTTTTCTCGAGTCATCCAACTGCACATCTTGTGGTTGTTCACCAACAAAACCGGAGCATCTCCGCACGCACCCATACACTCACCTTCTTTAAGGGTGAAGTTTCCGTCGGCAGTGGTCTCGTTGAAATCAATGCCTAAACGCTTTTTGAAATGCTCAGCTGCATGAACTCCGCCAGAAAGCGCGCAAGGCAAATTCGTACATACGGCGATCTTGTATTTTCCTACAGGAGCCAGATCGTACATATTGTAAAAGCTAGCGACTTCAAAGACTGCAATGGCAGGCATTTCAAGATAGCCGGCGACAAAGGCAATCGTCTCCTTGGATAGCCAACCCTTTTCAACCTGCGCAATCCGCAATGCCGCCATGGCAGCAGATTGTTTCTGGTCGGGAGGATATTTCGCGACCTCAACGTCAATCTGGCGTAGCGATTCCTGGCTGAGCATGATTACCTAAATCACCTATCTTTAACTGAAGGCACTAACGATCAATTTCGCCGAACACGACATCCATGGTTCCAATTATTGCAACCACGTCGGCAATCATGTGTCCCCGCGTCATTTCGTCCATCGCAGAGAGATGCGCAAACCCCGGAGCCCGCAACTTAATTCGGTAAGGTTTATTTGCACCATCGGAAATTGCGTAGACGCCGAACTCACCCTTAGGATGCTCGACCCCTGCATAAACCTCACCGTTAGGAACGTGGATCCCCTCAGTGAAGAGCTTAAAATGGTGGATCAATTCCTCCATATTGCTCTTCATTTTTTCGCGAGGCGGAGGCGCGACTTTGTAGTTGTCGGTAATGACCGGGCCTGGGTTCTTGCGC
The DNA here is from genome assembly GCA_016791005.1 of Zoogloeaceae bacterium. Lineage (GTDB taxonomy): Bacteria > Pseudomonadota > Gammaproteobacteria > Burkholderiales > Rhodocyclaceae > JAEUNX01. The sequence continues at coordinate 64,546 of JAEUNY010000173.1, forward strand.
AGCCATTCAATGCATTGCTTAATGATGCGATTGGACTGCCGCATTTCCTCTATCCGGCAGAGATAGCGGTCATAGCAATCACCGGTTTTCCCAATGGGAACGTCAAAATCTACTTGATCGTACACCTCGTAGGGCTGCTTCTTCCGAAGATCCCACAATACTCCCGACCCGCGGAGCATTGGGCCTGTAAATCCCCATGCCAAGGCCTGCTCCGGAGTGACAACCCCAATACCTACAGTACGCTGCTTCCAGATCCGGTTATCGGTCAGGAGCGTCTCATACTCATCGACATAGCGCGGGAAACGGTTGCAGAAATCTTCAAGGAAATCGAGCAGTGAGCCTTGCCTGTTTTCATTAAGACTCTTGACCGTATCCGCATTCTTAAATTTTGACACCTCATATTGAGGCATCCGGTCAGGGAGATCGCGATAAACACCACCAGGGCGGTAATAGGCCGCATGGAGCCGCGCGCCTGACACGGCCTCGTAAGCGTCCATCAAGTCCTCACGCTCACGAAAGGTATAGAGCACCATTGTCATGGCGCCAATATCGAGAGCGTGAGTACCGATATTCAAAAGGTGGTTCAGAATTCGCGTGACTTCATCAAACATCACCCGAATGTATTGCCCACGAATCGGCACTTCTATTCCAAGCAGCTTTTCAATGGCCATGCAATATGCGTGCTCATTGCACATCATGGACACATAATCAAGCCGATCCATATAAGGAACAGACTGAACCCAGGTCCGGGTTTCGGCCAGTTTCTCCGTTCCGCGGTGGAGCAAGCCGATATGAGGATCTGCCCGCTCTACAACCTCCCCATCTAGTTCAAGCACAAGGCGCAGCACACCATGGGCTGACGGATGTTGGGGGCCGAAATTGATGGTGTAGTTCTTGATTTCAGCCATGTCCAACGTCCCCGTAACTCCCCTCGCGGACAACCCTTGGAGTATTTTCGCGTGGTTCAATGGAAACAGGCTGATAGACAACGCGACCTTGTTCGGCGTCGTACCTCATTTCCACATACCCTGAAATCGGGAAATCTTTTCTGAATGGATAACCGATGAACCCGTAGTCAGTGAGGATTCTCCGGAGATCGGGATGATCTGCAAATACGATCCCGTAAAGGTCGAATGCCTCTCGCTCGTACCAATTTGCGCTGGGCCAAACGCTGCACAGCGAAGAGAGTACGGGGAATTCGTCAATTTCGGCAAACGCCCGCAAACGGAGACGCCAGTTGTGGGCGACTGACGTCAAATGCGAGACTGCCGCAAACCGCTTACCAGACCATCCGCCGCCGCCAAACCCTAAATAATCTACGCCCGACAAGTCGATCAACTGTTCGAACCTGAGACTTGGGTCGTCTGAGAGGGTTTGAGCAACCTCAAGGTAGCGCGATGCAGACACCTCGAGCGTAAGCTCTCCACGATCCAAGGTAAGTGAGCCCACGGCGTCACCAAGGACTTCCTGAAGCTTTTCATTGAGCCGATCTAACCTGGCACTCATAACGGTTCGCGCCCTTAGCGTGCAATCGTGTTCGTACGTTTGATCTTGTTCTGGAGCTGAATGATCCCATAGAGGAGCGCTTCAGCAGTCGGCGGACAGCCCGGTACATAAACATCCACCGGAACGATTCGGTCACAGCCGCGCACCACCGAATAGGAATAGTGGTAATAGCCACCACCATTCGCACACGATCCCATCGAAATCACCCACCTCGGCTCCGCCATTTGGTCATAAACCTTGCGAAGCGCCGGTGCCATCTTGTTGCAGAGAGTACCCGCGACGATCATCAGATCGGATTGACGTGGACTCGGCCTAAACACGACTCCAAAACGGTCTAGGTCGTATCTGGAACAGCCCGCATGGATCATTTCGACGGCGCAACAGGCAAGACCGAAGGTCATTGGCCACAATGAACCGGTGCGAGTCCAGTTGATAACGGCGTCAAGTGACGTCGTCACAAAGCCCTCTTTGAGCACTCCCTCGATACTCATACAGCCTCTGTCGTTATTGGGCGTCGCTTCGACGCATTGAGGCGCAGGAATAAAACTTTATTCCCAGTCCAGAGCCCCTTTTTTCCAGACGTAGATATAGCCGATCAGCAAGATCCCGAGAAAAACAAGCATCTCGAAGAAGCCGAACAAGCGAATTGCGTCATTCCCCGCAATTTCCCGCAATATGGTCGCCCACGGGAACAAAAACGCTATTTCTAAATCGAAAAGGATGAATAGGATGGCGATCAGATAATACCGGACATCAAATTTCATCCGGGCATCTTCAAACGCCTCAAACCCACATTCATAGGGAGACAGCTTTTCGCTGTCCGGGCGGTAGGGAGCAACCAGGCGCCCCAAAAGAATCGGCAGGCAGCCAAACCCAAGACCTACCAGAATGAAAATCAGCACAGGAAAGTAATTTTCCAACATATATTTTGTCCGGCCGATTAATAGGCATACACATCGCAAAACTGAAGCAAATATTTTTGCTGCAGTAAATTTATTGCTGGTGCCGACGGTGAGACTCGAACTCACACGGCTTTCGCCACCGCCCCCTCAAGACGGCGTGTCTACCAATTTCACCACATCGGCACGCGTGTAACGCTGGGCGAGATTATACGTGAATCGACTTACTGCGCAATCCGTTTCGCCGTCACTTCGGAATGGCTTGGCTCTTCGAGTCACTGGGCGGCTCCATGGGGGCAGCGGGCACTGCAATCCCCTCCATAACGCTTTTTGGCGCAGCTGGCTTCGCACCCGCCAAATAGCTCAGGCCCAGGCTGGTTACGAAAAAAATCGTCGCCAGGATGGCTGTGGTTCTACTAAGGAAATTCGCTGAACCTGTCGCACCGAAAAGACTCCCTGATGCCCCGCTTCCAAAGGCGGCGCCCATATCGGCACCCTTGCCATGCTGAAGCAAAACGAGGCCGATGATGCCAAGGCCAACCACAACGTGAACTACCAATACCAATGTAAATACCATGCTTCCCATGAATCTCTTCCAATTTAATTATTTATTTCGCGAATTTGCTGCGTGGCGATAAATTTCCAAAAAATCTTCTATTTTCAATGACGCCCCGCCCACAAGAGCGCCATCGATATTCTGGCAGCGAAAGAGTTCGGCTGCGTTACCACCATTGACACTTCCACCATAGAGAATCCGCGTCGCTTCGCCGGCGGCGGCCATCTGGCCGACCAACCAGGTACGGATCCATCGATGGACTTCCTCGGCCTCCCCTGGCGAGGCCGAATGGCCGGTGCCAATTGCCCAGACCGGCTCATAGGCAATTGTGAGCTGAGGCCCGGCTGCGTGATCCATCCGCTTCCAGACTGAATCCAGTTGCCCAAGAACAACATCCCTTGCCCGACCCCCTTCACGCTCCTCGAGGGTCTCTCCGACACATAGGATTGGAGCCAAGCCACTGGACAACGTACGTTCGATTTTTCGGCTGAGCGCATCGTCGTCATCCCCGCAGAGCGATCGACGCTCAGAGTGCCCAACGAGTACGTAGTGGCAACCCAGGTCTGCGAGCATGGCTCCATTTATCTCCCCGGTGAAGGCACCGACCCAAAAGGGGCTGATGTCCTGGGCGCCGAGGATGACGGGTGACGATTCGAGTATTGCCTGGGTCGCTGCGAGGTGCACGTAGGGGGGAAAAACCGCGACGTCGACGGCTTGGCTCCAGGATCCGTCAGCCAATGCCTGAGCGAGCGAGCGCGCATCGGCCAAAAGGCCGTTCGATTTCCAATTGCCCGCCACCAACTTTTTGCGCACGCCGTCACCTCCCTGGGGTTGGCGATTGTAGCCGGCCGAGCGACTGCCGTCAGCTCATTCCATTGATTTTGTGCGAAAAAGCCGCCGCTGTCGGACCAAACTCAGCCGAATCGTCCGGTGATGTAGTCCTCCGTCTGCTTTTTCTTCGGCTTGATGAAGATCTGGTCCGTAACCCCGAACTCCACCATTTCCCCCATATACATATAGGCGGTGTAGTCGGAAACTCGCGCGGCTTGTTGCATGTTGTGGGTGACGATCAGGATGGTCACTTTACTTTTGAGCTCCGCCACCAACTCTTCGATGCTGGCCGTCGCAATAGGATCCAAAGCTGACGTCGGCTCGTCGAACAGGATGATCTCGGGGTCCGTCGCGAGGGCTCGGGCGATGCACAATCGTTGCTGCTGGCCGCCGGACAGATTGGCGCCCAAATCATTCAAGCGATCCTTGACCTCATCCCAAAGCGCTGCGCCCCGCAACGCTTGTTCGACCTTCTCATCGAGGCGGACCCGGCTGCGCTCCCCACGCACCCTTAGGCCGTAGGCCACATTTTCGTAGATCGATTTAGGGAAGGGATTTGGCTTCTGAAACACCATGCTGATCCGCATCCGGACTTCAATGGGATCGACGTCCGATGCCAGAAGGTTGGTGCTGTCCGGATGCAGGCGAATCTCCCCTTGGTAGCGATTTCCAGGGTAGAGATCATGCATCCGGTTGAAGGAACGCAAGAGCGTCGATTTGCCGCAACCCGAGGGACCAATCAGCGCGGTGACCCGGTTTTCATGCACCGGAAAGCTGACGTTCTTCAGGGCATGGAAGGACCCGTAGTAAAAGTTAAAGTCTTTAACTTCGGCCTTGAGGCGGTCGTTCCCCTGAGGGTTGGCGCCAGCATAGGTCATGAGCACATCTCCAGAAAGGGTCGGTCGAGCCTCTGGCGCCCTACCACTTGATGTTCCGGCGCAACCGATAGCGCAGCCAGATCGCGAGCCCGTTCATTGCCAGACACATCACCACCAGGACAAGCCCCGCCGCCGCCGCGTTAGCGTGGAAAGCCGCATCGGGGCGGGAGGTCCAGTTGAACATCTGGATCGGCAAAACCGTGAAATCGGCGAAAAGCCAGTCGAAAAGTCCCGCCGGCGGATCTCCCGAAAACGGCACGGGTGGCAAATATGCAATGAAGACGGCCGCACCGACGACGATCAGAGGTGCTGTTTCACCGATCGCGCGGGCGAGCCCGATGATGACGCCGGTCAGAATGCCCGCGCTGGAATACGGAACGATATGGTCACGCACCGTTTGCCAAGTGGAGGCCCCGCAAGCGAAGGCGCCCTCCCGAATCGCTTGGGGGATGGCGCGGATGGCCTCGCGGGTTGCAACGATCACGACGGGAAGGATCAACAAGGCGAGCGTGAGACCCGCCGACAATATGCTGCGCCCCAGGCCGAACGTTTGAACGAACATACCGAGGCCGAGCAAACCGAAGACGATCGACGGGACCCCCGCCAGATTGGTGACGTTGATCTCGATGATGTCGGTGATCAGATTCTTGGGGGCATACTCTTCTAGATAGACCCCGGCCGCCACCCCAAGGGGAATGGCGGTTCCCGCCGTGACCAACATGACCAGGGTGCTGCCTACCCAGGCGGAGAAGATGCCGGCCTGCGTCGCCCAACGGGACGGAAAATTGGTAAAAAAGTCCAGGCTAAGCCGCTCGGCGCCCGCCGAGTACATGTCCGCAAACAGGGCAACCAGGGTCAGCAAGCCCGTCATCAGGCAGACGATGCCGAGGAGTCCGAACATGACGTCCCAGCGCTTGTGCCGGGTGATGATGGCACGGATCGCGGCAATATCAGCTTGGTTCATCAATACACCTCGCGATAACGCCGCCGCAGCCAATGGCCGAAAATATTGAGGAGCAAGGTCATCAGAACGAGGGTCAGACCCACCGCGAAGATGGTCTGATAACCCACCGACCCATGCTCCAGGTCGCCCTGGGCAACCCCCGCGATGTACGACGCGAGGGTCATGGCGGAATCCGCTGGATTGAGGGTGAGGTTGGGCTGACTTCCCGCCGCGATTGTCAGAATCATGGTTTCCCCTACGGCGCGGGAAACCGCCAACACATAGGCAGACGCCACCCCAGAGGTAGCGGCCGGCATCACCACCCGCAGCGCGGTCTGCAGGCGAGTGCCCCCCATGGCGTAGGACCCCTCGCGCAAGCTCATGGGCACCGCGCGCATGGCGTCTTCCGCAAGGGAGCTGACGTAGGGAATGATCATCACACCCATGACAATCCCGGCCGAGAGGAGATTGAAACCCGGCAACTCCGGCCAGATCGTCTGCAGCAGCGGAGTCACTGTCAGGAGGGCGAAATAACCGAAGATCACTGTCGGGACTCCCCCCAGCAGTTCGAGCACCGGCTTGGCCGCCTCCCGCAGGCGAAACGAAGCGAACTCTGAGAGGAAGATTGCGATCAGGGTACCGGCAGGAATCGCAATCCCGAGAGCCACCAGGGAGCTCGTGAGCGTCCCTGAAATCAGCGGCAACACCCCATAATGTGCATCATCGAAGAGCGGCGTCCACTGCGGATCGGTGAGAAAGTCCCACAATGACACATGGGCAAAGAAGGAAGCTGACTCGGTGACCAGGATGTAGACAATGGCGCAGGTCACGATCACCGAAATCAGGGCCGCGAGGAAGAGCAAGGACTCGATTCCCATTTCCCGCAGCCGCCGAGACTGACGCTTCTTCAAACGGTCGCTGGTGACGGCAGGACTCGACATAGGCGTCATTTCGACAGCGGCAACGGTGGCAGACAAGGGATTCTACGCAAGAGAGAACGTAACGAAAACGCGGTCGGGCAATCACGGGGCTTCGACCACCCCGCGGCCACCCGACACCGAAGGGCTTACTCTTTTGGTTCGCGCTTCAGCAGATCGGCGATCTTGACACCGACCTCGTTATGTCCGCCGAAAGCCGTCCCCGTCTTGCCCTTCAGGAAGTTTTCGGAGGCGTGCTTGTACTCCTCCGCCAGCAGCGGGACGTACTTCACTTCCTTCACCAGTTCAGCCGCGTTCTTCAGGTAGAACTCGACAAACTCTTTCACCGCCGGCGTCTTGGCCGCCTCGGCATTCACGTAGATGAAGATCGGGCGGGCAAGCGGAACGTAAGAGCCGTCCATCACCGCCTTGTCCGAAGGCATTACCGCGGCCTTGCCGCCGGCTGGCGCGATGGCGAGGGCCTTCAACTTATCCTTGTTTTCGATGTAGTAGGCGTACCCGAAGTAACCCATCCCACCTTGATCCCTCGACACCCCTTGGACGAGGACGTTATCGTCCTCAGAAGCGGTGTAGTCACCACGGGATGACTTGGGCTTGCCGACGATGGCCTCGGTGAAGTACTCGAAGGTGCCGGAATCCGTCCCGGGCCCGTAGAGCTTCAACGCCTGGTTGGGGAATTTGGGATTGACCTGACTCCAGTTGCCAACCTGTCCCTGCCCCTCGGGAGACCAGATCTTCTTCAGGTCCTCGACAGAAATGCTCGTCAGGGGATTCTTCGGATGAACCACCACCGTGAGGGCATCGAAGGCCACCGGCAATTCGATGTATTTGATCCCGGCCTTTTTACATTCCTCCATTTCGGAGGACTTGATGGGCCGCGAAGCATCGGAGACTTCGATTTCTCCCCGGCAGAACTTCTTGAAACCACCCCCCGTCCCGGAAACGCCGACCGTCACCTTGACCGCGCCCCGTTTGGACTTCTGGAATTCTTCCGCCACGGCTTCGGTGATCGGGTAGACGGTGCTGGACCCATCAATCTTGATTACCGATTGAGCAAGCGCCTGCCCGGCCCCAAGGGAGCCCATGATCAGCCACGCCACCGACACCATTTTTGTCTTGAACATTGCGGTTTTCCTCCGTTGAGCGATCGCTTCAGCTCGTCATTTTATGAACCGAATGTTACAGAACAGTGACACATTGCAGCGCATCATCCGGCGGCCGGCGGATTCATACCTGCCGTTCGCAAGCGCTCGCCACCGTCGCAGCCAAGCGCTGCGCCAGGTCTTCGACGTGAGGGCCATTTTTCCCTTCCACCATCACGCGCAGTACGGGTTCGGTCCCCGAGGGCCGCAGAAGCACCCGCCCATCGTCTCCCAACTCCTCAACGGCAAGCCGTTCAGCATCCTGGATCGACGGATTCTGGCGCCAGTCGAAGCCTGTCCGGATCGGCACATTGACCAGCTTTTGCGGATATAAGGCGAGGTCGGCGCAGGCCTCGGGAAGGGTTTCCCCTGAAGCCCGCAGGGCGGCAAGTACCTGCAACGCGGAGACGATGCCATCTCCCGTGGTATGACGATCGAGGCAAATGATGTGACCGGAATTCTCGCCCCCGAGCTTCCAGCCCCGCTCCACCATCATTTCCAACACGTAGCGATCGCCCACCTTGGAACGGGCGAAGGGGGACCCCAGGCGCTCGATGGCCCGCTCGAAACCGAGATTGCTCATCAGCGTTCCGACCACCCCATCCAGGCGCCCCTCCCGCTGGCGTGCCCGCGCAACGATAAAGAGCAGCTTGTCGCCGTCGTAGATTGACCCGGCGCGATCCACCATCATCAGGCGGTCCCCGTCACCGTCCAGCGCTAGGCCCAGGTCTGCCCCGGAAGAAATCACGAACTCCCGCAGCGCATCAGTGTGCGTGGCCCCCACCCGATCGTTGATATTGAGCCCATTGGGCTCCACGCCGATGCTCACTACCTCGGCACCCAGTTCATGAAAGACGGCAGGGGCGATGTGGTAGGCGGCCCCGTGGGCGCAATCAAGGGCGATCCTGACGCCACGTAGATGCTGGTCTGTCGGGAAGGTGCTCTTGCAGAATTCGATGTACCGCCCCGCAGCGTCGGACATCCGCCGCGCCCGCCCGATCCTGGGCGAGTCCGCGCAGCCCATGGGCTCGTCGAGCCGCTGCTCGATTTCCTCCTCGACAGCATCCGGCAACTTGCTTCCGGCCGCGGAAAAGAACTTGATCCCGTTGTCGAAATACGGATTGTGGGAAGCCGAAATCACCACGCCGGCCTGAAGGCGAAGCGCCCTTGTCAGGTAGGCGACGGCCGGCGTCGGAGTCGGCCCGGCGAGCATCACATCCACCCCGGCCGCCGCAAACCCCGCCTCCAGCGCCGCCTCCAGCATATAGCCCGACACGCGCGTATCCTTACCGATCAAGACGGTCGGGCGCTCACCGTAGGGCAGGACTTCGGTGTGGGTCAGGGTCATCCCCGCCGCATAGCCGAGCCGCATGACGAACTCTGGCGTGATGGGCATCTCCCCAACCCGACCCCGCACCCCATCGGTCCCGAAATACTTCCGCCCCATTTCCGTCCTCCACAGGGAAACCGCGCGCATTATGCCACCCTCCGGGGGGCGCGTTTGCGGATCAGGACTGATTCAAGGGCTCCTGCAGGGCCTCCCACACACACAGGGCGTCGCGGGTGGCCGCGACATCGTGGACCCGCACGATTCTGGCACCCCGCTCCACCGCCATCAGGGCGGCCGCCACACTGGCAGGCATCCGCTCGCCCACAGGTCGGCCGGTTACCGCACCGAGCATGGACTTTCGCGACACCCCGGCCAGCACTGGCAGCCCATTCCTGCCGAAATAGCCAAGGTGGCGCATCAAGGTCCAGTTGTGATCTGCCTTCTTGCCAAAGCCAAAACCGGGATCGACCACGATGCGATCCCGATTGATCCCCGCACCAAGCGCCGCCTCGACCCGCTTCGCTAAAAAACCACCCACCTCCCCAACAACGTCCTCGTAGGTCGGCGCTTCCTGCATCGTGCGGGGCTCCCCCCGCATGTGCATGAGACAGACGGCCGCCGAACTCGCTGCGACGACAGTCAGAGCGTCCTCGGCTTGGAGGGCGTTCACATCGTTGATCATCGAAGCCCCTGCGTTGAGCGCGGCCCGCATGACTGCTGGCTTCATCGTATCAACGGAAATCGGCACTCCCAGGGGGTTGAGCAGCTCGATGATTGGGAGAATGCGATCCAACTCTTCGGCCTCCGCCACGCTGGCCGCCCCCGGGCGGGTCGACTCACCGCCGATGTCCAGGATGCCGGCGCCATCCCGTACCGCCGCCTCCGCACGCCGCAGTACCTCCCCCGGATCTCCGCCGGCCATCCCGTCACCGGAGAACGAATCTGGCGTCAGATTCAGGATCGCCATGATGACAGGGCGGTCCAGGGCAAGCCGGTATGCCCCACAGTGCAGCCAGACAGTCGAACTCACGCGACGACACTCCAAAAAAAGAAAAGCCGGCCCAAGCCGGCTTTTCGGACAGCCCTGGAAATCAAGCGGCCGGCGCAGGTGCCGTCGGCGCGGCCCCGGGAGAATCGGAATCCGAGCGCCGGCTCACCGGGGGAGTTTGCTTGGGCGGCCGAGGGGCGCGGCCCCCCATGATGTCGTTGATCTGCTCGGCATCAATGGTTTCCCACTCCAGCAAGGCCGAGGTCATGGCCTCGATCTTGTCCCGATTGTCCTCGATGAGCTTGCGCGCGAGCGCGTATTGCTGATCGATGATGCGGCGGATCTCGGCATCCACCTTCTGCATGGTGGCTTCCGAGACGTTGCGGTGGGTAGTCACCTGGCGTCCGAGGAAGATCTCCCCCTCCTCTTCGCCATACACCATTGGCCCGAGCGCATCCGACATGCCCCACTGCGTGACCATGCGCCGGGCGAGGTCCGTCGCCCGCTGAAAGTCATTCGAGGCACCGGTAGTCATCTGGCTCATGAATATCTCTTCGGCGATCCGCCCGCCGAACAGCACTGCCACCGTTTGCAGCAGTCGCTCCCGATCCTGGCTGTAACGATCCTGCTCCGGCAACTGCATGGTGACGCCCAGCGCGCGGCCGCGCGGGATGATCGTCACTTTGTGCACCGGGTCAGTCTTGTCGAGGAGCTTGGCAACCACCGCGTGTCCGGACTCATGGTAGGCCGTATTGCGCCGCTCCTCCTCCGGCATGACCACGGACCGCCGCTCTGCGCCCATCATGATCTTGTCTTTGGCGCGCTCGAAGTCGTCCATATCCACCAGCCGCTTGTTGCCGCGGGCCGCAAACAGGGCCGCCTCATTCACCAGGTTGGCGAGATCGGCCCCGGCGAATCCCGGCGTTCCCCGGGCCAGGACCTGGGGTTCGACGTCCGGAGCGATGGGCACCTTCCGCATGTGCACCCGCAAAATCTGCTCCCGCCCACGAATGTCGGGCAGCGGCACCACCACCTGGCGATCGAAACGCCCTGGCCGCAATAACGCCGGGTCCAGCACGTCGGGCCGGTTAGTCGCAGCGATGACGATCACCCCGGTTTGACCTTCGAAGCCATCCATTTCAACCAGGAGTTGATTCAGCGTCTGCTCCCGCTCGTCGTTGCCGCCGCCGAGGCCAGCGCCCCGCTGGCGACCCACGGCATCGATTTCGTCGATAAAGATGATGCACGGCGCCTGCTTCTTGGCCTGCTCGAACATGTCGCGCACCCGGGCCGCGCCGACGCCGACGAACATCTCGACGAAGTCCGAACCGGAAATTGAGAAGAACGGAACCTTGGCCTCACCGGCAATGGCCTTTGCCAGCAGGGTCTTGCCGGTACCCGGCGAGCCTACCATCAACACGCCCTTCGGAATGCGCCCACCCAGCTTCTGGAACTTGGACGGATCCTTGAGGAAGTCCACCAGCTCGCCCACTTCTTCTTTGGCCTCGTCACAGCCCGCCACATCGGCAAAGGTGATGGAATTGGCCGACTCGTCCAGCATGCGCGCCCGCGATTTGCCGAAAGAAAAGGCACCACCACGCCCCCCACCCTGCATCTGCCGCATGAAGAACACCCAAACGCCGATCAACAGCAGCATCGGGAACCACGAGACGAAGATGTTCATCAGGAAGGATTGCTCTTCCTCCGGTTTGGAGGCGGTGACCTTCACCCCGTAGCGGATGAGGTCGGAAACCATCCAGATGTCCTGCACCCCGGGGGTATAGATAATGATCTGCCGACCTTCCTGCGTGGTGGCCCGCACGGTACGGCCATCGACCACCGCCTTGGCGATCCTGCCCTGCTTGGCCTCGTCCAGGAACTGGGAATATTCCATCGTGTTCTGGGAGACCTGACGGGCATTGAACTGGTTGAACACCGTCATCAGGACGACGCCGATCACCAGCCAGATTGCAAGATTCTTGAATAAATTGTTCAAAGTGTTTTCCCCAACCCCGCCCACATCCGGGCTTTGGTTTAATGGACCCATTCTAGTGCCGATCGTTCCCCCGGGCAAACCAGGGAATTCCGGCAATTTTCAAGGCTTAAGCCCAATTCCGAGGAGGTACATTTCCGCACTGCGATCTCGCGAAGCCTCCGGTTTTCGAGACACCACGGTCTTAAAGGCCGCTTGCATGGCACGGCGGAATTCCGGAAACCCCGCTCCTTGAAACACCTTAACCAGAAATCTTCCGTCGGGCGTCAAATGCGTCGTAGCAAATTCCAGGGCCAGTTCGCACAAATGGATTCCCCGGGCCTGATCCGCCGACGTGATCCCCGATAAATTGGGCGCCATGTCAGACAGCACCACGTCGGGCCGACGCCCCGCGAGGCACCCCGCAAGCGCCTCCTCCATGGCCGCCTCGGTGAAATCCCCCTGAAGCACCTCCACGCCCGCCATCGGCACGATCTCCAAAAGATCCAGCGCGACCACGCGCCCCGCCGGGCCCACCCGCGCCGCAGCCACCTGTGACCAGGAACCCGGCGCCGCGCCAAGATCCACCACCAGACCTCCCGCGCGGAAGAGGTGATCGCGATCGTCGATTTCGAGCAACTTGAACGCCGCACGAGACCGGTATCCAGCCGCCTTGGCGCGCTGAACGAAATGATCGGCCACATGCTCCTGCATCCACGCCTTGCTGGTCTTGCTACGCTTCATCGGATTAGAATCCTGGCCCTTTACCTGCGGTCCTTCCCATGCCTTCCCTCACCCCCGCCCGACGCCGTGCCTTGCGCGCCGAGGCCCATCATCTCGATCCCGTTGTCAGTGTCGCCGCCAAGGGCCTGACGCCTGCCGTCCTCGCCGAGATCGAACGCGCGCTCACCGCCCATGGCCTGATCAAGATCCGCATTTACGGAGAAGACCGGACGGTGCGGGCAGATCTGATGGCCGCCATCTGCTCCGAATCCGGCAGCGAAGCAGTCCAGCACATTGGCAACATCCTGGTGATCTGGCGCGAGCCGCCAGCGCCCGCCGTTGCGCCGACCATCGATGCTCTGCCCCGCCCACGTCGGGCGCCCGCGGCCAAGGTGCCAAGCGCCGCTGCGCAAAGCCGGTTCAAACCAGCTGGCCCGCGCACAGCCCGTTCGACTGGAACCCGACTGCGCTCCGGTCAGCGTTCCCGGGGTTGAGGTTCAGCCGGATCGCCGCTGTCCGAGAAACACCAGTGCAACGGCCAACAGGCTCTGGACGACGTACAGACCGCTGGAGACTCCGTGCCAGGTCGCAAAGCGGTCTCGCAGCACGCTCTGCATGACCTCGCGAGGCAGCGCCTCGGCCTTGAGTTGGGCCATCAATGGCTGGATACCGAACTGGCTTGCCGCGCCACACAGCAGCAGGACCGCCACCAGCCAGAACATCTTGTTCCGCCACACCCGCCAGCCTTCACGGAAACCCAGGTAGACGAGGAGATAGCTGCCGCAAGCCAGGCCAACCCAGCCACCCAGTTGGAACATGCGCCCTGCGAGCGCCCCCGCCAGCACACGATCCCCGAGGGTTGAAAACAAAGTCGGTGCCACCAGGAAGCCGATCGTCCATAGGCTCCCGGCCCACGCCGTGATGCCAAGCAACGCCAGCGCGTCAGCAAGCCGGCGCATCAGCGGAACTCACACGTAGCGCACATCGAGGATTTCATATTCCCGCACGCCTCCCGGCGCCTGGACCTCGGCCACATCCCCCGCGTACTTGCCAATCAGGGCACGAGCAATGGGGGAGCTGACGGAAATTTTTCCCGCCTTGATGTCGGCCTCATCTTCGCCGACGATCTGGTAGGTGACGTTCTGACTGGAGTCGAGATCCTCCAGATCCACCGTGGCACCAAAAACGCAACGCCCGTCGGCGTCGAGGAGCTTCGGATCGATGATCTGGGCATTGGAGAGCTTGCCTTCGAGTTCCTTGATCCGCCCCTCGATGAAGCCCTGACGCTCCTTGGCGGCATCGTATTCGGCATTTTCCGAGAGATCCCCATGGGAGCGGGCTTCGGCGATCGCTGCGATCACGTTGGGGCGATCGACGGTCTTCATCCGATGAAGTTCCTGCTTGAGCAACTCGGCACCCACCACCGTCAACGGAACCTTGCTCATGCCGCCACTCCCAACCGGGCATGGAGCCCTTGCAATGAAAAGACCTCCAGGCCGGCCAGATGGCGCATCCCGAGACAGGCCGCCCGGGCACCCTCGATGGTGGTGAAGACCGTGACCTTGGCCGCCAGGGCGCTGGTGCGGATGGAGCGGGAATCGACGATGGCCTGCCGCTTCTCCTCCACCGTATTGATGACCAGCTGGATCTCGTTGTTCTTGATCATGTCCACCACGTGGGGGCGACCTTCATTGACCTTGTTGACCGCCGTCACGGGCATTCCCGCCGCCGCGATGGCCGAGGCCGTGCCCCGGGTGGCGACCAGGGTGAAGCCCAATTCGTGCAACTGGGCCGCCACCTCCACGGCTTTCGGGCGATCGGCGCTCTTCACGCTGATGAAGGCCGTGCCCCCGGTGGGCAGGCGAACCCCGGCACCGATCTGCGACTTGATGAAGGCTTCGGCGAAGGTCTCGCCCACCCCCATCACCTCGCCGGTGGATTTCATCTCCGGGCCGAGGATGGTGTCGACGCCCGGGAATTTCACGAAAGGAAACACCGCTTCCTTGACCGAGAAATAGGGGGGAACGACTTCGCCCGCCACCTTCTGATCGACCAAAGTTCGCCCCGCCATGCAGCGTGCCGCAATCTTAGCCAAGGGCAGTCCGCAGGCCTTCGAAACGAAGGGCACGGTCCGCGAGGCCCGGGGGTTCACCTCCAGCACATAGACCACCGCATCGTCGCCGGTGCCCTGAATGGCGAACTGGACATTCATCAGACCGCAGACGTTGAGGGCGCGGGCCATGGCTTCGGTCTGGCGGCGCAGCTCATCCTGGAGCTTGGGTGACAAGCTGTAGGGCGGCAGGGAACAGGCGGAGTCGCCGGAGTGCACGCCCGCCTGTTCGATATGCTCCATGATTCCGCCGATCATGACCTGCTCCCCATCGGCCAGGGCATCCACGTCCACCTCGGTGGCGTCGTTGAGGAAGCGATCCAGGAGCACGGGGGACTCATTGGAGACCTTGACGGCCTCGCGCATATATCGCTCGAGGTCCTTTTGCTCATGGACGATTTCCATGGCCCGCCCGCCCAGGACGTAGGAAGGCCGCACCACCAGCGGATAGCCGATTTCGGCGGCCAGGCGCACCGCTTCCTCCGGCGTCCGGGCGGTCCGGTTGGGAGGCTGACGCAGGCCCAGATCGGTGAGCAGCTTCTGGAAGCGCTCACGATCTTCCGCCGCGTCGATCATGTCGGGGCTGGTACCAATAATGGGCACGCCATTGGCTTCCAGGTCGCGGGCCCGCTTGAGCGGGGTCTGCCCGCCGAACTGCACGATGACGCCCACCGGCTTTTCCAGGTGGACGATCTCCAGGATGTCCTCCAGGGTGATCGGCTCGAAATAGAGGCGATCGGAGGTGTCGTAGTCCGTCGAAACCGTCTCAGGGTTGCAATTCACCATGATGGTTTCGAATCCATCCTCCCGAAGCGCCAACGCGGCATGGACGCAGCAGTAGTCGAACTCGATCCCCTGCCCGATCCGGTTCGGCCCGCCCCCCAGCACCATGATCTTGCGCTTGTCGGTCGGCAGCGCTTCGCATTCTTCCTCATAGGAGGAGTAGAGGTAGGCGGTGGAGGTGGCAAATTCCGCTGCACACGTATCCACCCGCTTGAACACCGGGCGAACCCCGTTGGCATGGCGGTAGAGGCGGACGGCCGTCTCGTCGCTATTCACAAGCTTGGCGAGCCGCCGATCGGAAAAGCCCTTGCGCTTCAACTCCCGCAGTTCGGCAGCACCGATGCCCTTGAGGGATCGACCGGCCAGCGATTTTTCCGTGAGGACGATGTCTTCGATCTGGGCGAGAAACCAGGGATCGATCTTGGTGAGTTGGTAGACCTTGTCGAAGGCCATACCCTCCCGGAAGGCCTGGCCGACGTACCAGATCCGCTGTGCCCCCGGGTTCGCCAGTTCGTGCTCCAGATCCTCCTGGTCGGCCTCCACCTCATCGAGTCCGTAGGCGCCGACTTCCAGACCCCGCAGCGCCTTCTGAAAGGACTCCTGAAAGGACCGCCCCATCGCCATGACTTCCCCCACCGACTTCATCTGGGTGGTCAGGCGGTCATTGGCCAGCGGAAACTTTTCGAAGGCGAAACGGGGAATCTTGGTGACGACGTAATCGATGGAAGGTTCGAAGGAGGCCGGAGTCGCCCCACCGGTGATGTCGTTCTTCAGCTCATCCAGGGTGTAGCCCACCGCCAGCTTGGCGGCGACCTTGGCGATGGGAAAGCCGGTGGCCTTCGACGCCAGGGCGGACGAACGCGACACCCGCGGGTTCATCTCGATCACGATCATCCGGCCATCCTTTGGATTGATGGCGAACTGAACGTTGGAGCCTCCTGTATCGACACCAATCTCCCGCAGCACGGCAACGCTGGCATCCCGCAGGATCTGGTATTCCCGATCAGTCAGGGTCTGGGCCGGCGCCACGGTGATCGAATCCCCAGTATGCACGCCCATGGGGTCGAGGTTCTCGATGGAGCAGACGATGATGCAGTTGTCGGCCCGGTCGCGGACCACCTCCATTTCGTACTCTTTCCAGCCGAGCAGGGATTCCTCGATCAGGAGTTCCGAGGTCGGACTGGCTTCCAGGCCGCGCTTGCAGATCTCGACAAACTCTTCCTGGTTGTAGGCGATGCCGCCACCGGTCCCGCCCAGGGTAAAGGACGGCCGGATAATCACCGGGAACCCGATGCCGCCCTGGACCTGCAGGGCTTCCTCCAAACTGTGGGCGATGCCCGAGCGGGCCGAACCCAGACCGATGCGGCCCATGGCCGACTTGAATTTCTGCCGGTCCTCCGCCTTGTCGATGGCCTCCTCCGAGGCACCAATCAATTCGACGCCGTACTTTTCCAGCACCCCCTGATGCGCCAAATCCAGGGCGCAGTTCAGGGCCGTCTGCCCGCCCATGGTGGGCAGCACGGCATCGGGCCGTTCCTTGGCGATGATTCGTTCCACCACCTGCCAGGTGATGGGCTCGATATAGGTGACATCGGCGGTCCCCGGGTCGGTCATGATCGTCGCCGGGTTCGAATTAACCAGGATCACCCGGTAGCCCTCCTCCCTCAGCGCCTTGCAGGCCTGGGCCCCGGAATAGTCGAATTCGCAGGCCTGACCAATGATGATCGGGCCGGCACCGATGATGAGAATGCTCTGGATGTCTGTGCGCTTGGGCATGACCGGACCTCGGTGTGGGGAGCGGGCCGCCCCGCCCCCGACGAAGACTTACTGGCGGGATTCCAGCAGGGAAATAAAGCGATCGAAGAGATAAGCCATGTCGTGGGGCCCCGGACTCGCCTCCGGATGGCCCTGGAAGCACAGGGCCGGGCGGTCCGTCCAGGCCAGCCCTTGCAAGCTCCCGTCGAAGAGCGAGACGTGGGTCGCCCGCAGATTGGCAGGAAGGCTGGCAGCATCCACCGCAAAGCCATGATTCTGACTGGTGATCAACACCTGCCCCGAATCCAGGTCCTTCACCGGGTGGTTGGCGCCATGATGGCCGAACTTCATCTTGACGGTCCGCGCCCCGGCCGCCAGGGCCATGAGCTGATGGCCCAGGCAGATCCCGAAGGTCGGCAACCCGCGCTCCAGGAATTCCCGGATGGCGGTGATTGCGTAGTCGCAGGGCTCGGGGTCACCGGGCCCGTTGGAGAGGAACACCCCATCCGGCTTGAGGGCCAACACCTCGGCCGCTGGGGTCTTGGCCGGCACAACCGTCAGGCGGCATCCACGACCCGCCAGCATCCGCAGGATGTTGCGCTTGACGCCAAAATCGTAGGCCACGACATGGAAGCGAAAGGCCTCGGGCGTGACAAACCCGGCCTCGAGGGTCCATTCACCCTCGGTCCACGGGTAGGTCTCCTGGGTCGAGACCACCTGCGCCAAATCCATTCCGGCGAGACCGGGGAAGCCCTGAGCGGCGGCCACGGCCGCCTCGGGGTTCAGGCTGCTCGCCTGCGCCTCGGTCACCAGACAGCCCGCCTGCGCCCCTTTTTCCCGCAGCAGGCGGGTCAGCTTGCGGGTGTCGATGCCAGCGATCGCCACCACGTTCTGGGACTTCAGATAGGCATCGAGCCGCTCCGTCATGCGCCAATTGGACGGCAAGAGGGGCAGGTCCCGAATCACCAGGCCGGCCGCATGGACGCCGGCCGCTTCACAATCGCCGGGGTTGATCCCGGTATTGCCAATGTGGGGATAGGTCAGGGTGACGATCTGCCGCGAATAGCTTGGATCCGTCAAAATCTCCTGGTATCCGGACATGGCGGTATTGAACACCACCTCGCCCACCGTGCTGCCCACGGCTCCGATGCCCTTCCCGTAGAACACCGTCCCGTCGGCAAGGGCAAGTAAGGCGGGGGGAAATACACTCAATTTGAACTCCGGCTTCAGACTTTCCCGGCGCAGACCCCCGCTCGGCGCGGGCTACACACGAAAAACGGGATCGGCCGAGGCCGTTCCCGCTCAATTTTTACGGGTGCATTATACCCGCTGAGGACCGATTGCCGCAATGCACCAGGATGGGGACGCAGCCCTTCACGGCCCCCGGGTAAAAAGCCTAAGCCCCTGGGGCACGCAGCCCCAGGACGTCCTGCATGTCGAACAATCCGGCCGAGCGGCCCGCCAGGAAGCGCGCCGCGCGCATTGCCCCAGTGGCATAGGGCATGCGGCTGCCGGACTTGTGGGTAATCTCGATGCGTTCGCCGATGCCCGCAAAAAGCACGGTGTGGTCGCCCACCACATCGCCCCCGCGGATGGTCGAAAAGCCGATGGTTTCGGCCTTGCGCTCACCAGTGACCCCCTCGCGTCCGTAAATCGCGCAGGCGTCCAGATCGCGACCCAGCTCCCGCGCCACCACTTCGCCCATGCGCAAGGCCGTCCCGGATGGGGCATCCACCTTGTAGCGGTGGTGGGCTTCGATGACCTCCACGTCGTAGCCGTCCCTGAGGATCGACGCGGCCACCTCCAGCAGGCGGAA
The DNA here is from genome assembly GCA_016791005.1 of Zoogloeaceae bacterium. Lineage (GTDB taxonomy): Bacteria > Pseudomonadota > Gammaproteobacteria > Burkholderiales > Rhodocyclaceae > JAEUNX01. The sequence goes on from JAEUNY010000173.1 coordinate 83,716, forward strand.
GACGGCGTTCACACCTACCGCCATATTGGGTGCGAAAACGACGGGAATGCGCTGGGCAAAATCTTCAATCCGACCCTTCTCAGCGGCGGAGAAACCAGTCGTACCGATCACCATCGCTTTTTTTAGTGCCTCGGCCATGCCCAGATGGGCAAGGGTCCCCTCCGGCCGGGTGAAATCGACGACGCAGTCGGCCTGAGCGATGCCGGCGCGGGGGTCATCCCCGATCAGGACACCGCAGGGCGCCCCCACGAGTTCTCCTGCGTCGCGACCGATGAACGGCGTATCCGGCCGGTCGAAGGCCGCGGCGAGCACGACCCCCTCCTCCTTCAGGGCGGCCTCGATGAGCATCCGCCCCATGCGACCGGAAGCGCCGGCAATTGCAACCCGAATGGGACTCATGTGATGTCCAATGATCAAATCAGAGCGGGCTCAGCCACGATGGGGCACCCGCGGAGAAAATTACCAGAAACGCCACCAGCTCTTCTTTTCCGGCGCGTCTTTCGCTGATTCGGGGAGCGGCTCGGCGGTTCCGAGGTCGATCACCCGGGTCGTCGGGCCCGTCGCCACACTGGCGGGCGCGTCACCCCCGATTACGTCGCCATCCAGGTAGTCCAGCTTGCCATCACGGAAGAATACGGACAGGCGCCGCTCTTCCACCGTGCCGCTGCCGGGTTTGAAGCGATAGACGTAATCCCATCGGCTGGTGTGGAAAATGTCCACCAGGAGCGGGGTCCCGAGTATGAAGCGGACCTGCTCCTCACTCATTCCTTTGCGCAACTGAGACACCATCGCCTGGTCCACATAGTTACCCTGGCGAACATCGATACGGTAGGGGTGGACTGATTCGGCCACCATGGTCGGCACCGAACAGGCGGTCAGCCACAGGGCGCCAAGCAGGCCGGCAAACGGAGAAAAACGCAGGTAAGCGCGCATCAGGTCAGGCAACTTTCTCATCGGCGCGGCCCGCGGCCGACGTTCTCAGACAGGGGCGGAAACTATATCATAGGGCCTTGCCACTGCTTGCACCGCCGGGGCCCCGCCCCGGCAAGGCAGAATTCCCATGCCCTCGAACTCCCAGAACCTCAAGAGTATCGGCCTCAAGGCCACCTACCCGCGCCTTAAGATCCTGGACTTGTTCCAGAACGCGAATCCGCGTCATCTCACGGCGGAAGATGTCTATCGCCTGTTGATGGCCGAGGGCATGGATATCGGTCTGGCGACGGTGTACCGGGTCCTCACCCAGTTCGAGCAAGCTGGCCTGCTGGAAAGGCACTACTTCGAATCCGGCAAAGCGGTGTTCGAACTCAATGAAGGGCAGCACCACGATCACCTGGTCTGTGTGCAATGCGGCCGGGTCGAGGAGTTCTTCGATCCAGAAATCGAACGGCGGCAAAACGCCATTGCCACCGAACGGGGCTTCGCCGTGCGGGAGCATGCCCTGTACCTCTACGCGGAGTGCCTCAAGACCGACTGCCCGCACCGCGGCCCCCACGACTGACCGCAGGCTGGACACCTCCCCTCCGCTTCAGCGGCGAGCCCGCCCCAGCATTTCCGCGGCGTGGGCGCGGGTGGTACCGGTTATGGTGACCCCGCCCAGCATGCGGGCGATTTCATCTACCCGGGCATCGCCATCGAGTACCTCGACCGTGCTGAGGGTCTGATCGTCCCGACGCGTCTTGGAGATCGCCCACTGCCAGTCGGCCTGGGCTGCCACCTGGGGAAGATGGGTCACGCACAGCACCTGACGCGCGCCGCCCAGATCCCGCAACATCTTGCCGACCACTTCGGCCACCCCGCCGCCAATCCCCACATCCACCTCGTCGAAAATCAGGGTTGGTGTCGCCACCTGCTGGCTGGTGATGACCTGAATTGCCAGGCCGATTCGCGACAGCTCGCCCCCCGAGGCCACTTTTCCGAGAGGCCGGGGGGTTTGCTCCGCATTGGCCGCCACCTGAAATTCCACTTTCTCCAGCCCCCCCGCGGAACCCTCCGGGTCAGGAATCAGCGCCACTTCGAACCGCCCGCCAACCATGGCCAGGGTTTGCATGGCCTGGGTCACGGCCTCACCCAAGGCGCGGGCCGCCGGTGCCCGGCGGGCCGAGAGCTTCTCCGCGGCATCCCGGTATGCCGCCTCCGTCCGGGTCACCTCCCTGGCGAGGGCTTCCGGATCCGATGCCCGGGTAAGCCCCTCCAACCGAGCCGTCCAGGTCTCCAGGAGCCCCGGCAAGGCCTCCGGCGCGACGCGGTGTTTACGCGCAAGTCCGTTCACCTCCGCGATCCGCCCTTCGATCTGGGCAAGCCGTTGCGGGTCGAGTTCCAGACGATCGCGGTAGCGGCGCAGCTCGTGCAGGGCCTCCCCTGCGGCGATGGCCGCACCGGAAAGCAATTCCCGCACATCGGCGAGGCGGGGGTCGATGTCGGCCAAGGCCGCCAAGCGGGCGGTCATCCGATCCAGCTGGACGGCCACGGCCCCATCGCCCTCACCCAGCCCCTCGAGCACGCCATCGGCGCCTTCAAGGAGTGCTACGCCATGGGCGAGCCGCCCGTGTTCCAGATTGAGATCCTCCCAGGCCCCCGGGTCAAACCCCAAGTCGCTGAGTTCCTGGACCTGCCAGGCCAGCAGGTCGCGCTCCCGGGCCGCCGCCTCCAGATCGGCCACGGCCCCATCCCGGGCGGCCAGGGCGTCCCGCCAGGCCCGGTAGGCACGCGCCACATCGTCCGCCAGAACCGCGGCGCCGGCCTGGCTGTCCAGCAAATGGCGTTGGGGTTCGCCACGCACAAGGGCATGGTGGGCATGCTGGCCGTGGATGTCGGCCAGCCACTCGGCCAAGTCCCGTAGCTGCCCCACCGTGGCGGCCGCGCCATTGATCCAGGAACGCGATCGGCCGCCCGCGTCCACCGCCCGACGGATCAGAAGGGCCCCATCTTCGTCTGGAATTCCTTGTTCGCTGAGCCAAGCCAGGCAGGCCGGATGGTCTGGACGATCAAGTTCGGCGGTGATCTCGGTCCGGTCGCACCCTTGCCGGACCATGGCGCCCTCCGCTCGGCCACCGAGGGCGATCCCCAAAGCATCCAGGAGAATGGATTTTCCCGCCCCGGTTTCCCCGGTCAAGGCGCCAAAGCCCGGCCCGAACTCCAGTTCGAGGCGGTCGACGATGACGAAATCACGAATCAACAGGCGGCGCAGCATGGGCCCTAGAGATGACGCGGTGAGGCACTCCAGTGGAGCTTCTCCCGCAACATGGCGAAGTAACTGTAGCCCTCGGGATGCAGCAGGGTGACATGCTGGTCCGAGCGCACCACCCGAACACGGTCCCCCCCCCGCAGATTGACGTGCTCCTGGCCGTCGAAATGCACCCGAGCGTCGTGGGGCGGACGCACCACCATTTCAATCTGCGAATCGTCGGAGAGGGTGACCGGGCGGGCCGTCAGGTTGTGGGGGCACAAGGGCACAAGGGCGATCCCGGCCACGCCGGGGTGGAGGATGGGACCATTGGCCGACAGGGCGTAGGCTGTGGAGCCGGTGGGCGTGGAAACGATCATTCCATCCGAACGCTGGGTGTAGACGAACTCGCCATTGATGCACACATCGAACTCGATCATTCGCCCGATCTCACCCTTGTTCACGACCACATCGTTCATGGCCAGGGTGCGGAAGATCGGCCGATTGTCCTGGAGTACTTCGGCTTCGAGCAGGGAGCGGCGCTCCTCCAAGTAGGCGCCATCGAGCATCGCGCCCAGACGCTCGGTGGCCGCATCCCGCGAGATATCGGTGAGGAAGCCCAGCCGCCCCTGATTGACCCCCACCAAGGGCACCCCATAGGAAGCGAGGCGCCGGGCAGTGAGCAGCATGGTGCCATCCCCGCCGAGGACCACCGCCAGATCGGCACCCGCGCCAATGTCCTCAAAATCACAGACGGTGAATTGGTTTTCCAGCGCGGTCGTACGGGCGGTGGCCTCATCCAGCCACACGGTGAGCCCGCGTTGGGTCAAAAAATTCGCAATCCCCAGCACGGCCTGGGCCACATCCTGGCTTTGGTATTTTCCAATGAGGGCGATCGTGCGAAATTCGCGAACCATGGCAAGGATTAAACCACAAGTCCCCGCGGCAATTCGATCGCCCGTTCTGCGACGGCGGGGAGCGACGGTCTATCCCTCAAGCGGCGAGTTGCCTAGAATTGGGCCGATTCTTCCCGTACAGCCATGGCGCCCCTCGACAACCGCTCCAAGATTCTCCTCAAGACCCTGGTCGAGCGATACATTGCCGAAGGCCAGCCCGTCGGATCGCGAGCCCTGTCCCGCTTTTCCGGACTCGAGCTGTCGCCGGCCACTGTCCGCAATGTCATGTCGGACCTCGAGGAAATGGGGTTCATCGCCAGCCCGCACACCTCGGCAGGCCGAATCCCGACTGCGCGGGGCTATCGCCTCTTCGTCGACAGCCTGCTCACCGTCCAGCCGATCGAGAGTCTGCAGATGCGGGCCGTCTCCGGCCAAGTGAGGGAGCACCTGCAGCCGGACCAACCCCAGCGCCTCATCAGCTCGGCCTCTCACCTCCTGTCCGAGCTGACTCATTTTGCCGGCGTGGTGGTCGCACCTCGAAAGGAGGCGGTTCGGATTCGTCAGATCGAGTTCATCAGCCTGTCGGAAACACGCATCCTGCTGATCATCGTGACCACTGCCGGCGATGTGCAAAACCGCATCCTCCTTACCCGACGCTCCTACTCGCCGGCCGAACTGGTCACCGCCGCCAACTACCTGAACCAGAACTTCGCCGGCCTGGAGTTCAGCGAGATCCGACTGCGTGTCCAGGCGGAGTTGGCCCAGTTGCGCAGCGATATGACGGAGCTGATGGCGGCGGCGGTCGAGGCCGGCAGCGAGGCTGCGGATGAAACCGCAGCCTACGTGGTGTCGGGGGAAACCAATCTTCTGGACGTCGAGGATCTGGCCTCGAACATGGCCCGCCTGCGGGAACTCTTCAAGCTCTTTGAGCAGAAGACCAGCCTGATGCAATTGCTCGATGTGTCCAATCGGGCAGACGGAGTGCAGATATTCATCGGCGGAGAATCCGGCCTGGAGCCGCTGAATAGCTGCAGCGTGGTGGCCGCGCCTTACGAGGTAAATGGCATGGTGGTCGGGTCGGTCGGCGTCATCGGCCCCACCCGCATGGCCTACGAGCGGGTGATCCCCATCGTCGATATCACCGCGCGCTTGCTCTCCAACGCGCTGTCCGCCCACCCCTGACCGCTCCGGTCGCCCAAGGGAGAACCATGGCCCGTTTCTGGCCCGAACCGCCTTTCACCCACGGCACGCCCCCCCGGGTCGGGGTGCTGTTGGTCAATCTCGGCACGCCGGCCGCGCCAACGGCCCAGGCCCTGCGGCCCTACCTTGCCCAGTTTTTGTCCGACCCACGGGTCGTCGAGATTCCCCGGCTCGTGTGGTGGCCCCTCCTCCACGGGGTGATACTCAATACTCGGCCAAAAAAGTCGGCGATGAAATACGCGTCCATCTGGATGCCAGAAGGCTCCCCCTTGCGGGTCTATACGGAGCGCCAGACCAAGCTTTTGAAAGGGGCTCTCGGCCAATCAGGCCATACAGAGCTCATGGTTGAGTGGGCGATGCGCTACGGCGAGCCCGCGATTGCCGACGTGCTTGGAAAAATGAAGGCCAAGGGATGCAGCCGGATCCTCGTTTTGCCCCTGTACCCTCAGTACGCTGCCAGCACCACCGCCAGCGTCATGGACGAAGTAAGCCGCTGCCTGACCCACTGGCGCAATCTCCCGGAAATCCGCTACGTGCGCAGCTTCCATGCCGACCCGGGCTACATCGCCGCGCTGGAGGCGCTGGTCCGCACCCATTGGATGAAGCATGGCCAAGGGGACAAGCTCATCATGAGCTTCCATGGCACCCCGCGGCGTAGCCTCGATCTGGGCGACCCGTATCACTGCGAATGCCAAGTCACGGCACGCTTGTTGGCCGAAGCCCTGCGGCTGCCACCGGAACGCTGGCAACTCACCTTCCAGAGCCGCTTTGGCAAAGCCGAATGGCTCAAACCCTACACTCAGCCGACCCTCGAGGCCCTGGCCCGGGGAGGAACGCAAAGCGTGGACGTCATCTGCCCCGGTTTCGTCGCCGACTGCCTGGAAACGCTCGAGGAAATCGCCATGGAATGCAAACAGGCCTTCCTTGGCAGCGGGGGTCGCACCTTCCAATACGTGCCCTGTCTGAACGAGCGCCCGGACTGGATCGCCGCCCTGGCCAATTTGGCCCAAACGCATCTGATCCCGTGGCTCGCCACACCCGCGCCCTCGGCCGACGCCCTGGCCCTCCAGGCCCGACGGGCGCGGGACGCCGGCGCCGCCCAATAGTGAGAAGGAAGATTCGATGCGCTTGATACTGCGCTGGGCCCTGAACGCCGTCGCGCTGATGCTCGTTCCTGAGCTGGTGACATCCCTGCAAGTGGATAGTTACTCAGCGGCTCTGATCAGCGCCCTGCTGCTTGGCTTGGTGAACGCGCTGATTCGCCCCCTTCTGATCCTGGTAACCCTGCCCATCACCTTACTGACCCTGGGTCTCTTCACCCTGGTCATCAATGCGTTTCTGTTCTGGATGGTGGCGCGCTTTGTCACGGGCTTCCATGTCCCGGACTTCGCGGCCGCCTTCTGGGGCGCGCTGCTCTACAGCCTCCTGACCTGGTTGGTCAGTCTCGCGCTGGCAGATTCAAGGGAATCGGTGGTGCAGGTCAGATTCCGCCGCCGCAACGACTAACCGGCGAGGCTTTTTAATCCTGGGTGGGGTGGCTTGGCGAATGCAGGAACGCGCTCGCCTCGCTACGACGAACGGGGGGTTCAGACTGTCGCCAAGGCCTCGCGGGCGGGAGCCGGCAACGGCGTCTCTACCCCCGCCTTGCGGGGCTTCCTGGCTTTACGACGCCCGGCGCCGGGATCGAAAGCGCCTGCCAGTTTGGCCAGGGCCTCATTCCGGGCCTTGAGAGCCATGTCGAAGGCCGCATCTTCACCGTATTTGTTGATGGAGAACTTCACCCTCTTGCGGCGCCCATCCGCCATAGGCCAGGAAGCAACCCAGAACCAGCGCTGTTTTTCGCTCGGCAGATCCCGGGTTTCCGACGCGCAGTAGCGGCAGACCCCCACCACGCCCGAGCGATTGTTGCGTTTCACGATGCTGGAATATTCCTGCATTGACAGCGGAGGATGCTGGGCCACCACTTCGTCGCGGAAGGCCTTTGCCGCCGAAAAAGACTTGGTCTTGCCGCCGTGGATGCCGTCGCTGAAGTGCTTGCGGTAGATCACGCCCCGCCGCTGGATTGTCACCAGCCAGCCATGGGTCCGACTGGCCTCGTTATCCACCCGGCTGATTCCATACACATTGCCTCGACTCACCCCTTCGCTCCTCCACATACCCTGCGGGCTACGTGAAGCGGATTTCGGCCCCCCACCCCGAAACTTTAGATGCTTGAAATTGGCGTTTCCCGCCACCACCTCCTGGAAAACATCCTGTCGAGGCCCCCCATGAGCCCATCCGTACATCTGGTTTGCCCCCACTGCAGCGCCGTGAATCGACTGCCGGCGGAACGCATGGCCGAAGGGCCGACATGCGGTCGCTGCAAAGCCGCGCTGTTCGAAGGGCAACCTCTGGAAGTCGACGAAGCCGCCTTCGAACGCCATCTGACGCGCAACGACGTGCCTCTGCTGGTGGATTTCTGGGCCCCCTGGTGCGGGCCATGCCGGATGATGGCGCCGGCCTTTGAAGCGGCCGCGCGCCAACTGGAACCTGGAGTCCGTCTGCTGAAGGTCAATACCGAAGAGGAGCAGGCCTTGGCAAGCCGATTCGGGATCCGGAGCATTCCGACGCTCGCGATCTTCCGGGGTGGCAAAGAAATTGCCCGCCAAGCGGGGGCCCAGGATGCCGGACGTCTGGTGCGCTGGGTGGAATCCACCCTGGGGCGCTGACGCCCCCAGGTAGGCCCTGGGTCAATCTTCGACGAGCTGTAGATCAATTCCCGATGACGACGCCTTGCCCTTTCGGGCTGGCGCGCCCTGGCCGGCGAGAGTCCGGCTGGCGGCCGCAAGGCGCTGGGTCACCACGGTGGTCAATTCCTCGCGCATGACGTCCTGAACTTCGTCGGACGCCAGAGCCAAGGCGGCGGGATTGATTTCCAGGTACGTCACTGCCGTCAAGGCGACCACGGTCAGACACTGCGTATGCTGCCGACCGTCAAGGAAGGCCATCTCGCCGAAGATCTCCCCGGGTCCGAACTCGCCGATGTTCCCACCCTCGACGGACACCTCGACCCGGCCTTCCAGCAACACCCCGAAACGCTGATCGGTACTGCCCTCGCGCATCAGGACCGCATCGGCCTCTGCCTGGCGCCAGGAGGACACCCGGAGCACCTCCCACAATTCGACGTCATCGAATTCAGTGAAAAAGGCCAATTTCCGGAGCACGGAAAACCGGGATGTATCGGGTGGCCGATAGGTGTCATCGACGATCTTGAAGCGGACCGCCGAGAGGTCCTTCGCGAATTCCGCCCCGTTCTTGTAGCGGGAATAGAGATCCTTCTCCAGGGCGCGATGGACCACCTGATCCATCAGTTCCGGCAAGTTCGGATTGAGCTTGCAGACCCCCGGGGGGTCGGCATTGATGATCTTGTAGATGAGCTGGGCGGGATTTTTGGCGCGAAACGGCAGGCGCCCCGTGAGGAGGTGAAACATCACCACACCGAGGGAATAAAGATCGGTTTTCTGGTTGAGGGGGTAGCCCTTGATTTGCTCCGGACTCATGTAGGCCGGGGATCCGACCCCCATGATGAACGTCGAGTCGCTCTCCGATTTCTTGCTCACGTTGAGGGCGAGACCGAAATCCGTGATCTTCACGTTGTCCTGATCGTCCACCAGGATGTTCGCGGGCTTGATGTCGCGATGGACGATCCCTTGCCGATAGGCGTAATCCAGCGCCATGCAGCACTTGAAAATGATGCCGATCGCCCGATGTACCGGCAGCATGTGTTCGAAGGTGCAGTACTTTTCCAGCGTGGTCCCCGGAAAATACTCCATCACCACAAAGGCCCGCTCGGGTTCAACGACGGCGTCGAAAATTCGGATGATGTTCGGGTGATCGAGGCGGGAGGCGACTGCCTTTTCCGCCTTCAGGAGCTTGAGGAGCCGCCGGTTCCATTTCGCCTCCTCCCGCGCCCGCTCATCGAAGCGCACGAGCTTGAGCGCAACGGGCTGGGGATAGCGCGGGCTTTCGGCCAGATACACCGTCGCCGTCGCCCCTTTCCCCACTTCATCGAGGATCGAAAATTCACCGATCTTTTCCGGCAATCCCACCACTCACGTCCACCTTTGTCCTTCCACACGGGCGTTACGCCGCGTCGGTTGATCAGGCTTATCGGCGCCCGTCAGCGAAATCAGAGGGCGACACCACCACCATGAATTTAATTTCGATGCAGGAGTTGAAAAACCGCTCCTCGCCCCCCAATTAACGAATCGTCGTTCACGGGAGAATCAATACATGTCGCAGAAGGACCCTCAGGAATCCCTCGCACCCGAACTCGAGTCACACGTCGAAAGCGCGCAATTGTCTCCAGATGCTACCGGCGCGGAGCAAGCCCCACCCCATCAAGCCGATCCTGACGTCATCCCCAGTCTGACCGAGTCCCTCCGGCAAGCCGAATTGAAGGCGGCCGAGCATTATGACGCATGGCTGCGGGCCAAGGCGGAAACCGAAAATGTCCGGCGTCGGGCTCAGGACGATATCGCCAAGGCGAGCAAGTTCGCCGCGGAAAAATTTGCCCAGGCTATGCTGCCGGTCAAGGACAGCCTGGAGGCCGCCCTGGCCAACGACAACACCAGCATCGATACCCTTCGCGAGGGCGTCGAACTGACCTTGAAGCAGTTGAGCTCGGCCTTCACCGGCGCGGGCCTTCAGGAAGAAGCCCCGGCCGGGCAGAAGTTCGATCCCAACAAGCACCAGGCCATCAGCGCCCTCGAAGCCGATGGTGAGCCCAACACGGTCCTGAATGTGCTGCAAAAGGGGTATCTCCTGAATGAGCGGGTCATCCGGCCGGCTCTAGTGATCGTCTCCAAAGCCAAAAGCGCCTGATCGCGCCTTGAAACCCCACTGCGGACCCCCATATTCCAGGCAAGACGCAGCCGCCATCACCGGCTGATTAAACGAATACGAGTAAAGGACTCATCATGGGAAAAATCATCGGCATCGACCTTGGCACCACGAATAGCTGCGTTTCCGTCATGGAAGGCGGCAAGCCCAAGGTCATCGAAAACTCTGAAGGCGCCCGCACCACCCCGTCCGTAGTGGCCTACGCCGACGACGGCGAAATTCTTTGCGGCGCCCCGGCCAAGCGTCAGGCCGTCACCAACGCCCGCAACACCCTCTACGCGGTCAAGCGCCTGATCGGCCGCCGCTTTGAGGAAAAGGAAGTTCAGAAGGACATCGATCTGATGCCCTTTACCATCACCAAGGCCGACAACGGCGACGCGTGGGTGGAGGTGCGCGGCAAAAAGATCGCCCCGCCCCA
>JAEUNY010000016.1 GCA_016791005.1 Zoogloeaceae bacterium
ATGGGCCGGCTCGAGCGACGGCTGGCTGGGGCGCGCATGCACCTTATTGAGTCCCAGGATCTCATCGGCCACCTCGGCACCTCGACCAAGCTGACCGCCCACCTGCCCTTCCTGCAGGAGCTGCGGGATCTGGGACGGGAACGGGCGCGGGAATGGCTGGATCAAAACAGGGAGGACCTGGGGCGGCGCTCCACCATCGAGCTGGAGGTGCTGTTTGGCTGAGCGCCGGTCTCGGGATGCGGAGCTTTCGGGGCAGGCTGGTACGAATCATGCTGCACTGCAAGAGAAGTGCCCTGTCCTGCTCACCGCCCGGATGGGGCCCGCGACTCCCACGGAACCCACCCCTATCCCTTCGGAGGCAGCCATGAAGTCCATCTACACCGAAGCACTTCATCTCATTGACACCTTGCCGACCCGGCGTCCCGCTCCGGGCCTGCCCCCCATCCTGGGGCCCCTCTTTGGTCAATTGCCCGCCGCCAACGACGAAACTCAGGTCTCCGCCATCGAGGACCGCATCTGGGAAGCCTGGATGTACCACCCCAATCGCCGGGCAGCGCAGGTGCTGGAAGCCACGGTGGCCGACATCGCCGCTCAGCGTCTCGATATTGCCGAGACCCGCCTGGTCTACCTGCTGCGCTCCTGCCCGGATTATGCGGAGGCCTGGAACAAGCTCGCCACGGTCTATTACCTGCGCGGCTGGGACGGCCCCTGCATCAAGGCGATCTGCCACACGTTGAGCCTGGAACCGCGCCATTTTGGTGCATTGGCTGAACTGGGTGAGGTATTCCTGGCCCGTGACAAGCCGGAACTCGCCCGCCGGGCCTTCGAGGCCGCGCTGCGCATCCATCCCCAGAGCGAGGGGGTGGCCCAGCGGGTTGCGGATCTGGGCAAAGGGAGCTAGTCGAGTTCCCGGAGGCGCTCTACGGCCTCCTCCACCCGATCCAAGGGCACCACGGTCAAGCCCTCGACCGGCTGGCGGGGCGCGTTGGCCTTGGGAATGAAGGCCAGGGTGAAGCCCAGCTTGGCCGCCTCCTTGAGGCGCTCCTGACCCCGGGGCGCGGGGCGGATCTCCCCCGCCAGGCCCACCTCGCCAAACACCACCAGCTTGCGCGGCAGCGGCCGATTGCGCAGGGAGGAAACGATGGCCAGGAGCACGGCCAGATCGGCCGCCGGCTCGGCAATCTTCACCCCGCCCACCGCATTGACGAATACGTCCTGGTCGAAGCAAACCACCCCGGCGTGGCGATGGAGCACTGCGAGGAGCATCGCCAGCCGATTCTGCTCCAGCCCCACCGAAAGTCGGCGTGGGCTCGGGCTGTGGGCGGCATCCACCAGGGCCTGGATCTCCACCAGCAGGGGCCGCGTGCCCTCCTGGGTCACCAGCACACAACTGCCCGCCACTTCCTGGGAATGTTGGGAGAGGAACAGGGCCGAGGGGTTGCTGACGCCCTTGAGCCCCCGGTCGGTCATGGCGAAGACGCCCAGTTCGTTGACCGCGCCAAAACGGTTCTTGAAGGCGCGGATCAGGCGAAAGCTTGAATGGGTGTCGCCCTCGAAATAGAGCACGGTATCCACGATGTGCTCCAGAACGCGGGGGCCGGCCAGGCTGCCGTCCTTAGTGACGTGGCCGACCACGATCAACGCGGTGCCTGAGGACTTGGCGTGGCGCGTAAGCTGCGCCGCGCACTCCCGCACCTGGGCCACGGAGCCCGGTGCAGACTGCAGGGCCTCGGAATACAGGGTCTGGATCGAATCGATCACCGCCACCCGGGGCGTATTGCCCTGCAGGGTGGTCAGGATCTTCTCCAGACCGATCTCCGGGAGGATCTGCAACTCGGAGCTCGGTAACTGGAGACGCTGGGCCCGCAGGGCCACCTGCTCCGCCGATTCCTCACCGCTCACGTAGAGGGCGGGAATACGACCGGCTAGGCGAGCCAGGGCCTGGAGGAGCAGGGTGGACTTGCCGATCCCCGGGTCGCCCCCGATTAACACCACGCCACCGGCCACCAGTCCACCACCCAGCACTCGGTCGAATTCGTCGATGCCGGTGGCGATTCGCGCGTCTTCCCGCGGCGCCACGTCGGCCAGGCGCTGCAAGCGTCCGGTTTCGCCCGCCAGGGCGAAGCGATTGGCGCCGCTGGGGGCCGTGGGAAGGGACTCCACCAGGGTGTTCCAGGCGTCACAATGCGGGCACTGGCCCGCCCAGCGGGGTGCCATGCCGCCGCAAGCACTGCACACGAAGACCGTTTTGGTCTTGGCCATGTCAGCCGGCTTCTGACGCCGCTGGAATCCAGGTCACTGGAACTCGGGGCGCCAGGGCGCAGAACAACTCGTAGCTGATGGTGCCGGCCGCGGTGGCGACGTCGTCGGCGGGCAGCCCTTCGCCCCACAGGACCACCGGTGCGCCGATACCGGCCTCGGGGAGTTCCGTCAGATCGCAGGCCAGCATGTCCATCGACACCCGCCCCAGGGTGCGGGTGGGGTGCCCCACAACCTGGATCGGCGTGCCGGTGGGCGCGTGGCGGGGATACCCGTCGGCATAGCCGCAGGCCACCACGCCGACCCGCATGGGACGATCGGCGATGAAGGTGGCGCCGTAGCCGACCGCTTCGCCCGCGGCCAAGGTCTGGACCGCGATGATCTGGCTTTCCAACGTCATGACCGGACGCAGGCCAAGGGCGTGGGCGCTTTGCCGGTCGGGCATCGGCGAGCCCCCGTAGAGCATGATTCCGGGACGCACGAGCTCACCCCCCTGGTCAGGAAATCGGAGCAAGGTGGCGGAATTGGCGAGGCTGGAGGGAAGTCCGAGCGCCGCCTGGAGCGGGCTGAAGCGCGCCAGTTGCGCCTCAATGCCCCCTGCACCGTCCGCATCGGCGAAATGGGTCATGAGGTGGATCGTCCCAACCCCCGATAGCGCGCGCAAACGGGCCACCACCGTACCGACTTCCTCCGGCAAAAAGCCGAGGCGATTCATACCGGTGTTGATCTTGACGAGGACATCCACCGGGTCCCCATCGCCGACCAGACCGGCGAAATGGTCTAG
>JAEUNY010000142.1 GCA_016791005.1 Zoogloeaceae bacterium
GGGGGCCCCCGCGATTCAACTCAGCCTCCCCAGCGCCGCCCTGGCGGATCTGGCGGTACGGCGCAAGGGCGCGAAGGACACCCTGCTCAAGCTTGGCCGGCTGGAGATGGCCGAGGGGGCGGTGGATATGACGACGCGCCAGGTCAGCCTCGCGCGGCTGGGGGTCGATGCGCTGCAGGTGGCCGTGGTCCGCCAGAAAGGCGGCCGGCTGGATGCTTTGGGTCTCCTGGGGCCGGAACAAACGGCGAAGGCGCCGGCACAGGCCGCCCCCCGGGGGCGGGGCAAGGAACCCGCAGGTGGCAAGGCCGAACCGGAATGGACCGTCTCCCTGGCTGAACTCGCCTTGAAGGGCAGTTCGATTCGCCTGGAGGACCGGACGGTGGAACGTCCGGTGATCATGCTCGCCGAGCAACTTGGCGTGACTGTGCAGGGTTATTCCTCGAAGCCGGGGAGCAAGGCACGGGTGAGCGTCGATTCCCGGATCAACAAAAACGGGCGGGTGAAAGTGGGTGGCCAGCTTGGCCTTGCGCCCCTCACGGCAGATCTCGACCTGGATCTGCAGGGCGTGGATCTGCTCCCGGCCAACCCCTACCTCACCGAATACCTCTACGCGAGCCTCTCCCGGGGGCGGCTCACCAGCCGGGGCAAACTGGCGCTTGAGATTCCGGAGAATGGGCCGCCCAAGGGCGGCTTCCGGGGCGATGTGCGATTTCAGGACTTCGCTGCCATCGACCGGATCAGCGCCAGCGACTTCGTGAAATGGAAGTCCTTCAGCTTCGCCAACGTGGATCTACGCCTCGCGCCCTTTGCCCTGGCGATCCGTGAGGTGGCCCTGACGGACTTTTACACCCGCCTGATCCTGAGCGAGAAGGGCGAGCTGAACCTGCGGGAAATCACGGCCCGCCAGGAAGACGAGATCGAGGGCAAGACGCGGGCTCCGGTGGTCAAGGAGGGTACGGCCCCCCTGGTGGAGGTGAAGCGGTCCGGCGAAGGCCACGCCGAGGGGCAGGTCGCCACGCCCGCGGCGCCGCCACCGCCCATCCGAATAGACCGCATCGTCCTCAAGGGCGGCAACATCGCCTATAGCGACCGCTTCATCAAGCCCAATTACGACGCCAATCTTACCGGCATGGCAGGCACCCTGGCGGGACTGTCCTCGGACCCCTCCACCATCGCGGAACTCGACCTTGCCGGCAAGGTGGATAACTCGGCCCCGGTGACGGTGGTGGGCAAGCTCAATCCCTTCCGTCAGGACCGCTACCTGGATATCCGCGCGGAGATGAAGGGCTTCGACCTGCCCGGGCTCTCCTCCTATTCCGGCAAGTACGTGGGCTACGGCATTCAGAAGGGTAAGCTCTCCGCCAACCTGGGCTACAAGGTGGAGGACCGCAAGCTCACCGCCACCAATCACATCTTCCTCGATCAACTGACCTTCGGCGACAAGGTGGAGAGCCCCGACGCCCTGAATTTGCCGGTGCAACTCGCGGTCACGCTCCTGAAGAATGGCCGCGGGGAGATCGACATCGACCTCCCCGTGAGCGGCTCCCTCGACGACCCGCAGTTCTCCGTCGGCGGCATCGTCTTCCGGGCCCTCGTCAATCTGATCGTCAAGGCCGTCACCGCGCCCTTCAGCCTGCTGGGGTCACTCTTCGCTGGCGGGGCGGACCTGTCCTACATTCAGTTC
>JAEUNY010000067.1 GCA_016791005.1 Zoogloeaceae bacterium
ACGATCAGGGCGGTGAAGGCATCCGAATCGTAGGCCTTGTCGGCGGTGATGTAGGCGGCCGCTTGATCCTTGATCAGGGCTGCCGCCTGCTCGATGTCGGCCCGTTGTCCGGCCGAGAGAATGACGCGCAGCGGGTTGCCCAGGGCATCGACCGCGACATGCAAGCTTGGTCGTCAGTCCGCCGCGCGAGCGGCCGATGTGCTGGCTGCCAGCCTTTTTTGGGCGCCGGCCGAATGCTGATGGGCGCGCACAATGGTGGAATCGAGAAACAGTTGCTCCAGGTCGGCGTCGCCGCGCAGGCCTTGGGCCACGCGCTCCCAGACACCGTTCTCACGCCAGCGGGAGAAGCGCACATACGTCCGGTGCCAATGCCCGAGTTCCTCGGGCAGGTCGCGCCATGGGCTGCCGGTACGCATGATCCACAGGACGGCCTCGACGAAGCCCCGATTGTTCCCTGCAGTGCAGCCCGGATCGCTCACCTTGCCCGGCAGCAACTGTTCAATCCGCTCCCACTGGTCATCACGTAACACCTTCCGGTCCATCCTGGCTCCGCGCAAAAGTCAGGATATGATCACACTTCATGCGCTGTGAACAGCGCTTTGCCATGCCATTGATCGCCAACGATTTTTCTCAATCCGCTTGCATTTGGCATCGCGGCTCTCGGGTGATTGAGAACAGATCCTAGCGCCTCGGGCTCGCTGATCCGGAGCCATGGCCTGACACTTCATCCACGCGTACAGACTATGAGCAGTGACCCCGAGTCGGCGGGCAACGTCGGCCACCGAATGACCCCGCTCCGTCACCTGACTGACGGCCTCAACGTTGAACTCGTCCGTGTAGCGCACTTGCGCCTTCTTCGCTTCCATCAACACCTCCATCAATCGCCTCATTCTGAGGCACAAAGGTGTCTAGATAACCCGGGGTGATTCAAGATTCCCTAATTGGGTCTCTACAAGAGACAGCTGTGACTCCCATCACATTCAAAAACACCCCACGGGGCTATTGTCGCCAGAAATCCAAATGAAAGCATTGTTTGTAGGGAAGGGGCTAGTCGATCGCAGTTTCTGTAAAGGCTTTCCAAGGTGTGTAGACGTTATGCGAGCCAGATGAAGGCGGCGGTGACGCAAATGATTACAGAGGCGGCTCTGCAAAACGCCTGCAACCCGCATGAACAGGGGCGATTGCCAGAATTTGACTGGCTGGAAACGCCGGGAAATTCAAATGTTGGCTAGCGAAACATGAGGGATATCGAGAGAGAAAGCCATGGCGCCCGACTGTATTCCTAACCTTCTGCAGTTACATCAAGCCGCCTGTTGTACGTGGGGTTTGTCGAAGGTCTGCACCGTCTCAAAAGGGGTGCGTCCGTTATTGCGATAGCCCAGATGAGGGCGCTAGCGGTTGTAGTGCCGGAGCCAGTGGTCGAGGTCCTCCTGCAGGGCCTCGACGCTGAGATAGACCTTCTCCCTAAGCGCGCCGCGGTAGAACTCATCGAGGGCGGTGCGGTGGAAGCGTTCGACGAAGCCGTTGGTCTGGGGGCGCTTGACCCGGGTGCGGCGATGCGTGATGTCGTTCAGATCCAGATACAGTTCAAACGGGTGGTTCTCGGTCCCGCAAAACTCGCGGCCGTTGTCGGTGAGCACCGCGCCGCCAGGCAACCTGAGTTTCTTGTAGAAGGGCAGCACGTCGTTGTTCAGCACCGCGACCGCCGCCTCGGGCTGCTTGGAGATGTGCAGGAAGCCAAAGGCGTGACTGGAGAAGGTTAGGAATACACTCGATGAGATTTTGACTTTTGTAATGATGGATATCGTAACCGCGGGCCTCTTTTCGATTAACACGGGGTGGAATGACGGCTTTGGCACCCAATGCTCGAATGGGTTGGAGAAGAGATGCAGCATCGAAAGCTTTATCGGCGACGACGCTCTCAACGGCCTGCATGTCGGAGAGGAGATTCTCTGCTTCAGTGATGTCATGCCGCTCCTCCCCCGTGAGGATGAACCGGCTCAGGATGCCCAAGCCATCGACCGCAGCATGAATCTTGGTGCTCAGTCCCCCACGAGAACAGCCAAGACCTTGTTGTCCTTTTTCTACGCACCTGCCGCGTGCTGGTGGGCGCGAACGATAGTGCTGTCGAGAAAGACCTCCTCGAAATCCGCATCCTCGGATAAGCGGGCAAAGAGGGTTTGCCACTCCCCTTTGTCTGATCAGCGAGAGAAGCGTCTGAACACGGTATTTCATGGACCGAATGCTGGCGGTAGGTCTCGCCACGGTGCGCCGGTACGTGCCATCAACAGCACCGCTTCGACGAACAGCCGGTTGTCCGCGCCAGTTTGCCCACGGTCTCCAGGCTTGCCTTGGAGCAACCCTTCGATTCGAGCCCATTGGTTGTATTCCTAATCTGCTTTCATGACATAAGATATGCGAAAGGAGAATTGGGATGAATGCAGAGGCGAAGGTAGCGAAGCAGCGGCTGTCGGTGCTGGAATTGGCCGAGGTGTTGGGCAATGTGAGCGAGGCGTGCCGTCGTCGTGGGATGACGCGGACGCAGTTCTACGAGTTCAAGCGTCGCTTCCAGACCCAGGGGCTGGAAGGGCTGAAGGATCTGCCGCCGATCCCCAAGAGCCACCCGATGGCCACGCCGCCGGAGCTGGTGGAGCAGGTGCTGGCCCTGGCGCTCAAACACCCGGCCTACGGCTGCAACAAGCTCGAAGCGCTGTTGATGGCCCAGGGCAAACGGCTATCGAACGTCACCATCCAGAAGATTCTGATCGAGCACCGGCTGGGTAGCCGCTATGAACGCTGGCTGGCGCTAGAGCAAAAGAACGCCGAGCAGGCCATCGAGCTTACCGTCGAACAGATCGCCTTCATCGAGAAGTCCAACCCCTGCTTTCGGGAGCGGCATGTGGAATCCGCCCGTCCAGGGGAGTTGCTGTCCCAGGACACCTTCTTCGTCGGCGTCTTCAAGGGCGTGGGCAAGGTCTATATGCACACCGTGGTCGATACCTTCTCCAGTCACGCCTTTGGCTTCCTGCACATCTCCAAGCAGCCCGAGGCGGCGGTCGCGGTGCTGCACAACGACGTGCTGCCCTTCTACAAGAAACTCAGGTTGCCTGTCGGCGCGGTGCTCACCGACAACGGCCGCGAGTTCTGCGGGACCGAGAACCACCCGTTTGAACTGTATCTGGATCTGAACGACATCGAGCACCGCCGCACCCGGGTCAAGCGCCCCCAGACCAACGGCTTCGTCGAACGCTTCCACCGCACTGCCCTCGATGAGTTCTACCGCGTCGCGCTACGGGAGAAGGTCTATCTCAGCGTCGAGGCCCTGCAGGAGGACCTCGACCACTGGCTCCGGCACTACAACCGCGAGCGCCCTCATCTGGGCTATCGCAACAACGGACGCACCCCTTTTGAGACGGTGCAGACCTTCGTCAAACCCCACGTACAACAGGTGGCTTGATGTAACTGTAGAAGGTTAGGAATACACATTGGCCATCTCGCAGCTGCAATATTGGCACCCCGTCATCTTCCCAAAGGACAGGATGTAAACACAATTCGCTGACTGTGAACGGTAGGTAAATGGTAAATGTCCTCATACCCCGGCGAGAGGGGAGAGTTGTCTATATCTGACGCTATTGTTGCAGCGGCAGCTCATGAAGCCTATCTTTCGTTGGGCTCCTCTGCTGTCGTTGGTAAATTGCAAACCGGAGGGGTGTTCGCTGACGTAAAATCAACCTTTGATTCAACAGATCTGGAACGAGCTGGGATCGATGTTTGAAGCTTGTAGGGTTAGGTGATTGTGATGAGTATGGGTGGTTTTGGAATTCGTATTATTAAGCCAATGCTCCTGCTGATTATCGGATGGAAGTTTTTGATATTGGCAAACTTTGCTATCGCGGCCACAGGTGGCTCGATAGGAGAAGGAGTTTTGCTTGCGCAAGCTTACGAGCATGGAGAGGGTGTTCCAAAGGACCTGAAGAAAGCCGTAGATCTATATTGTGCCTCCGGGAGACAAGGAGACGAGAATGCGCTTTATGCATTGGGGTGGATGTATGCAAACGGTCGGGGGGTTGAACGTGACGAAGGGTATGCGAAGACTCTATTAGAGATGGCAGCCTATCTCGGACATCCGCATGCAGAACGCGTAAAAGGGCTAATGGGAGAATACACGGGTGTTACGCCAGATTGTATCCGGCAAACTGGTGGAGTCGATTCGGACAAGGATATATCCCAAGTGATACAAGCTTTTCCAGAATCAAAGCGGAAAATTGTTGAGATTGTCATTAATTTGGCAACGGAATTCCAAATTGAGCCGAGGCTCGCATTGGCATTTGCCACTGTCGAATCGAACTTTAATGCTTCCGCAATTTCTTCAAAGAATGCAATGGGAGTGATGCAACTTATACCAGCAACAGCTGAGAGGTTTAATGTTAGGAATCCGTTTGAGGCGTCAGATAATGTTAGAGGGGGGCTGGCCTACCTTCAATGGCTTCTAGCCTACTTTAGAGGTGATGTTGCCCTAGCAGCAGCTGGATACAATGCTGGAGAAGGTGCCGTTGATAAGTTTAAAGGCATACCGCCCTATCGGGAAACGAAGGGCTATGTGGAACGGATCCTTGCTGCCTTTCCGCGTCGATACCATCCTTTCAATGAGAAGCTGGTTGTACCGTCTAAGGTTTTCACTGGAAGTGCGGGTTCCTAAGGCGAAAGTGATTTTTGGATTCGGGCGGTTCCGCGCCTTGTGGGTGGCCTGTGGGGCTTGGGTCTTTTTTGCGAGCGGCGGAGTTACTGCTTCCAGTATGATCGCTAATGACATTCCTAGGATAATCAGGGATGTCAAGCATTCGGTTTTGGCAGTTGGCACCTTTCAAGCAACAAGAAATCCTGGGTTCCAATTTAGAGGAACCGGCTTTGTTGTTGGCAGTGGTTCCTGGGTCGCAACAAATGCCCATGTATTGCCGCAAGCGATCGATGAGCCAAAGCGCGAGGTTCTGGCCGTTGCACGTCTTGAGGAAGGCGGGCGAGTAAGTGTCCAACCCGTGAGGGTTTTGGCGGTTGATCCGGACCATGATCTTGCTTTGCTTGAGTTCACTGGAAAAGCAGTATTTCCGGCCCTTCCGCTTGGGGACGATGCGGCCGTGACGGAGGGGGGTGCGGTAGTTTTTACTGGATTTCCGCTCGGTGCGGAGCTCGGGATGAGGCCTGTGACCCATCGTGGAATTATTTCTGCAATTACTCCGATTGGGACGCCGACAGTTAACGCGAGGGATTTGACCCCGAATTTGGTTCGGCGACTCGGTGCAAGCTATGATGTTTTCCAATTAGATGCGACTGCCTATCCGGGTAACAGCGGAAGTCCTTTGCTTTCTCTTTCGTCCGGCGAGGTCATTGGGGTTATCAATTTGGTTTTCGTAAAAGGGGCCAAAGAAAACGCGCTTAGTCAGCCATCTGGCATTACCTATGCTGTACCTGTGCAGTATTTAAAAAATCTGATGGTGCGTGTTCGTCGCTGATGAAGATTGTGTCAGACGAGGGGCGGTAAGCACTTCGATCTTTTGAAATCTGCTAGCGTTACAGGAATCATCCCGCGTAGTGCATTGCCAACAAAGAGCTGGTCGGCTGTGGTAAGTGCCTTCACCGACATCTTTGCGACCGTTGCTTTTCTTTCCCGAAGCAAATATCCGCGTAGGACTCCTGGTAAGAGCCCGGATCTAATGGGTGGCGTGTATAAAGTCGAGCCGATCTTGACGAAGAGGTTCGTTCTGCAGCCCTCGGTAAGCTCTCCAAACTCATTTAGAAAGAGTGCGTCGAAATGGCCGGAACTATTTGCTCGGGTTAGTTCGTTCTCGTACACATCCCGGATTGTTATTTTGTGATGGAGCAGAGGATTCTGACTTGAGACTCGTTGAATTGCGAGGGTCACGGTTTGGCCGGGTTGTAATTCAACGAGGGGGTACTCCTGGACGTCAAGCTCGCCGTCGGGTAGCAGGCACAGCCGAACCCGCATGACGCAGCTTGTCGGAACTTCCGTTCGGTTCTCAAGGGCGAGGAGGATCCGCGATTCGTCCCATGGGAGGCCGAACCATTTTGCAGATCGGCGCATGCGTGCCAGGTGGCCCTCTAAGAAAGGATAGGGATTAGAGGTAGATGGTTCACGTCGTAAGGTCTCAATAAGTCCGATGGGAGAACTTGCCTTACTAACGAATGCCGATTTAAGTTTGCATTCATTCCATTCGTTTGTTGGGTTTGAGCCGTAGGTAATTCCACTCCCTAATCCCATCGATGTTTTTCTAGTGTCACCAGTCTCCAATGTTCGGATGGCTACATTGAATTGACAGGCTCCATGGGGCGCGAGCCAGCCTATGGCCCCGCAGTATATTCCCCTTGGGTGTTTTTCAAGCTTGTGGATCCATTCCATCGCGCGGATTTTTGGAGCCCCGGTGATCGATCCGGACGGAAACAAAGCGCGGAATATCTCGGCCAAGTCCGCGGTTGCCTGGGTTGCAGAGATCATGGATGTCATCTGCTGAAGGGTCGGATACCGTTCGATTTCGAATAGACGATCGACTGTTACGCTTCCGGGTGGCACGATGCGGCCGAGGTCATTTCTGATCAGATCGACGATCATTAGGTTTTCGGCCTGATCTTTGATTGACGTTACGAGGTCTTCGGTTGGAGCTGCGGTTCCCTTCATTGGCTTGCAGGTCAATGTGTCTCCGGTGCGCCGTAGAAAGAGTTCCGGCGAGCGGGAAAGGAGATAGCTACCCGGGTGGCGAATCAGCGCGCCATATTGGGTGGGTTGAGTTTCACGGAGGGCTCGGTAAAGAGTGATGGGGTGGCCCCAAAGTTCGCCCAACACCTTGTGGGTGAAGTTGATCTGGTAGCATTCGCCGTTAGTAATGCCGTTTTGAATAGTCTTGACGGTGGAAGTGTAGGTTGTTTGGTCGATCGTTTGGGTGAGGGCCCCGATTCCGGCGATGCTGCCATTTATCCCAAGTCGGTCAATAGCTTGATCGAGCTGCGCAGCGGTAACAGTTGCATCTTGAAGACTGGCACGCCAGAAAATCCATGCCCTGATTAACGGGTCAGGTGGTTTAGCCAGCAGGTGTTTAAGGCGGGGTTCTAGGGCAAATCCAAGTTCATAATTTGCTGCGATCGCGATCCATGCCCCATCTGTTCGGGCTTTTTCTATCAGGCGAAATGTGTCTTCAACGTCAGCGGAACGATTGCAGGTGATAGCCCACCCGAAGTCGTATAACAGCAAGTCCCCGCCGTCGGTCAGGTTGTCATCGAAGAGGGCAAAAGGTGCATCGGCAGAAGGGTCAATCTCGGGGGGACTCATCGGGAATGGTCCATTAGTTCTAGGAATTCGGCAGATGCGGATATTGTCCGCATTTTTTGCGGGTGATTAGGGGTAGGAGCACTTACGCGTGGGGTTTAGATGTGATTCGGACCATGTCGAAGGGAATAGTATTTGCCCGAAATGTGGAAGGTCTTTCGTATGCGGTATGAAGGCTGGGGCGGCGGAATGTTGGTGTGCAAGGCTTCCGAAGCTTAGAGTCATTCCAGGTGAAGTGGGAGCGTCTTGCATGTGCGGGGAATGCCTAGCTCAAAAAATCCAAGTTAGTAATTTTGGAATCCCAGGTTAAAGTGGGTCAGAAGCCGCAACTAGGCGGATAGCGTCCCGATTGGTCCAGGAATTTGAGAGGAGGACTGCCTTATCCCAAGGTAACCAGAGGCCTTGGCGGTGTTCCGTCGGGGAGATCCTGGGGGGAAATGGCGCCTGACACCGGTAACTCAGGACTCTCTCGTTGTTATATCGGCATCCTGCCGGGTAACGGGGTAGGGCTGAGGTTGGGATGAGGAAACGGTTTGACAGACCCCAGTCTCTGAAGGCATTTTGATCCGGGCACGGGAGGCCGGTCTCTTCTTCAAGTTCCCGCGTTGCGGCCTGTAAGCAAGTTTCGCCCGTTTCGAGGCTACCCGTTACAGATTGCCAGAATCCGCTCGGCGAGAGGCGCTCCAGGAGAAGGATTTGGAGGTCGGGGGTATGCAGCACAACCAAAACCGAAGAGGGGCGTTTCTGGACATGGGTCATTGATCAGCGGAAAGATCTCGGAGGAGGGGAATGCCATCAGCGAGAAGGTCCACAAAGGCCCAAAATGGTATCCCATCTGCAGCCCAGGTCTGGGCAACGTCGTGGAGTACGGTCAGGGCGGTGAGGAAATCATCTCTGGCATGTGCCTGGAATTTATCGGCACCAAGGAGGATCAGGACGTAGCCGTCCGCATTGCTCCAGCTCATGTCAGCTAAACAATCAGCCAGGGCATCCCAATTGGCACCGAACCAGGGTGGGAAGGACAGGGCTTCTGACAAGGCGGCGAGGAAGGCGTCCTTCGTGCGAACCTCGGAAAGATCCACTTCGGCGTAGAAGTAGGCGAGGTCGCGGGCTGCGTCCACAATCGCCGTGCGCGCATTCTGGGGAAGATGAACGACTCCGGCGAGATCGGCCCGAGGGAGCATTTCCGAAAACTTCTTATTGCCGGTCGCGGGCATGGTCAAGGTTCCAGGTCTATGCGGCGGAAGCTGCGGTAGTGATCGCTGGTGTAGAAAAACTCCTCTGCGGGTTCGCCGCCGGATATGATCCGGCGGGCACCGCGATCCCGTGAGCCTGGCGTTGGAACGGTGAATTCCCGGTAATAGCCACGGGGGCGTTGAGGGAGGCGGCGCTCTCGGTTTTCGAAGGTGATCCCGTCCCGCCGGTATGGGAATGGGCCGCCTTGCTGGATCAGCCGCAAGGTTGTTTTGGCCTCGACGGGCAGGTATTTAACTCCGACGCTACCGATTTGATTCTGGAACGCCCCGCTCCAGCCGGTGAGCAAAAGGAAGAGAATGAATGCTGCAAGTGTGCGGTGAAGAAGGGTCATGGCGTGACGAGATACGCGTGTAACTAGAAGTTTAACAGGCGCGTATGAAATTCCAGGTGGGCTTGGCCTTCAGGCCGCGCGAATGCCGTACTTGGTGTGGAGGCCCTGAAGGAATTCCGTGAGGGCTGCAAGGCGGGGATGGGTCGAGTCGAGGCGCCGCGCCCGATCGATGAGACTCCGCGCTTCGCTTGCCAGACCATCGTTCCAGCCACGATGTTCGATGTGGCGTAGCACGGCGAGGGCGGCGTTGAACAAGACGTGGATGTTGCCGGGCATCTTGCGGACGGCGTTCATCATTTCCGCCACGGCCCCGTCGAAATCGCCAGATTGAGCCTTTTCCACCCCCGCAGCCATGAGTGTCTTGACCTCGGCTTGCAGGCGACGGTCGACCTCGGCGACAAGGTTTTCCTTGCCTTGGGATTCGAGGAGTTTTCTGGCTGCGTCGATGCTGTTCGCGTCGGTGGCATTTCGCATCATGTCCATGACTACTGACGTCGCTTCTTCCTCCATGTCCAAGCTGAAGCAGGCTTTGGCGAGTTCACCCCGCAGGCCCTGAGAGAGCTCATGTTCTTCTTGGCTGCTCGCCAATGCGGTGCGCAGCGCTGCCTGGGCCATATCCAGATTTCCAGTCTGCCCGTGGTAGAGCGCCGCTGTAAGCGCTTTGCACATACGGGTTTTCTTCAGGCCGGCCATACTCTTGTCGAGATCCCGAATGGTCTCCTCGGCACGGTCGAGATTCCCAGACGCCAATTGCGCCTGGACAAGGCGGAGATGGTCTTCCGGGTCACGGAAGTCGGAGTACTTGCTTTTGCGCACCACTTCGGCCATCGAGCGCTCGGCGCCGTCGTGATCGCCGACGGCAAGGCAGGCTTCACCATATTGGCGCAGGCGATTGATGCGGTGGGGAGATCGGGCAACGGCCACCGCGAGGGCCTCCCGGGCGGATTGCGGCGTGCCTGCGGCATTGCGATTGCGGGCAAGCCAGTCGTAGGCGTCGAGAAAAGTGTCGTTTTCGGCGACGAGGGCTGCGAGTATTTCCTCGGCTTCGTCGTAGCGTTTTTGCAGGTGGAGGGTTTTTGCGAGTCCTAGGCGAGCCCAGGGGACAGCCCTGACCTCCAGAACCCGCTGATAGACGGTTTGTGCCTCATCGATTTCACCGATTTCCAAATGGAGCTGGCCCCTCAGGCGGAGGAAATCCATGAGGTAAGGCGGAAACTTGGTTTCGCCCTCCCGACAGTAAATGATGGCGCCACGAAGATCGTCTTTTGCAACCGCCTGATAGGCGGGGATGAAGGCCTCCCGCTTTACAAGGGATCGGCGTATGCGCGCTAACAGGGCATCCGGGGTAAACGGCTTGAGGATGTAGTCACTAGGGGCCAGCTCTGCGGCGCCGACCACCCGCTCATACTGGCGTTCCCCAGTGACCATGATGAACAGGGTTTCGAGGGGAATGATCCGGTTGTGCCGCAGGTCTTCGAGGAGGTGTTGACCGTCCTGGCCGGCACCCAGATGATATTCGCAGAGGATCAAATCGAAAACGTTGTCGCGTAGCTTGCGGACCGCAGCGCCTGCCGCCACAGCAAACTGGACCTTGGTAATGCCCGTCAGGGCCAGCATGTCCCGCAATTGCGAGCGCATGCCGCCGTTGGCCTCGATGACTAGGGTGGTGATGTTCTCGATTTGAAACACAAAGACCGCCTTCTGCCCTCAATGACCGGCTCCATTCCCTTTTTCGGCGGGGGGAGTCTATTCCTTGAGGGCGGCAGCGGGGACCTTGGCAAATGACGCGGAAATCGCGTCGCGGATTTCAGCCTGGCGAGACTTCCACCTGAGTTTCGACCTTTTGGCGAAGGCGGATGTGGAGTTCCCGAAGCTGCTTTTCATCGACGTCGGAAGGCGCATCGGTGAGCAGGCACTGGGCGCGCTGGGTCTTCGGAAAGGCGATGACATCGCGGATGGACTCTGCACCGGTCATCATGGTGACGATGCGGTCCAGGCCAAAGGCAAGCCCACCATGGGGTGGGGCGCCGAATCTCAGGGCGTCGAGCAGAAAGCCAAACTTCAGGCGTTGTTCGTCGGGCCCGATGTTCAGCGCTCGGAACACTTTTTCCTGCACGTCGGCGCGATGGATACGCACCGAACCCCCACCGATTTCCCAACCATTCAGGGCGAGATCGTAGGCCTTGGCCAAGCAGGCTCCCGGGTCCGACTCGAGCAGATCGACGTGATCGTCCTTCGGGCTGGTGAAGGGATGATGGCAGGCCGTCCAGCGACGATCTTCGTCGTCATACTCAAACATCGGGAAATCCACCACCCACAGCGGCGCCCAGGTCTGACCATTCAGATAGCCCTTCTCGTGGCCAAGCTTGGTCCGCAACGCGCCCAGGGCGTCATTGACCACCTTGGTCTTGTCTGCGCCGAAGAAGATCAAATCACCGGATTCCGCGCCGGTGCGGGCCAGGATGGCGGTGAGGGCGTCAGCATGGAGATTTTTGACGATAGGAGATTGCAAGCCCGCTTCGTTGGGCTGGGTGGCGTCATTGACCTTGATATAGGCGAGGCCCTTGGCGCCATAGATCGAGACGAATTTGGTGTATTCGTCAATCTCCCCGCGGGTCAGGCTCGCGCCGCCGGGCACGCGCAGAGCCGCCACGCGACCGCCGGAATTGGCCGGGCCGCTGAACACCTTGAACGCCACGTCGCGCACCACATCAGTGACTTCGGTGAGTTCGAGGGTCACTCGGAGGTCCGGCTTGTCCGAACCAAAGCGGCGCATGGCTTCGGCGTAGGTCATGCGCGGAAAGGGATTCGGGAGATCAACGGCGATGGCGTCCTTGAAGACGTAGCGGATCAGCTCTTCGATGAGGCCGGTGATGGCCTGCTCGTCCATGAAGGAGGTCTCGATATCCACCTGAGTGAATTCGGGCTGGCGGTCGGCGCGCAGATCCTCGTCCCGGAAACACTTAGTGATCTGGTAGTAGCGGTCGTAGCCAGCCACCATCAGGAGCTGCTTGAAGAGCTGCGGTGACTGGGGCAAGGCAAAGAATTGGCCAGGGTGGACCCGGGACGGAACCAGATAGTCCCGGGCGCCCTCCGGCGTACTCTTGGTCAGCATGGGGGTTTCGACGTCGATGAATCCATTGTCATCGAGAAACCGCCGGAACGCGCGGGCCACCTTGTAGCGCAGAAGGAGGTTCTTCTGCATTTGAGGGCGGCGCAGGTCAATGACTCGGTGAGTGAGGCGGGTGGTTTCCGAGAGATTGTCGTCGTCGATCTGGAACGGCGGGGTCGCGGAAGCGTTTAGGACTTCGATGTCGTGGCAGAGGACTTCGATTTCACCGGAGACGAGGCTCGTATTTTCGGTGCCGGCGGGGCGGCGGCGAATCTTGCCGCTCAGGCGCAGAACAAATTCGTTGCGTACCGACTCGGCGATCCGGAACATGTCTGGACGGTCCGGATCGCACACGACTTGGACGAGCCCTTCACGGTCCCGCAAGTCGATGAAGATGACGCCGCCGTGGTCCCGGCGGCGATGCACCCATCCGCACAGGGTGACAACCTGATCCAGTTCGGCCGCGGAGACTTTTCCGCAATAGTGAGTACGCATGGTCAAAGGTAATCCAAGAGGACTGCGGGTCACGGAGACCCGCGTTAGGGGTGGGCGAGCGCCGGTTTGGCAGGCGAGCGATTGCCGTTCGGGGTCACAACGCCCATCGAGATAATGTATTTGAGGGCTTCATCGACGCTCATCTCCAACTCCACGACGTCGGCGCGCGGCATCATGAGGAAGAAACCGGAGGTCGGGTTGGGTGTCGTCGGGATATAGACGCTGACGTAGTCACCCTGGAGGTGGTGGGCGGCGGCGCCACCCGGCCGGCCAGTCAGAAAGGCGATGGTCCAGGAGCCTTCCCTGGGATATTGGATCAACAGCGCTTTCCGGAATGCCTGACCACTGCTTGAGAACAGCGTATCGGAGACCTGTTTTACGCTGTAGTAAATGGACTTCACCACCGGGATGCGGGCAAGGAGCGCCTCCCAGTAACGGACGAGGCGTTGCCCGAGGACGTTTGCGGCGACCAGTCCGGTCAGCAGGATAATGAGCAGCGTGACGATGACCCCGAGCCCAGGAATATTGAAACCCAACAGGGCTTTGGGCTGGAGTTGCTGGGGCATCCAGAGCAGGACTTGATCCAGGGTGCCGACGATCCACGCCAGCACCATGCCGGTGATGGCGAGGGGAATCCAGATCAATAAGCCGGTAATGAAGTATTTGCGCATTCGTCACGCACTAATGGCACGCGCAGGACCCACCGCAGGGTGTTGCCGGAGGAGAATCCGCCTTGGTCTCGGCTGGCTTGGCGGCCGAACTGCCACCCTTGAAATCGGTGGCGTACCAGCCGCTACCCTTGAGCTGGAATCCAGCGGCAGAAAGCAGCTTGACGTATCCTTCCTGGCCGCAGGCGGGGCAGACGGAAAGGGGCGCGTCGCTCATCTTCTGGAGGTGCTCTTTCTGATGGCCGCAGGCAGGGCAGCGATACTCGTAAATTGGCATGATGGGCTCCTGCAAATAAGCGTTGAAGTCTAGCGCAACGCAGCATGGGGGGAAAGCGAGGGGCGACGGCGCCCCAGACTTTAGTGAGCAAGTGGGGGTGGGACTCGGATCTTCAAGGGGACCGCACGGGCCGGTTTAGAGCAGGGCGAGATATTTCTCGGTCAGCGTGTTGCCCATGAATAGCGCGAGGACCCCCGCGGACGCCAGATAGGGCCCAAAGGGGATCGGCACATTTCGGCCCTGTCGGTGGAGGAGAATTAGAATCACCCCTACGCATGCGCCGACGGCCGAGGAAAGGAGAATCGTCAGGGGCAGCACTTTCCAGCCCAGCCAGGCGCCAATCGCTGCGAGGAGTTTGAAGTCCCCATACCCCATGCCTTCCTTGCCCGTCGTCAGTTTGAACAACCAATAAACCGACCATAAGACGAGATAGCCGGCCATCGCTCCAAGCACCGCGTCCTGAAGGGGGGTGAACGTCCCCCAAATATTGACCAACAATCCCACCCAGAGCAGCGGTAAGGTGAGGGAGTCGGGGAGCAACTGGGTGTCCAGGTCGATGAAGGTCAGGGCAATCATGACCCACAGGAACAGGATGGCACCAATGGCGGCGACACCGGGGCCAAAGTGCCACGCAGCGTAGCCGCCCAGCAGTGCGCTCAGGGTTTCCACGAGGGGGTAGCGCGGGCTGATGCCGCCACCGCAGTGCCGGCATTTTCCGTGGAGCACCAGGAAACTGATCAACGGGATGTTATCGATCGCGGCGATGGGGGCGCCGCAGTGGGGGCAGCGTGAGCGTGGCGTTGCCAGGTTGAACGGCTGCGATTCGGCGATGGCCTCCCCCCGCAACTCGGCCGCCTGGGCCTGCCACTCGCGCTCCATCATCACGGGCAGGCGATGAATGACGACATTAAGGAAACTGCCCACGAAGAGACTGAGAACAGCGGCCAGCGCAGTGAATCCCAAGGGAGAGGCGAGGATGTCGGCCATGGGGAGAAACGTCGTGATCGAGGTCGATCAGACTACGGATCCGAGCTTGAAGATCGGCAGGTACATGGCCACCACCAAGCCCCCGATGACCGTCCCAAGGAAAACCATGATGATCGGTTCCATCAGTTGGGAGAGGCTGGCGACCGCATCATCCACTTCCCGTTCGAAGAACTCGGCCACCTTCCCCAGCATGGAGTCCAACTGGCCGGATTCCTCACCGATTGACACCATCTGAACGACCATGGTCGGGAAGACATTCGTGTTCTGCATGGCGACGGTCAGGCTGGTGCCGGTGCTGACCTCGGTCTGAATCTGCTTCGTGGCCACGAGATAGACGTGATTCCCCGAGGCGCCGCCCACCGAGTCCAGGGCTTCCACGAGGGGCACGCCCGCGGCGAACATCGTCGAGAGCGTCCGGGTCCAGCGGGCAATGGTGGCCTTACGGATCACATCCCCGATCACCGGGAACTTGAGGATCAGCCGGTCCATGGTGTTCTGCGCCTTGGGGGATCGTTTATAGAAGTAGGTCAGGGTGGCAATGGTTCCCGCGACACTCATCGCCATGATGAAGAAGTGGGCGACGAAAAAGTCCGAGATCGCGATGACCAACAAAGTCGGCGCTGGAAGATCGGCGCCGAAGTCGTTGAACACCTTCTTGAACTCCGGGATCACGAACAACATCATGACGCTGATGACCAAGGCTGCCACCACGATGACCATTGCCGGATAAAAAAGGGCACTTTTGATCTTGGCCTTGATAGCCAGAATCTTTTCCTTGTAGGTGGCAAGCCGATCCAGGAGGCTGTCGAGGATCCCCGCCTGCTCACCGGCGCCGACCAGGTTGCAGTAGAGCGAATCGAAGTAAGCTGGGTATTTCCGCAGGGCCTGGGAAAGGCTGCTACCGGTTTCCACATCGGTTCGGATGTCGTTCAACATTCGCGCCAGGCTGGGGTTGCCGTTACCCTTGATACTGATGTCGAAGGCCTGCAGCATGGGCACGCCTGAACGGAGCATCGTCGCCAGTTGCCGGGTGAAGAGTGTGACATCCTTGTCGGTGATTTTCTTGCCGCGGGACAGCCGCTGCTTCTTGACCTTGGTGACCATGATGCCTTGCCGTCGGAGGCTGGCCTGGACGACCGTTTCCCCCGATGCCCGCATTTCACCACGCATGATCTTGCCGGTCTTGTCCTTGCCTTCCCAGGTGAACAAGACCTCGGTTTGGCCTCGGGGTTTGCGCAGGGCGGTTGCAGCAGTTGCCATGGTGGGAGTCTTTCTCGCTTAATCGTTGGTGGTAGCCAGAACTTCGGTCAAAGAGGTCACGCCCAGGCGCACCTTGATCAGTCCGGATTGCCGGAGATCCCGGATTCCTTCGCGTTGCGCCTGGGCGGCGATATCCAGGGAGTTGCCGTTGGTCATGATGATATGGGCGATTTCCTCGGAAATCGGCATGACCTGATAGATGCCGACTCGTCCCTTGTAACCTGATCCCTTGCAGCGATCACAACCCACCGGTCCGAATGGCTGCCAGCTGCCGTCGAGATCGGCTTCGCTGAAGCCGGCTTCGAGCAGGGCCTCGATGGGAATATCCACAGGTTGTTTGCAGCTGCACAAGCGGCGCGCAAGCCGCTGCGCGGTAATCATGATGACCGAGGAGGCAATGTTGAAGGGGGCAACCCCCATGTTCTTCAGGCGTTCCAGCGTCGTGGGCGCGTCATTGGTATGGAGGGTGGACATCACCAAGTGGCCGGTTTGGGCGGCTTTGACAGCGATCTCGGCGGTTTCCAGATCTCGGATCTCACCCACCATGATCACGTCGGGATCCTGACGCAGAAAAGACCGCAGGGCGGCGGCGAAGGTCAGCCCGGCCTTTTCGTTGACATTAACCTGGTTGATCCCCGGAAGGTTGATTTCCGCCGGATCCTCGGCGGTCGAGATATTGACCCCGGCTTTGTTGAGCAGATTGAGGCAGGTGTAGAGGGAAACCGTCTTTCCGCTCCCGGTCGGTCCTGTCACGAGAACCATGCCGTAGGGGCGCTCCACCGCGGCGAGCAGCGCTTCCCTCTGATCGGGATCGTAGCCGAGGGCGTCGATGCCGAGCATGGCGGAGGTGGGGTCGAGGATCCGCATCACGATCTTTTCGCCATGCAGGGTCGGCAGGGTCGAAACGCGGAAATCGATGGACTTGTTTTTGGACAGGGCCAGCTTCATGCGCCCGTCCTGGGGTATGCGTTTTTCGGATATGTCGAGGCGGGAGATCACCTTGATCCGCGCAGCGATCTTTTCCTTCAGCACCAGTGGGGGCTGGGCAATTTCACGAAGCACCCCGTCGGTTCGCACCCGGATGCGGTAGTACTTTTCGTAGGGCTCGAAATGGATGTCCGACGCCCCTTCATTGATGGCGTCGATCAAAACTTTCTGGATGAAGCGCACGACCGGCGCGTCGTCCACCTCCTGGGTTGAATCCTCCGCGGCGTCCTTGGGGGCCTCCTGTTCCAGGAGGTCCATGTCAAATTCTTCGCCGGTTAGCTCCTTCAGGGTCTGTTCGGTGGACTCAGACAGCCCGTCGACCAGCTTTTTGAGGCGCTCCATGTCCACCACCACCGGATCCACCGGGGTGCCGGTCTGAAAGCGGATCTCGTCGATGGCGCGCAGATTGGTCGGGTCGGCGACCGCAACGACCAGCCGGTTTGCCCGTTTGGCGAGGGCAAGGACCATATGCTTGGCCATCAGCTTACGGTCGATGGCGTCACGGGGGATGACTGAGGCATCCAGCGCATCGAGGTCAAGGAGCGGGTAGCCGAAGGTGTCGGAAACAAAGCGCGCGACGTCTCGGCTGGACAAGATGCTGCGTTTGTTCAGCTCGAGGATGAATTCGGCCGTCCCGCCTCCATTCCCGGAGCAGGCCACGGCATCGGCCTCGCTGACGCGGCCGTGCTGGATAAGGGCTCGGGCGAGCCCGCTCAGGGCAGTCTGGGGACTTGCTGCCATCGTTTCAGTGGATCTGTGCGCGTTTTAGTTGGTCGCATCGGCAGAATGGTCTGCCGCTTGTGCCAGGTACATGGCCCATGGCGGTCCGAGACTTCTTCGGCGCTGATTCAGAAAGCTTGAGGGAGTAATGGCTCCCGCCGGCCTTTGGGTCGGGCTCAGCCGGTCCGTGTGAGGAGAACTTCAGTGACGAATCGGGTCCCCACGTAGGCGAGGAGGAGGGCGATGAAGCCGGCCAGAATCCAGCGCAATGCCGGGCGGCCGCGCCAACCCCAAAAGTGCCGCCCCACCAAAAGGGTGGCAAAGATCCCCCAGGAGGCAAAACCAAACACGGTCTTGTGGTCCAAGCGAGCTGGCCGGCCGAACAACTGCTCGGAAAAGCCGATGCCCGATACCAGGGTCAGCGTCAGGAGGATGAAAGCGATGGTCACCAAGCGGAACAGCAAGGCCTCCATCGTGAGGAGGGGGGGAAGATTGGCCAAGGCCCGATTCAGCCGTGCGTTGTGCAAGCGCTTTTCTGCCGCCGACATGAGGAGCGCATGGAACGCGGCGAGCGTGAAGAGGCTGTAGGCCAGCATTGCAATAATGAAATGGACGCGAAAGGCCGGCGTCCCGGAATTGTCGAGAATGTGCTGGCCGGGAAACAGGGCGGGGAGCAGGCTGGCGATGGCAGCAATGGGCATGGCCAGGGTTTGCAGGCCATCCAGACGAGTGTAGAGGGCCTCGATCCAGTAGAACAACACCGCCAACCAGATCATCAGTGAGAGCGCGACGCCGAAGCCAAAATGCATGCCGCCGCCCGGGAAGAGCGCACCGTGGAGCAAAAAACCGTGGAGGGAGAGCGCGGCGAGGATCGCCAAGCGCTCCCTCAAGCTCAAACCTTTTCTGGGGTTGGCGACCGGATCGAGCCAGCGGGTCCGCCAAAAATGAGCGCCGAGGGCGGCATAGATCGAGGCTGGAACGAGATGCAGTAAAATCGGCGGCATTGATTAAGTCTACCCGAAGGGTCTTTCCCCAACCATCATGCTCGACAACCTTACCCACCGCCTCGCCAAGGTGGTCAAGACCCTGCGGGGTCAGGCACGCCTGACGGAAGAAAACATTCAGGAAATGATGCGGGAGGTGCGCCTCGCTCTCCTCGAAGCTGATGTGGCACTCCCGGTGGTCAAGAACTTCATCGCCAAGGTGAAGGAGAAGGCGGTGGGGCAGGAGGTGGTCGGTTCCCTCACCCCCGGCCAGGCCTTGGTCGGGGTGGTTCACCGGGAACTCACTGATCTGATGGGCGGCGCCCATGCCGGTCTGAATCTCGCAGTCCAGCCGCCCGCGATCATCCTGATGGCGGGTCTCCAGGGCGCCGGGAAAACCACCACCACCGGCAAGATTGGCAAGTTGCTCCGGGACCGGATGAAGAAAAAGGTCCTCGCGGTGTCGACTGACGTCTATCGCCCGGCGGCGATTGCCCAGCTCCAGACCGTCTCCCAGCAGGCGGGGGTGGATTTCTTCCCTTCCAAAACCACCGACAAGCCGGTGGAGATCGCCCTGGCAGCGGTCGATTACGCCCGGCGCCACTACTATGACGTGGTGCTTGTCGATACGGCGGGCCGGCTCGCGATTGACGCGGCGATGATGGAGGAGATCAAGGCGCTCCACGCGAATCTCAAGCCCATTGAAACGCTCTTCGTCGTGGATGCGATGTTGGGCCAGGATGCAGTGAATACGGCGCGAGCGTTCAACGAGGCCTTGCCCTTGACTGGGGTCGTGCTGACCAAGCTCGATGGCGATGCCCGGGGAGGCGCCGCCCTGTCGGTGCGCGAGGTGACCGGCAAGCCGATCAAGTTCTCCGGGGTCGGCGAAAAGTTGACCGGGCTCGAGGAGTTCCACCCCGAGCGCATGGCCTCGAGAATCCTGGGGATGGGCGATATCCTTGGGCTGGTCGAAGAAGCCCAGCGCGGGGTCGACGCCGACCAGGCCAAGGCCATGGCCCAGAAGCTCAAGAGCGGCAAGGGTTTCGATCTCAACGACTTCAAGGACCAGATCGCCCAGATGCGCAAGATGGGGGGCATCGCCTCCCTGCTGGACAAGCTGCCCGCCCAATTCGGGCAGATGGCGGGCCAGTTGCAGGGTGGAGTGGAAGAAAACGCCATTCGCCGCATCGAGGGGATCATCAATTCCATGACACCCCTCGAGCGCTCAAAGCCCGAGATCCTCAAAGCCTCCCGCAAGCGGCGGATCGCCGCCGGCGCCGGCGTGCCGGTGCAGGAGATCAATCGCCTGCTCAATCAGTTCGAACAGACCCAGAAGGTCATGAAGCAATTCTCCAAGGGCGGCATGCAGAAGATGATGCGCGGGATGAAGGGCATGTTTCCGGGGATGATGCGTTAAGCTGGACCCGTGGCAGGCGAACCTGGCTCGATTCACTTTGCCGCCGCCGCGGCCTTGGCTGCGCGCGACATTGCGGCCAAGCTTGCGGCGGTCGATGATCTGGCTCGCCGTTGGAGGGCAGGGGAACTTAGTTGGGGCTCAACCGGGGCCTTGGCAGTGGATTCCCTTGCGGCTCTCTTGGAGCCCGGCCGGCCGGCTCGCCCGATTCTGGTCCGCGCCCAGAGTTTGCCGCGCAGGCGGGGCGTTTCGGAGGAAAGCCGGGTCGCCCTGATCCATGCTTTGGCCCATATCGAATTCAACGCGATCAACCTGGCCCTGGACTGTCTGGCGCGTTTTTCGGATTTTCCGCCTGATTACTATTCAGACTGGGTTCGGGTGGCGGAGGAAGAAGCCCTCCACTTTCGCTTGCTTCGCCAGCAACTCCAGGCGAGGCGGGCGGACTATGGCGATTTGGCCGCCCACGATGCCTTGTGGGAGATGGCCTGCCGTACGGCCCACGACCCGCTACTGCGCATGGCCTTGGTTCCGCGGGTCCTGGAGGCACGAGGGCTCGATGCCGCGCCGGTCATCATTGACAAGCTACGCCGTCTGGATGAAGCCGACCTCCTCGCGGTGATGGAGATCATCCTAAGGGATGAGGAGTTTCACGTCGCGGTGGGCGATCGGTGGTTTCGTCATCTCTGCGCGGAACGGGGCTTGGATGCGGAGCAGGAATTTCTGCTCCGGGTCATCGAATTCAATGCACCGTGGCCCGTGCCGCCGCTAAATCTGGACGCGCGCCGACGCTGTGGATTCTCCGAGGCAGAACTCGAGCGGCTCGCAGGTCCCCGCCCGGCCGGGTAGCCGGAGGGCGGGGATTCCTGCCTAGGTGACGAGGCGTTCGAGCAGGTCGGATTCGACCCGCAACACCTTGGCGTCCTGGGACAGACCGCCGCCATTGAGAAGGAAGGTATCTTCGACTCGATCCCCGAGGGTGGCGATCTTCGCTGTCTGGAGGCTGATCCCATGTTTCGCAAGCACTTCCGCCACTGCAAAGAGCAGGCCGGGCCGATCGGCCGCGGTGAGGGACAGGATGAAGTGACGCCCGGAATCGTCGGCGCGAATGCGGACGTGGGGTGTGATCGGGAAATGCTTCAACTGGCGTGACAGACGACCTTTGGTGGGGCGATCGACCGGCCCCTGGGCGACCAATCGATCCGCCAGATCGTGTTCAATGAGGGCGCTGATATCCCGGTAGTTGCTTTCCTTACCGGGGTCCTGAAGGATGAAGCTGTCCAGAGCGTAGCCGTGACGGGTGGTATGGATCTTCGCGTCGAGGATGGTGAACCCGAGCTTGGCGAAGAAGCTGCACACCCGCATGAACAGGTCTTTCTGGTCTCTGGAGAAAACCATCACCTGCAGGCCTTCGCCATTTTCTGCCACCCGAACCTTGACCACGGGGTCGGAGGACTCGGTCCGGTAGTAGAGGAGGCGGGTGTGCCATGCGATCTCTTCGGAAGAATGGCGCATGAAATAGACGGCGTCGAGCTTCGACCAGAAGGTCTCTTCCACGCCTTGGCGAAGGCCATGGTAACGAAGCAGGGCGCGGGCGTCCTCCTGCCGGTCATCGAGGCCCAGGGCCTGCTGGGCGGTGGCGCCGCGAAGCATGCGCTGGCTGGCGAAGTAGAGATCTTCCAGCAGCTTGCCTTTCCACCCATTCCAGACCTTTGGACTGGTGCCGCGAATGTCGGCGTGGGTCAGGAGGTAAAGCGCCGTAAGCCGCCGTTCATCCCCGACGGCGTCGGCAAAGCGCTGCACGACCTCCGGATTCGTGGTGTCTTCCTTTTGGGCGAAGTGGGACATGGTCAGATGGTGTTCCACCAGCCACACCACGAGTTGATGCTGGGCTTCGCTGAATTCATGCAGCTTGCAGAATTCGCTGGCCTCGACCATGCCGAGCTTGGAATGATCCCCGCCCCGCCCCTTGGCGATATCGTGAAACAGGGCAGCGACGTATAGCAGCCAGTGCTCGTCGAAACCCAGCATCAGGCGAGTCATCAAGGGATACTCGTGGCCGTGCTCACTCATCGTGAATCGGCGGAGATTGCGCAACACCATCATGATGTGCTGATCCACGGTGTAGACGTGGAACAGGTCGTGCTGCATCTGTCCGACAATGCGACGCCAGGGGGGGATGTAGCGGCTGAGGATCCCGTACTGGTTCATGCGGCGAAACTCGTGGACGATGCCCCGCCGCTGCTGCAGCAAATGGAGAAAATTCGCCCGATTCACCGGGTTGGCCCGGAAGTTCGCGTTGATGAGCTTGCGGTTGAGCCACAAGGCGCGCAGGGTCCGGGCAGTCATCCCCTTGAGGTCTGAGCGCTGCTGCAGGAGAAGGAAGCACTCGAGTAAGGCCGGGGGATGCTCCTGAAACACCTGGTCATGGCGGATGTCCAGAAGCTCGCGGATGCACTGGAAGCGGTCGTTGATGATTTCCGCCGATGCGGCGCGAGCGGGGAAAATCTCCGCTCCGTAGTTTTGCAGCAGGATCGTGCTGATCTGGGTGAGTTTCTTCGCCTCGATGTAATACCGCTGCATGAAGACCTCGGAGGCCCGTTTGCCGGGCACCGCTTCAAAGCCCATGGCGCGGGCGATCTTCTCCTGGTGGTCAAAAAGCAGGCGGTCTTCCGCCCGCCCGGTCAGGTAATGGAGCCGGATCCGGACGTGCTGGAGGAAGCGTTCGATCTGGCGAAGATCGGTGGCCTCATCCGGGGTGATGAGTTTTCGGCGGACCAGGTCCCGCCATGTCAGTCCATACCCCGCTGCGCGACTGATCCAGCCCAGAAGCTGCAGATCGCGGAGGCCCCCCGGGCTCTCCTTGCAGTTGGGTTCCAGGGAAAAGGGTGTGTCGTTGTAGCGGCTGTAGCGCTGTTCCTGCTCAAGCCGCTTGGCCTTGAAAAACGCTTTGATGTCCAGGGCCGCACGTAACCGATCGACGAAGGATTGGTAGAGCTCACTGTTGCCGATGAGAAATCGCGATTCCAGGAGGTTGGTCTGGACCGTTACGTCCTGGGCGGATTCCGAAAGGCATTCGTCGACGGTGCGCACGCTGTGGCCGATGTCAAGTCCGACGTCCCAAAGCGTGCTGACCAGTTCGGAGAGTTGATTCTTGAGGACTTCGCTCTCCGGTTCGCGTAGAAGAATCAGCAGGTCGACATCGGACGCCGGAAACAATTCGCCCCGACCATAGCCACCGACAGCGACCAAGGCGATATCGGGCGGGAGGGCGCAGCCCTGCCAGATGTCCTGGACCGCCTTGTCCACCAAGCGGGCCCGGCCCTTGAGCATCGGGGCGGTGGCAGGGCGTGCGAGGTAGGCCGCGCGCAGTTCGCTTTGCCCTTGGGCCAGAGCACGCGCGATATCGATGGTGTTGGCCAGCGAGCCCTTGGGTTTGGCGTTTTCCCCTTCGGCCATCGCTGCTCGCTCAGGAAGACAGGGCGTCCGCGACGAGGGCGGGGGCTGCCGGGCAGCCGGCCGACAGGGTCAGGACTTCGACGCCCGTGGGGGTGACGAGGATGGTGTGCTCCCACTGGGCGGACAGGCTACGGTCCTTGGTGACGATGGTCCAGCCATCCGGGAGTTCGGAGATCGCGGCGCGGCCCGCGTTGATCATCGGTTCGATGGTGAATGTCATCCCCGTTTGCAACTCCATTCCCGTACCGGGCCGTCCGTAGTGGAGGACCTGCGGGTCTTCGTGGAATTTGGTGCCGATCCCGTGACCGCAAAACTCACGGACCACCGAAAACCCCTGCCCTTCGGCATGGCGCTGGATGGCGTGCCCGATATCCCCCAGGCGCGCGCCGGGGCGGACCTGGGCGATACCCAGCCACATGCACTCGAAAGTCACCTGACACAGGCGCTTGGCGAGAATCGTCGCCTCGCTGCCAACGATGAACATGCGGCTGCAATCCCCATGAAAGCCATCCTTGATGACGGTGACGTCGATGTTGACGATGTCGCCCTTTTTAAGGGCTTTGTCGCCGGGAACGCCGTGACAGACCTGATGATTCACCGACGTACAGATAGCTTTGGGGTAGGGCGGATAGCCGGGGGGGGCATAGTTGAGGGGGGCGGGAATCGTCTGCTGGACGTCTTCCATATAACGATGGCAGAGCCGGTCGATTTCACCGGTGGTCACGCCCGGTTTGACAAAAGGCTCAATGTAATCAAGAACTTCGGATGCCAGACGACAGGCAATCCGCATTTTCTCGACTTCGGCCTGTGATTTGATGGTGACGGTCATGCAGTTAATACTTTCCCAGGATCAATCCGCAGGCTAGCGCATGCGTTCGTGGAGGGCAAATTTACGTCGGAGGTTCCCTTGCGGCCGCCAAATCGTTGAGCCTTGTCACCGGGAGACGGTATAATCCAAAGCTTGCCTAATTCAGGTTGGGCAAAATTCACACGTCCGGGATTGTCCTCAAGGGGTCCTCCTTTCGCATGCGCGGCAGGTTGGCAGGGGCTCAATGCCCGCCCGGGCGGAGGTCAAACCCTTTGATTGGAGTCAATCATGTCCGTGACGATGCGTCAAATGCTTGAAGCTGGTGTCCATTTTGGTCACCAGACCCGGTTCTGGAACCCCCGCATGGCCCCCTACATCTTCGGCCATCGCAACAAGATTCACATCATCAACCTCGAAAAGACCATGGCCAAGTATCAGGAGGCAATGGGCTTCGTGCGCAAGCTGGCCGCCAACCGGGGCAGCATTCTTTTCGTGGGTACCAAGCGTCAGGCTCGGGAGATCATCGCTGAAGAGGCGCGTCGTGCTGGAATGC
Source organism: Zoogloeaceae bacterium (assembly GCA_016791005.1). Classification (GTDB taxonomy): domain Bacteria; phylum Pseudomonadota; class Gammaproteobacteria; order Burkholderiales; family Rhodocyclaceae; genus JAEUNX01. Next base: position 24,645 of record JAEUNY010000067.1, read on the forward strand.
CCTACGTGGACGAGCGCTGGCTGGGCGGCATGCTTACCAATTTCAAGACCGTGAAGGGCTCCATCAAGCGCCTCAAGGAAATGGAAGGAATGGTGGAGGATGGCTCCATTGAGCGCCTCTCCAAAAAGGAGGCCCTGATGACCTCTCGCGAGTTGGAGAAGCTCCAGAAGAGCCTCGGTGGCATCAAGGACCTGGGTGGGCTCCCGGATGCACTTTTTGTGATCGATGTCGGTTATCACAAGATCGCCATTACCGAAGCTCAGAAGCTGGGGATTCCGGTTGTGGCCGTGGTGGATACCAATCACGCTCCGGATGGCGTCGATTACGTCATCCCCGGTAACGACGATTCCAGCCGCGCGATCCGTTTGTACGCGCGTGGTGTTGCGGATGCGGTCCTCGAAGGCAAGGCAACCAGCCTGCAGGAGATCGTGGCGGCCGGAGCGGATGAGTTCGTCGAGGTGCAGGAAGAGGCGGGCGAGCCCCAGGCGTGATGTGGCGCGGCCTCGGCCGCGTCGAGACCAAATCCATTTTTGAGCATTACGGAAATTCAGGAGTAGCAATGGCGGAAATTACCGCGAGCATGGTCAAGGAGCTTCGGGAAAAAACCGACGCGCCCATGATGGAATGCAAAAAAGCGCTGACCGAAGCGGTTGGTGACATGGCCAAGGCCGAAGAAATATTGCGCGTCAAGCTGGGCAACAAGGCCTCCAAGGCCGCCGCCAGGGTGGCGGCGGAGGGTGTGGTTGCCATCAGCATCAGTCCCGATGCCAAAGTCGGCAGCATTCTGGAGATCAACTCCGAGACCGACTTTGTCGCCAAGAATGAAGAGTTCCAGGCCCTCGCCGCGGGTGCGGCGAAGTTGGTGGCCGATGCGAATCCGGCCGACGTCGCGGCTTTGTCCGTCCTGCCGATGGGCGACGGGACGGTGGAGTCGGTGCGCACGGCCCTGGTCGGCAAGATCGGCGAGAACATGACCCTCCGCCGCTTCCAGCGCGTGGAAGCCAAGGGTGCGCTGGCCTCCTATATCCACGGTGGCAGCAAGATCGGCGTGCTGGTGGACCTCGTTGGCGGTGACGAGGCCCTTGCGAAAGACATCGCGATGCATATCGCGGCATCCAAGCCAAAGGCCCTGGATGCCAGCGGCGTCCCCGGGGACTTGTTGGAGACCGAGCGCCGGATCGCCATCGAAAAAGCCCGCGAAGCCGGCAAGCCAGAAGCCATGCTGGAAAAGATCGCGGAAGGTACCGTCCAGAAATACCTCAAGGACGTGACGCTGCTGGGCCAGGTGTTCGTCAAGGCAGAAGACGGCAAGCAGACGATCGAGCAATTGCTGAAGTCCCGCGGGGCGTCGGTGGCGGCCTTCTTCCTCTTCGTCGTTGGCGAAGGCATCGAAAAGAAGGTGTCCGATTTTGCCGCCGAAGTCGCTGCTCAGGCAGCGGCCGCTGCCCAGAAATAAGGGATCCTTTCCCTCATGGCCGCCTACAAGCGCATCCTGCTCAAACTCTCGGGCGAGGCCCTGATGGGCGACGATGCCTATGGCATCAACGGCTCGGTCTTGGGTCGCATCGTTGAAGAGATCGGCGATGTGGTTCGGCTAGGTGTCGAGGTGGGGGTGGTCATTGGGGGGGGGAATATCTTTCGTGGCATGGCCGGTGCATCTTCCGGGATGGATCGCGCTACCGCGGATTACATGGGGATGCTCGCCACGGTCATGAACGGAATGGCCATTGGCGATGCGATGCGCCGGGCTGGTATTCCCGCCCGGGTGCAGTCGGCCCTGAGAATTGATCAGGTGGTGGAGCCCTACATCCGCGGCAAGGCGATCCGCTACCTGGAAGAAGGAAAAGTCGTCGTCTTCGCGGCCGGAACGGGGAATCCGTTTTTTACCACGGACACGGCCGCCGCCTTGCGAGGCGTGGAGATCGGTGCCCAGATCATGCTCAAGGCCACCAAGGTCGATGGCATCTACACGGCGGATCCCAAAAAAGACCCATCGGCGGTGCGCTACGAGCGGATTAGCTTCGATGAGGCCATCACCCGCAATCTCGCGGTGCTCGATGCGACGGCCTTCGCGCTTTGTCGCGATCAGCGGTTGCCGATCAATGTTTTCAGTATATTTGCGCCTGGCGCCCTGCGGCGTGTCGTGATGGGCGACGACGAAGGTACCCTGGTTTATTGTTGAGGTTCGTCATGATTCCTGAACTCAAGAAAACCGCTGAACAGAAGATGCAGAAGTCGATCGAGTCCCTCAAGGTTGACCTCACCAAGATTCGTACCGGCCGCGCCCATACTGGCCTGCTGGACCATGTTCACGTTGAGTACTATGGAAGCATGGTCCCGGTGAATCAGGTGGCCAATGTGACTTTGCTCGATGCGCGGACCATCGGTGTCCAGCCCTGGGAAAAGCCAATGTTCGGCAAGGTGGAGAAGGCCATTCGCGACAGCGACCTGGGCCTCAACCCCTCTAATCAGGGCGATGTGATTCGCGTTCCTATGCCGCCCCTTACCGAGGAGCGGCGCCGGGAACTCACCAAGGTGGTCAAGCAGGAAGGTGAAAACGCCAAGGTGGCGGTGCGCAACCTTCGGCGGGACGCTAATGCCCACCTTAAGGACGCGGTCAAGGAAAAGGCGATCTCGGAAGATGACGAGCGCCGGGGTCAGGATGACATCCAGAAACTCACCGACCGCTACATCGCTGAAATCGACAAGCTTCTAAGCCAGAAGGAACAGGAATTGATGCAGGTCTGACCCTCGGTCGGCCCCGCGTCGTTCCAGCCCTCCGGCGGACATAGCCATGTCGCCCTTCAATAGTTCCACACGCGAGATACCGGCGGTGACGGGTGTGCCTCGCCACGTCGCCATCATCATGGATGGCAACGGGCGTTGGGCGAAGAAGCGCCTCATGCCTCGGGTTGCCGGCCATTCCCGGGGTGTGGAGGCGGTAAGAAATACCATTGCGGCGGCGATCGACCGCGGGATCGAGTTCCTGACGCTGTTTGCCTTCAGCTCCGAGAACTGGCGGCGCCCGGCGGACGAAGTCTCCTTTTTGATGCAGTTATTCGTGCGATCGCTGCGGAAGGAGATCGCGCGGATGCATGCAAACGGGATCCGATTTCGGGTGATTGGTGACCTAGCGAGGTTTGATTCGAGCCTGATTGAACTGATTACCGAGTCGGAGGAATTGACGGCCGGTAACGAACGGCTCCAACTCACTGTGGCTGCAAACTATGGTGGCCGTTGGGACATCTTGCAGGCTGTCGAGCAACTGATGCAGGATTTCCCCGACAAGCGGGAAGGATTCACCGAAGACGAGATTGCCCAGCGGCTATCCATGAGCTACGCGCCGGAGCCAGACCTGTTCATCCGTACAGGTGGCGAGCAGCGCATCAGCAATTTCCTCCTCTGGCAACTCGCGTACACCGAGCTTCATTTCACCGACATCCTTTGGCCGGATTTCGATGCGTCGGCCCTGGATACGGCTATTGCGTCCTATCGTCAGCGGGAAAGGCGGTTCGGGCGCACCAGCGAACAACTGACGGCGGGAACCGCCGGAACCCCCTCAGCGCCCCATGCTTAAGCTGCGGGTCATTACCGCGCTGATCCTGCTGGCCGGATTTCTGGCCGCGCTGCTCTTTCTTCCGCCGTTCGGGTGGCTGATTTTTTCTGCTGGCGTTGGGGCGGTAGGCGCTTGGGAGTGGGGAGGGCTGGCGGGTTGGCGAATTCCGGCGAGGGGAGTGTTTGCCGCCAGTGTCGCGGGGATCGTGGGCGGAATGGGGGTCGCAGCGGGGCTGAATCTCCCGGCACCGTCCGGGCATCCGATGCTTCGGGGGGTGTATGCCCTGGCCATGGTCTTTTGGCTCGCCGTGGTACCGATGTGGCTATCCCGCAAGTGGCGGTTGCAATCCGTCCCGGTGGCAGTGTTGGTCGGCCTTGTCGTCCTGGTGGCCCCGGCTTTGGCACTGGCCCACTTGAGGCAGATCGGGCCGGGTTTCCTGTTCTGGAGCATGGGGGCCGTCTGGTTGGCCGACATTGGCGCCTATTTTTCCGGCCGGGCCTGGGGGCGTCATAAACTCGCACCGAACATCAGTCCGGGCAAAACCTGGGAAGGCGCTATTGGCGGCGCCGCCTTGGTGGTCGCATATGGGATCGGAATGATCCTGTGGAGCGGCTGGCTCGGCGGAAGCGTTTCAAAGCTTCTTCTCTTCGCCGTTGGCTTGATTGGTTTCGCCGCCTTGAGTGTGCAGGGCGATCTCTTTGAATCCCTTCTCAAGCGTCAGGCAGGGATTAAGGACAGTGGTCAGATTCTGCCTGGCCACGGTGGCGTACTGGACCGAATCGATAGTTTGACCTCCACCTTGCCCCTGGTCGGCTTGGCCATTCTTTACGCACTGCCATGACCACACCCGATTTGGCGCGACGTCGCGTCACCGTGCTGGGATCAACCGGCTCGATCGGTGCAAGCACCCTTGATGTGGTGAGCCGACACGCCGACCGCTTCGAGGTGTTTGCCTTGACGGCCTGTCGGCAGACCGAGGTTCTGTTTCGGCAGTGCCTGGTTCATCGACCCCAAGTAGCGGTGGTCGGGGACGCGGCGGGGGCCGACTGGCTGGCTAGCCGGATTGCCGAAACGGGCTTGAGCACCGAGGTCCGCTGGGGCCCCCAGGCCCTTGACGAGGTTGCGCGGGCGGCGGAAACGGATATCGTGATGGCGGCCATCGTCGGTGCGGCAGGGCTGCCGGCGGCGATTGCAGCGGCGCGGGCAGGGAAGCACGTGCTGCTTGCCAACAAGGAAGCCCTAGTAGTGTCTGGCCAACTGTTCATGGATGCGGTGGCCGAGGGTGGGGCCCGCCTGCTGCCGATCGACAGCGAACACAATGCGGTCTTTCAGGCCCTCCCCGGCAACTATGGACGTGATCCGAAGGCGGCGGGCGTTCGTCGCATCTTGCTGACCGCTTCAGGTGGGCCGTTTCGGCGGCGTTCTCTCCATGAACTGGAGGGGGTTACTCCCGAGGAGGCCTGCGCCCATCCCAACTGGGTCATGGGGCGGAAAATTTCCGTGGATTCGGCGACCATGATGAACAAGGGGCTGGAGGTCATCGAGGCCCATTGGTTGTTTGGCGCAGCGCCGGACCTCATCCAGGTCGTAGTGCATCCTCAAAGTGTCATCCATTCGATGGTCGAGTACGCCGACGGATCCGTACTGGCCCAGCTTGGCAACCCGGACATGCGCACGCCCATCGCCCATGCGCTGGCCTATCCGGACCGCATCGAATCGGGGGTGGCTCCCCTCGACCTCTGCGCGATTGGGCAATTGAATTTCGAGGCGCCGGATTATGTGCGCTTCCCCTGCCTCGATCTGGCCTATGAAGCTCTCCGGGAAGGCGGTTCGGCGCCGGCCCTGCTGAATGCCGCCAACGAAGTCGCCGTCGCGGCGTTTTTGAATCACGAGATCCCATTCCTTGCCATTCCCCGCGTCATTCGTCGGGTTCTGGAACGCGCCGAGCGGATTGCGGTCTCCACCCTGGATGCCGTCCTGGAGGCCGACGCGATCGGGCGACGCTGGGCGAGCAGTCTTTTGCATTGACCCCCATCATCAGGGTATGAGTTTCCTCGATTATCTGGTGCCGTTCGCGGTCGGCTTGGGGCTGCTGATCGCCATCCACGAATTTGGCCATTACTGGATCGCCCGCCGCTGTGGCGTCAAGGTCCTGCGATTCTCCATTGGCTTCGGTCGCCCGATCGTCCGCTGGCGGGCAGGGGCGGACGATACCGAGTGGGCGATCGGACTCTTTCCCCTCGGGGGCTACGTCAAGATGCTCGACGAGCGGGAAGCGCCGGTGGCCACCCACGAACTCCACCGCGCCTTCAATCGCCAGACGGTTGGGCGGAGGATGGCCATCGTCGCCGCAGGACCGCTGGCCAATCTGCTGCTTGCCGTCGTCATCTACTGGGGAATGAACCTCGTCGGGACCGAGGAACTGCGCCCGCGGGTGAGCCTGGTGGCCGGACCTACCGCCGCCGCGTCGGCGGGCTTCGAGGAGGGAGACGAGGTTCGTCAGGTTGGCGACGACCCGATTGCCAGCTGGCAGGATTTTCGTTGGGCGATCCTGAGACATGCCCTGGATTCCGGGAGCGTCGAGATCCAGGTCGAACGAGGCGGCCAGGGACTTCGGCAGTTGGCCCTGGACCTTTCGGGATTCGAGATCGAAGAAGCCGGCAAGGACTTCATCGGCCGCGTCGGCCTGCGCCCTTATCGTCCAATGATCCCGGCTGAAGTCGGGCCCCTGGTGGAAGGTGGCCCGGCCGCCCGCGCAGGCATGAAGACCGGTGACCGAATTGTGGCCATCGACGGGGAGCCCATTCGCTCCTGGGAGGAAATGGTGGCGCGGATTCGGCCCGCCGCTGGCCGTGAACTGGCCATCGAGATTGAGCGCCATGGGGAACGGGCGCAGATGCTGGTGACGCCGGATGCGGCCTCGGATGGCAAGGGCCAGTCGATCGGGCGGATTGGGGTGGCGGTGGCCGACGAGGCGCTTTCCCGGGGCGACCTTTTCACTACGGTCCAATATGGTCCGGTGGACGGTTTGGCGCGGGCCGTGCGTCAAACCTGGGAAACCAGCGCGCTCAGTCTGTCGATGATGGGCCGAATGTTGATCGGCGAGGTGTCCTGGAAGAACCTCAGCGGGCCAGTTACCATCGCCGATTATGCGGGCCAGTCAGCCCGCATGGGCTGGGAGCATTATCTGAAGTTCCTCGCCCTTATCAGCATCAGCCTGGGGGTGCTGAACCTGCTCCCTATCCCGGTGCTGGATGGGGGGCATTTACTGTATTATTCGATCGAGCTGATCAAGGGGGGGCCAATCCCCGAGCGGCTGATGGAGATTGGCCAACAGGTTGGCTTGGCCTTGCTCGTCATGCTCATGGCATTTGCCTTCTACAACGACATCACCCGCCTCATTTCCAGCTGAATTCCCATGAAACTCAAGTTCCTCTCCGGGCTGCTCGGTGGCCTCCTTGTTGCGTCGCCGGCCCTGGCCTTCGAACCGTTCCAGGTTCGCGACATTCGGGTGGAGGGCCTCCAGCGGACCGAAGCAGGGACGGTGTTCAGTTACCTGCCGGTGAAGGTCGGGGACCGTTTCACGAACGAAAAGGCATCGGAGGCGGTGAAATCCCTCTTCGCTACCGGATTCTTCAAGGACGTTCGGGTGGAGGTCGAGGGCGACGTGGTGGTGGTGCTGGTGGATGAACGGCCCGCCATTGCCCAGATCGACTTCGTGGGTGTGAAGGAATTCGACAAGGAAGTGCTGCGCAAGGGCTTGAAGGAAGTCGGCCTTGCAGAGTCCCGGATCTTCGATCGCTCACTGCTTGAAAAAGCCGAGCAGGAACTCAAGCGGCAATACCTCGGCCGCGGTTTTTATGCCGCGCAGATCACCACCACCGTCACCCCTCTGGAACGCAATCGGGTCGGGTTGAATTTCGCCGTCACCGAGGGTGAAGTGGCGAAAATCCGCCAGATCAAGATTGTCGGCAATACGGTGTTCAAGGAATCCGAGTTGTTGGGCCTGTTTCAACTCACGACGCCCGGCTGGCTGACTTGGTATACGAAGAATGACCAGTATTCCAAGCAAAAGCTTTCCGCTGACCTTGAGACCTTGCGTTCCTATTACCTCAACCGGGGATACCTGGATTTCAATATTGAATCCACGCAGGTTTCGATCACGCCGGACAAGGAAGACATCTACATCACCCTCGGAATCAGTGAAGGCGCCCAGTATTCGGTCTCTGGAATCAAGCTCACGGGCGATCTGGTGTTTCCGGAAGAGGAATACCGCAAGCTGGTCACAATCAAGCCGGGGGAAATTTTTTCCCGTGAGAAGCTGACGAGCACCACGAAGGCCATTACCGATCGCCTTGGCAACGACGGCTATGCCTTCGCCAACGTGAATGCGGCGCCGGAGGTGGACAAGGCGAAGCGCCAGGTCGCATTCACGATTTTCGTCGATCCTGGCCGCCGCGTTTATGTGCGAAGGATCAACGTGGGGGGCAATACGCGGACGCGGGACGAAGTCGTGCGGCGCGAAATGCGCCAGATGGAGGGCGCCTGGTACGACGGGGAGAAGATCAACAGGTCCAAGGCGCGGGTCGAGCGTCTGGGCTTTTTTGACGAGGTGGCTGTCGAAACTCCGGCGGTGCCGACCGCGACCGATCAGGTGGATCTCAACCTCAACGTCAAGGAACGCTCCACCGGCAACCTGATGCTGGGTGCGGGGTTTTCGAGTTCGGAAAAGCTCGTGTTGTCCGGTTCAGTTTCCCAGCAGAATCTGTTTGGCAGCGGCAATGCCATGACGCTTAGTCTAAATACCGGCAAGGTGAACCGGACACTGGCCCTGTCCTACACCCGCCCGTATTTCACCCCGGATGGCGTGAGCTTCGGGTGGGACGTCTACCATCGAACGGTGAATCCCACCTCGCTCAGCGTGGCGCCCTACAAGACTGCGTCCACAGGCGCTGGGCTGCGTTTCGGGGTGCCGATTGCCGAGGATGACGCCATCAGCTTCGGTCTTGCGGTGGACCATACCCGCATCGACACCTTCATCAATGATGCGGATTACGGGACCAGCCCGCAGCAATACATCGACTTCTGTAAAGAGTACGGTAGCAGCACGAATTGCTCGGTGAGCAGCCTGATCGGCACGGCTGGGTGGTCGCGAGACCGGCGCGACAGCTTTCTTTTCCCCCGCAGCGGCACCTATCAGCGCTTGAGCTTCGAGGGCAGCTTGCCGGTCGGGGATCTGCGATACGTCAAGGGCTCCTACCAGCATCAGCGTTGGTTCGCGATTGGCAAGGACTATGCGCTCATGTTGAACGGCGAGGTGGGTTGGGCCGTCGGCTATGGCGACAGCCGAGTGCCGTTCTACAAGAACTTCTTCGTTGGGGGCATTGGATCGGTACGGGGCTTTGAGCAAAGCTCCCTGGGCCCGCGAATTCAGCAATCAGATGGAGACCGCGAGTCCCTGGGGGGCACGCGGAAGCTGGTGGCCAATGCGGAATTCTTCTTCCCCGTCCCGGGGGCAGGTCTCGACAAATCCTTCCGAGTATCAACCTTCCTCGACACCGGTTATGTGTGGGGCCGTGACGAAGATGGCAGGGATCAAAGCTTGCGATTCTCGGATTTGCGTTACAGTACCGGGCTAGCGTTCTCCTGGAGTTCGCCGATGGGGCCGCTGAAATTCAGCTTTGGCGTCCCTTTAAAGAAGGAAACCGGGGACAAAACCCAGACCTTCCAGTTCCAGTTGGGTTCGACGTTCTAATGCTGCCCGAGGGGTGGCGCGATAGTGGAGGCAGGTGTGAAATTTAAGGCTTGTTTCGCCATTGTGGGCACGGTGTTGATGGCCTCTTCATCGTTGGCCTTGGCCGAAACCAAGATCGGTTTTGTCAATTCCGACAAGGTCATGCGGGAGGCGGCGCCGGCTGTTCGTGCCCAGAAGCGCCTGGAGAAGGAATTCGAAAAGCGCGACCAGGACCTCCAGCGCATCGCCAAGGACCTGCAGACCATGCAGGAAAGTCTCGAAAAGAACGGAATGACCCTCGCTGAATCGGATCGCAAGACCAAGGAGCGCGAGTTCAACGACCTGAACCGTGAATTCCAGCGCCGTCAGCGGGAGTTTCGCGAAGATCTGAATCAGCGACGCAACGAGGAGTTGGCCTCGGTGCTCGACAAGGCCAACAAGGCCGTGAAGCAGATCGCCGAAGCGGAAAAGTACGACATCATCTTCCAGGAAGCGGTGTACGCAAGTCCGCGGATCGACATTACCGACAAGGTTGTCAAGGCGCTTGCAGACGGCAAGTGACCGTGACGCTGGGGGGCACCCCGATGTTCAAGCTTGAAGATCTGGTGGCTCGCCTGGGCGGCGAGCTATTGGGCGATGGCAGCATAGCAATCAGCCAGGTGGCAAGCCTGGAGAACGCGGGCCTCGGCCAGATCGCGTATCTGGCCAATCCCAAGTTGCGCAAGCAACTTAGTTCGTGCCGGGCGTCTGCCCTCATATTGCGCGCCGACTTCGACGACGTTGCGACAGTTCCGCGGGTCATCGTTCCCGACCCCCATCTCTATTTTGCCCGCGTCGCCCAACTTTTGAATCCGGCCCCTGCGATTGTTCCGGGCGTTGCGCCCACTGCAAGTGTCCGCTCGGTCCTCGCGGATAACGTCCAGGTTGAGGCGGGCGTCGATATTGGTCGCGACGTGGTGATCGGGGAGGGGAGTTACATCGGGCCGGGCTGCATCATCGGTGATGGCGTAGTCCTTGGACCTCGGGCTCGCCTCCATGCGCGGGTCACGATCTACCATGGTTGCCGTATCGGGCGGGATGTCATCATCCATGCCGGGGCTGTGATCGGGGCCGACGGATTTGGCTATGCCCGGGAGCGGGATGGGAGTTGGGTCAAGATCCCGCAAGTTGGACGGGTGGTGATTGGTGACGATGTCGAAATCGGGGCCAATACCACCATCGACCGTGGCGCGTTGGACGACACGGTGATCGAGGACGGGGTCAAACTGGACAACCTGATCCAGATTGCCCATAACGTCCATGTGGGTGAGCATTCGGCAATGGCCGCCTGCTCGGGCGTGGCGGGAAGCACGCGGATTGGCAAGCGCTGCATGTTCGGCGGTCAGGCGGGTATCAGTGGTCACCTGACGATCACGGACGACGTGGTGATTTCCGGGTGCACGCTGGTCTCGAAGTCGATCAACCGGCCAGGGGTGTATACCGCCAATCTTCCGCTGCAGACCCGGGAGGATTGGGTCAAGAATTTCGCCCATCTGCGTCACCTTGATGCCATGGCCGATCGCATCCGCGCGTTAGAACAACAACTTCTTCAAAGAGACTCCTCCGCGTGAATACCATGGACATTCTCGAAATTCTGGACTATCTCCCCCACCGTTATCCCTTTCTACTGGTGGACCGGGTGGTTGAGCTCGTTCCTGGGGAGCGCATCGTGGCCCTCAAGAACGTCACGATGAACGAGCCATTTTTCCCGGGGCACTTTCCGCATCATCCGGTCATGCCGGGAGTGCTGATCGTTGAAGCCATGGCCCAAGCCGCGGCTTTGCTCTCCTTCAAGAGCCACGGCGTCAAACCGGACGAGAACCAGGTGGTGTATTTCGCCGGGATCGACAATGCGCGGTTCAAGCGTCCGGTCGTGCCCGGGGACCAGTTGCATCTCGAGGCCACCATTACCCAGGCCAAGCGCGGCATCTACAAATACCGGGCGGTCGCCCGGGTCGGCGAACAGTTGGCCGCGGAAGGCGATCTAATGTGTGCCATCAGGTCCCTGGCATGATCCATCCGACGGCATTGGTGCATCCCGGGGCGCGCCTCGCGGAAGGCGTCGAGGTCGGCGCCTTTTCGATTATTGGCGAGCATGTGGAAATCGGTGCAGGCACCTGGGTCGGCCCCCACGTGGTCATCGAAGGGCATACCCGTATTGGGGCGAGCAACCGGATTTTCCAGTTTTGCTCCCTGGGCTCCGAGCCCCAGGACAAGAAATACGCGGCGGAGCCGACACGCCTCGAAATCGGCGATCGCAACACCATCCGCGAGTTCTGTTCGTTCTCGACTGGCACGGCGCAGGACACCGGCGTCACCCGGATCGGCCACGACAATTGGATCATGGCCTACGTTCACGTCGCCCACGACTGCGACGTCGGCGATAACACCATCTTCGCCAACAACGCCACCCTTGCGGGTCATGTCAGCGTGGGGGATTGGGCCATCCTCGGCGGATTCACTGGGGTGCACCAGTTTGTCCGGGTCGGCGCCCATAGCTTTTGCGGGGTCGGCACGGTGCTGCTCCAGGATCTCCCCCCCTTCGTCACCGTATCCGGCAACCCGGCGGCGCCCCACGGGATCAATAGTGAGGGCCTCAAGCGGCGGGGATTTTCCGCCGACGGCATTCTCGCCATCCGGCGGGCGTATAAGGTCCTCTACCGTTCCGGGTTGAGCCTAGAGGATGCGCGAAAAAAAGTGGCCGAGCTGGCCGCAGACGCTCCGGAAGTCGAAGCATTTTCGCGCTTCATCTCGGAATCCGGGCGCGGCATCGTCCGCTGAATCCATGAGTCTGCGCATTGCCATGGTGGCCGGGGAAGCCTCCGGAGACCTTTTGGCGAGCCACCTGATTCGCGCCCTGAGGTCCCAGGTTCCCGGTGTGACGTTTTTCGGGATCGGCGGGCCCAAGATGGAATCCGTCGGTTTTCGCGCCCAGTGGTCCTGTGAGCGCCTTGCCGTGCATGGATACGTGGATGCCCTGAAGCGCTACCGCGAGCTCTCCGGAATCCGTCGCCAATTGCTGCGGGAACTCCTCCGCAATCCGCCGGACGCGTTTATAGGCGTGGATGCTCCCGACTTCAATCTCTGGCTGGAACGTCGGCTCAAGGCGGCCGGGATTCCGGCCATTCATTTCGTCAGCCCTTCGATTTGGGCGTGGCGCGGTGGCCGGCTCAAGGGCATTGCCCGGAGCGTCAGCCACATGCTCTGCCTGTTTCCTTTCGAGCCCGCGCTGTATGAGGGAGCCGGTGTGCCGGTAAGTTACGTCGGCCACCCCTTTGCAGATGAACTGCCCCTTGAGCCGGATCGCCCTGGGGTGCGGGAGCGCTATGGCCTGCCCCTGAACATTCCGGTGTTCGCCTTGTTACCGGGCAGCCGGCAGTCCGAGGTGCGTAATCTGGCCGACCTGGTCATCGACGTGGCCAAGCGTCTCCATGATCGTTTTCCGGATGCTCAGTTTCTCGTTCCCCTGGCGACTCGGGAGACCCGCGAGATCTTCGAAGGTGCGCTGTACCGCCACCACGGAACGGAACTGCCCCTGCGGATACTTTTTGGCCATGCGGTGGACGCCATGACAGCGGCCGACGCGGTGTTGGTGGCGAGCGGCACGGCCACCCTGGAGGCCGCGCTGCTCAAACGCCCGATGGTCATCACCTATCGGCTCGGTCCCTGGCAATACAAACTCATGCGGCGCCTCGCCTATCTGCCGTGGGTGGGGCTGCCCAACATTCTGTGCCGGGAGACTGTGGTGCCGGAACTCCTGCAGGACGCCGCGGATCCGGCGACGATTGCCGATGCGCTGGCAGAATGGATCACCGATGCGCCCCGCCGGCGCGCCTTGGAAGAGCGTTTCCGCGAGTTGCACCTTACCCTGCGGCAGAATACTGCCCAACGGGCCGCCGAAGCCATCCTGCCCTACCTTAAGAAATCGCCGTCATGGAACGCGAAACGGCAATCCGCCTGATCTGCGGGGTGGACGAGGCTGGACGTGGGCCCTTGTGCGGGCCGGTGGTCGCGGCGGCGGTGATCCTCGATCCTGCGCGGCCGATCCCGGGTTTGGCGGATTCGAAGAAGCTCTCGGAAGGTAAGCGGGATCGGCTGGCCGTCGAGATCCGCGCCCATGCCATGGCCTGGGCGGTCGCCGAGGCGAGTGTCGAGGAAATTGATCGGCTGAACATCCTTCAGGCCAGTCTCCTCGCCATGCAGCGGGCGGTGGTCGGGTTGGCCTTGCCCCCCACCGAGGCCTGGGTGGACGGTAATCGCTGCCCGGCGCTGTCGATTCCGGTGCGGGCCATTGTCGGAGGTGACGCCCTGGAGCCCGCCATTTCGGCAGCATCGATTCTGGCCAAGACCGTCCGGGATGCCTTGTTGGTCGAACTCGACCGGACCTATCCCCAATATGGTCTGGCGGCCCACAAGGGCTACCCGACGGCGGCCCATCTGGCGGCCTTGCGCCGGCACGGGCCGGCGCCGATTCACCGCCGCAGTTTTGCCCCGGTGAGGGCGGTCGCCGCCCAGGCCGCCTTGTGGCCTGACGAGAGAGGGTGAGGCAATGCGCCTGCATTACCTGATGTTGTTTCTGCACCTCCTGGGCGTCGTCGTCTGGGTGGGGGGGATGTTCTTCGCCCATGTGTGTCTGCGCCCCGCCCTCGGAGGCCTCGCCCCGGCGGAACGCCTCACCCTGATGCACGGCGCCCTGGCGCGCTTCTTCCCGCTGGTCTGGGCGGCGCTCATCGCCATCCTTGTGTCTGGCGGCTGGATGTTTGCGGAGGTGGGCGGCCGCCATGCCCCCGGTGCCTGGCACGTCATGGCGCTCACCGGCGTCGTGATGGGCGGAGTGTTCCTCTCCATCTGGTTTGGACCATGGCGCTTGCTCGGTACGGCTGTGGCGGGCCAGGACTGGGCCGCCGGGGCGAAAGCCCTGGGCATCATCCGTCAGCGGGTGGCGTTCAATCTGCTCCTCGGCTTAGCGACCATCGCCCTGGGCACCCTCGGATTGGGCCTGTGACGGACGCATTGCGGATCATCACCTCGCGGGACAATCCCTTCGTCAAACACCTCCGCAGCCTTGGCCACAGTGCCAAGGCCCGGCGCGAGGCGGGCGAGACGGTGCTGGACGGCCCGCACCTCGTGGATGCCGCCCTCTCTGCTGGCGCCCACCTCTCGGCCGTGGTGGTCGCCGAGGGAGCGCGGGCGCGGGGGGAAATCCAGGGCTTGCTGGACCGCTGGGCCGGGCCGACCACGGTATTGCCGGACGGCCTTTTTGCCTGGGTCAGTCCCGTCGAGACGCCGAGCGGCATCCTGGCCATTGCGTCGTTGCCGAGCGGCTCCCCGCCGGGGGGTGGGGATCGGGTGGTTCTGGACCGCATCCAGGATGCTGGTAACGTCGGGACGATCCTGCGCACCGCTGCCGCGGCCGGGGTTCAAACTGCCGTGCTCACCGCGGGTTGCGCCCAGGCCTGGTCGCCAAAGGGCCTGCGGGCCGGCATGGGCGCCCACTTCCGGCTCGACATCCATGAGCTGGCCGAGGGCGAAGACGTCCTGGTGGGCTTTTCCGGAACGGTGCTGGCAACGGGGATGGCGGCGGATGCGCGGGGGCTTTATGGATGGGACCTCCGTGGGCCGGTGGCGTGGCTGCTTGGCTCGGAAGGTCACGGGCTCGCCCCCGAATTGGGCGCACGGGCCGATGGGCGGGTGGTGATTCCCATGGCGGCGGGAATTGAAAGCCTCAATGTTGCCGCGGCGGCAGCGGTGTGCCTCTTCGAGCAGGTGCGCCAGAGGCAACAGGGCTGACCACCGGCGCCGCTGGGCGGACCGCGACGGCTTTCAGGCGAACAGCGGGGCCACGGCCAATTCCGCGGCCGCTTTACGGGGGTCCGGCGTCGCCCCACCCTGATGGCCGAGGGTGCCAAGCAATGGGGCGCCAAGGCGCGTGACCAGAGCCTCGCGATTTTCCTGGAACCGCAGCATGGCCGGGTCCACCTGGTTGGCGATCCAGCCGGCGAGGGCGAGGCCCCGCCGCTCGATGGCTTCGGCGGTGAGGAGCGCATGGCTCAGGCACCCCAGCCGCATCCCCACCACCAGGATCACCGGCAGGCCCAGATCCCGGGCGAGGTCGGCGCTGTCGTAGGCCGGGCCGAGGGGCACGCGAAATCCGCCCACGCCTTCTACGAACACCACGTCGGCGGCGGATCTCAGAGTCTTGAGGGCGGTGAAGATGGGAATCGGCGAAAGCTGTATGCCCTCTTCGAGCGCCGCGATATGAGGCGCAATGGGAGTCCGCAAAACGTAAGGATTGATCTCCCGCTCGGGCCGGGCCAGGCTTCCCGCTGCCTGCATGGCAGCGACGTCGCCGTTGATCGGGCGGTCCGCCGCTTCCTCAATGCCCGCCGCCACGGGCTTCATCCCCAGCGCGGTAATCCCAAGGTCGCGGCTCGCGTGGAGGAGCGCGCAGGTGGCGAAGGTCTTGCCGACTTCGGTATCGGTGCCGGTTACGAAGAAGGCGTGGCCGTTCATAGGGATCTCTCCAGGTGCAGCAGAATCACGTCATAGGTCGCGGGGAGGAGGCCGTCCGGCCGGCGGTGGCCCTCGTAGCGCCCTTCAAGGGTTCGCCAGGCCGCCTTGCCGAGGGGGTTGCGGCGGCGTCCACCGCCCACATTGTGCGCGCCGATGGCCTTGATGTCCTTGAGCAATTGCCGCAGGGTGGGTGCCGTCGCATGACATTCGACACGGTCGGTCGCGACGGGGGTGAGTCCGGCCAGGGTGGCCTCGGTGACCCAGGAGGACAGACCGTGGAAACCCAGCACATGCTCCGAATCATCCAGGCCGGCAAAGGCGTCGCGCAATTCCCGGAGGGTGGCCGGGCCCAGGGTGGCGAGCCAGGCCCGGCCCCCGGGCAGCAGAATCCGGGCGATCTCCGCCAGCGCCCGGGCGGGATGGCACCACTGGAGCGCCAGGCTGGACCAGACCGCGTCGACCGAACCATCCCGAAGTGGCAGGTGCTCCATGTCGCCGCCCACTGCGAGGGCTATCCCCGCCGGCAGACGGCTGAGCATGGCAGGGGCGAAATCCAGGGCAAGGACGGTGGCCTCGGGAAAGCGCTCAGCGAGGAAAGGAAGCCCGAAGCCCGTGCCACAGCCCGCGTCGAGAATCCGTCGGGGCGGTCCTCCGGGGTGACGGCGGGAGAGGGCGTCGAGGCGGGCGCAGACCTCCCGCTGGACCACCGCGGCGTCATCATAGCTGTCAGCGGCTTTGTCGAAAGCGGCGCGAACCTGTTGCCGAAAAGCGGCGTCACTCATCAGCGAAACCATCGATCAGCGTGGCAAACTCCGCCGGCCGGGAAAGGAAGGGAGCGTGGGCGGCGTCCTCGAAAATGGTCAGGCGACCCTGGGGCAGGTGATCGGCGAGCCAGACGGCGGCTTCTGCGGGCATGAGGGCATCGTGGCGGCCATGCAGCACCCGGGTCGGGAGGTCGATCGTCCCAATCTCTGCCCGGAGATCAGTCTCCGCCAGCAGACGCAACCCCTCGGCCGGGGCGCCGCCGTCGCTCTGATCGAGGGGTGCGAGGCTGGCCGACAGGGCCAAGGCCACGGCCTTGCGACGCACATCCCCCAAAGTCTGCAGGGCGACGAAGCGCCGAAGCGTGCCCGCGGGTTCCGAGGCAAAGCCCTCGCGAAACCCCTGCACCACGTCCGGCCCAAGGCCGTGGGGCCAATCGTCGGCGGTGACGAAACAGGGGGTGGTCCCCACTAGCACCAGACGGGCGACTTTGCGCGGATGGCGGCGGGCCAAGTCGAGGGCAATCATGCCGCCCAGGGACCAGCCAAGGAGCACGGCCTGATCCGGCAGATCGGGCACCAACATCTCCGTCCAGTCGGCGAGCTCGTCACCATGGGCCGGCTCCTGGGCGCCGTGGCCAGGCAACCACGGCGTGAAGATCCGGGAAAACCTGGGAAGGTGCTGGCGCAGGCCGGTGAAAACCGCCGGCGAGAGGCCCCAGCCGTGGAGCAGCACCAGAGGTGGTCTCATGCGGCGGCCTCCAGGCGGAGCAGGGCGTCGGCGAGGTGGGCAACGTCCTCCAGCGTATGGGCGGCGCTGAGGGAGATGCGCAGGCGGGCCGAACCCTTGGGTACCGTGGGGGGGCGGATGGCCGGCACCCATAAGCCTTGATCCCACAGCGCCCGGGCCACCCGCAGGGTTTCGGCGTTGTCGCCAATGACCACCGGCTGAATGGGGGTAGGGGACGGCAGCAGGGTCCAGCGAGAAAGGGGCAGGGCGTTCCGCAGGGCGGTGATCAGTTCGGCGAGATGAGCCCGCCGCGCCGCACCCTGGGCGATGAGATCCAGGCTGGCGAGGAGGGTGTGGGCCAAGGCTGGGGGGGATCCAGTGGTGAAGAGGTAGGGCCGCGCGGACTGGAGGATGGTCTCGACCACCGCTTCGTCGCCCGCCACGAAGGCGCCAGCGACCCCCGCAGCCTTGCCCAGGGTGCCGACATACACCAGCCGCCAGGTGTCGGGCAGGCCGAAGTGGGCCGCCGTGCCCGCCCCGCGGGGGCCCAGGACGCCAAAGCCATGGGCGTCATCCACCACGAGCCAGGCGTCGTGGCGCTTCGCGAGTTCCAGCAGCTCGGGCAGAGGGGCGATGTCTCCGTCCATGCTGAAGACGGCGTCGGTGAGAATGAGCTTGCGTCGGGCCCGGCTGGCCTCAAGGAGCCGGGCGAGGGCGGTGAGGTCGCCGTGGGGGTAACGATGCACGTCGGCCCGGGTGAGACGGGCGCCGTCCACCAGGGAGGCGTGGTTCAGGCGATCGGCGAAGAGGGCGTCCCCCCGACCCACCAAGGCCGAGGGAATGCCCAGGTTCGCCATGTAGCCGGTGGAGAGGTAGAGGGCGCGGGGGCGTCCCACCAGCTCGGCGAGGCGGGCCTCGAGGATCTCATGCACCTGGTAGTGACCACTCACCAGGTGGGAGGCGCCGGAGCCCACCCCCCAGCGCGTAGCGCCTTCGCGTAGCGCTTCGGTAAGCTCCGGGGCGGCGGCGAGCCCGAGGTAATCGTTGCTGCAGAAGGCCAGCATCAGCCGGCCGTCCACCCGCACCCGGGGCCCGCAGGGATCTTCCACCGTGCGCCGCCGCCGCAGCAGCGCCTGTTCGTCGAGGGCGGCGAGTTGGGCGATCAGCTCGTCGTGGAGCATCGAATCAGGCGAGGGCACGGGCAAGGGCCATGGCGGCACCGTCCATCAAATGATCGATCTCGACGTCGTCAATGACGTAGGGCGGCATGAAGTACACCGTCGGCCCGATGGGCCGCAGTAGCACCCCTGCCTCCAGCGCGGCGGCGAAGAAGCGGCGGGAAAAATCCGCCGGGGCGTCGGCCACGTCGAAGGCCAGCACCATGCCCTGGGCGCGGTGGTGGCGCAGCTGGGGATGCTCGGCGAAGCGCTTGTCGAACGCTTCCCGCAGGCGGCGGGCGCGGCTGATGTTGGCTGTCAGCACGTCTTCGTCGCGGAAGAGATCGAGCGTGGCCAGGGCGGCGCGGCAGGCCAGCGGGTTGCCGGTGTAGGAGTGGGAATGGAGAAACCCCCGGGCGACGTCGTCGTCGAGGAAGGCATTGAACACCGCATCGGTGGTGAGGACCAGCGAGAGGGGCAGGTAGCCCGCCGAGATGCCCTTCGAGAGGCACAGGAAGTCCGGCCAGACGCCGGCCTGCTCGCTCGCGAAGAAGGTGCCGGTCCGGCCGCAGCCCATGGCGATCTCGTCGGCGATGAGATGCACGGCATAGCGGTCGCACAGGGCGCGGGCGTGACGGAGGTAGGCGGGGTCGTACATGGCCATGCCGGCGGCCCCCTGGACCAGCGGCTCGACGATCAGGGCGGCGGTCTCTTCGTGGTGGGCCGCGAGGTGGGCTTCCAGAGCTTCCGCCGCCCTCAGGGCGACATCGGCGGCATTTTCGCCAGCTTGCGCCTGGCGCGCGTCCGGGCTCATGACGGCAGTGCCCGCCAAAACCAGCGGCGCGTAGGCATCCCGAAACAGCGGCACGTCGGTGACCGCCAGCGCCCCCACCGTTTCGCCGTGATAGCCGCCCGCCAGACTGACGAAGCGGCACTTTTGCGCTCGGCCCCGATTGCGCCAGGTGTGGGCGCTCATCTTGAGGGCGACCTCCGTCGCGGAGGCTCCGTCGGAAGCGTAGAAGGCATGGCCAAGGTGGTGGCCCGTGAGTGCGGCGAGACGCTCGGACAACTCCACCACCGGGGGATGGGTGCAGCCGGCGAGCATCACGTGCTCCAGGGTGTCGAGCTGATCCTTGATCGCGGCGCCAATGCGGGGGTGGCAATGGCCAAAAAGATTGACCCACCAGGAGCTGATGCCATCGAGGAGGCGGCGCCCGGAAGCGTCTTCCAGCCACACGCCTTGGCCCCGAACGATGGGAACCAGCGGAAGCGGCGTCGCGGCCCCTGGCTGATGATGGCGCATCTGGGTGCAGGGGTGCCAGACGGCGGCCAGGGAGCGCTCAAGCAAATCGGCAGCGGACATGCGACGGTCGTGCACAAAGGAAGGCGAATGGTGCGGGAGGCGGGGTTGGGTGTCAAACCAGCCCCGGCCCGTCGCATCCGCAATGCACGCCTTATCGGGAGCCGCCCGCGCCCTCGGGGAATCTGGGGGGCGTCCGATCGGCTGGGCTTATTTCTTTTTCTTTTTCTTGACCACGGGTGCCAGCGTGTCGAGGCGGGCCATGAGTTCCGGGGTGGGCAAGCTTGCCGCCAGCTGGATGCCGGCGCGAATCACCTCGGATTTGGTTGAGATCCGCCCTTCCTTCGCTATGGCAGTCCGCAGGGCGCGAAGGAGGGTCGCCTCGCCCTCGGGTAGGGAGAATGATTCCCGCGTGACCTTCTGGGGCTTGGGGGCGGCAGCGGCGGGAGGCGCTGTGCTCACTTCCGGTGGGGCGACCGATTTCCTGCTCCGGCTGGCCTTGGGCGCCGCGGCGCGGGGCTTTTTGGCCGGCGCGACGGGCTTCTCAGCTTTCGGGGGGGCGGCGGCCTTGCGGGGGCGCGGCGCCCGGGCAGGTCTCGCGGGCGGGGTTTCCGCCGCGGGGATGGGAGTGTCCAGGCGGGCTTTGAGGGCGGCGTCTTCCTGCTGGAGAGACTCTTGCAAAACGGTTTTGAGGGTCGAGGTCATGGACGGGCTCCGTCGATGTGGGACAACAGTTCTTCGGTGAGGGCCTGGATCTCGGCGCAGGCCGCGTCGGCGCGCTTCAGATCCAGGACCGAGCATCCCAGCGCGGCGGCTTGGGCATAGGCGGCCCGCGCGCCGATGGCGGTGCGGGCGAGGGGAAATTCGAATTCGGCCAGCAGTTCCAGGACGTCGCGACCCAGGGCGCTGCGGGGGGGCACGCGGTTCGCGACCAGGAGCCCGTGGCGACGGCTTCCCTTGTTCGGGAGCGCCGCCATCAGGTGGACGATGCCGCGGGTGGCCCAGAGGTCAGGCGGGCTGGGGGCGACGGGAATGACGACCCAGTCGGAGACGCTCACGGCTGCCCGGGTTTCCTCTCCCTCCACCGAGGGCGGACAGTCCACCAGCAGGAGATCCACACCACGTCGGGCCGATTTGATGGCCTTGGTGACCTCCTCCGCGCTCCGCCCGGCCGGGTGAATCGGCACGGGGAAGGGCTGCTGGCGGTTGGCCTGCGACCAGCGCGAGGCCGTACCCTGGGGATCGGCATCCAGAATGGCGACGCGGCGGCCGCAATGATGGAGGGCGGCGGCGACATTCATCAGAAGGGTCGTCTTGCCGGTGCCGCCTTTTTGGTTGGCGAAGGCCACCACCGTCATGGCGTCTCCGGTTCTTAATTATAGTAATACCGTAATAATATACACCGCGAATCGCCCGTCAAGTCCTGCCGAATCGGCGGCCAGCTTGGGGAGGATTGCCCGTGAACTGATGGCGAGGCAGGGGTTGCGAGCTATCCGCCCAGTCAGCCCGCGCCGTCCCGTTCGGCTTGCTGGCGCGCTTCGTAGACCGATGGGCTGACCCCCGCGTGGGTCAACAATTCGCGAACTTGTTTGATGAACTGGGGCGGGCAGGCATTTGAGTGATGGGGGTGGTGGAGGAAGCCCTCGACCCCGTTGAGCACGATGCGAAAGCGCGCTCCGTGGGCGGCCTCGATGCGGGCGCCCAGGTGGGTAAGGAGGGATTCGATCTCCCGCCAGTGAATGTTGGCGCTCACTGGGTTCTGAAACAAGGCGCGAAGCAGATTGAGGTGTTTGGAACTCATCACCGATCCTCCCGGTTATTGGAAACCGTCACCCTGGAATTGGACGCCAAAACCGGCCAGAGGTGTCGCAAAAAGTTGGCCTGGGGACCACCGAATCAGGCGCCGGCCCTGGTTGCCTTGACGAGCAGGCCGATGGCCACCACCAGCAACACCAGGCCGAAGATGCGATGGACATGGTGGCCGGCGACGCGGCGGGCGGCGAGCCGACCCGCGATCATGCCCAGGGCGGTCGCCACCACGAAGGGGGTGGCCACCCGGGCGGACAGCTCGGCGCCGTGGAGCAGCGCAGCGACGAAGGCGGCCGTGCTGACGATGCTCATCACCATCAGGGAGGTCGCCACCACGCCGGCCAGCGGGATGTCGCTGGCCCGCCGCAGGGCCGGCACGATCACGAACCCGCCCCCTACCCCGAGGAGCCCGGAAAGGAAGCCGGTGGCGGCCCCAATGGCGCTCAGCACCGCTGCCACCGCGGGATGCCAGCGCAGCTGGCCGGTGGCGGGATTCATCTGGCACGGAACCTGGGCCGGGTGGGCATCATCCACGGCGCCCCACCCCAGCGCCCGGACGGCGACCACAGCCAGGACCACGGCGAACAGGGCGAGCAAAATCTGTTCGGGGAGGCGGTGGGCGGCCCACACGCCGAGGGGGGTGACAACGATTCCGGCCGCGGCCATCAGGCTTGCTGCCCGGTAACGGACCAGCCCGCGCCGGAACCCCTCGATCGTCCCCAGGAGCGCCGAGCCCGCCACGGCCAGAAGGGCGATCGGCGTAGCCTGGGGCACGCTGAGGCCGACACCGAACACCAGGGCGGGAACCGCCAGACTGCCCCCCCCGGCCCCCGTCAGGCCGAGGACGAGTCCGATGACGGCGCCCAGGGCCAGCGCGGTCGCCATGGCAGGGGGAAGGCGCGCGGAGCCCTACTTCAGGCGCCGACCGGTGCCGTCGGTCACGCTGACCGAGACCGGAATGCCCTGCTGGACGCTTTGCGAAACGGTGCAGAAATCTTCGAACTGGGCGAGGACCCGGTCCAGATGTTCGAGGCCCGTGGCAGCCGCCGTGAAGCGGATATCGACCTGGATGCCCAGCACGCGCAGGCGCTTGGCCTCGTTGCGATCGACGGTGCTGGTGATCTGGGCGGAGAGGGTGCCCGGCTCCTGCTTGAACTTGCGCAGAGCGAAGAGCAGGCTCGCCAGGAGGCAGTTGCCCACCGCGGCCTGGAGCAGGTGGTCCGGTTTGGGGCCGGTGCCGCCGCCGAGGGGAGGAGGTTCGTCGGTGAGCAAGGGGGCCAGGTCTCCCCCAAAGTCGACGAGGAACTGGTAATCGGCTTGCTGGGTGAGGGTGATGGTGAGGGCTTCGCTCATGCTTGGGCTCCGGCGGGCGAGGAGATGGGGTCGAAGGGGCAGGACGGGCGGCCCGATAGGGCCGCTTTATAAGCTTACCCTGAATTACTCGCCCGATGCCCGTTTCATGCGGGCGGGGCCGGATCGCGGGTGAAGCCGCCCAGGCGCAGGGCATCCTCCCGGGCGGCCTCGAGGCGGCGGATGAGCAAGAGGTGGGGGTCCGGCACCGGGGTCATCTCGTCACCGAAATCCGGTGGTTCGGCTGGGCCAAGATCGATGGCGCTGGCTTGCGCGTCGAGCATTTCCCGAAGATCGGCGCGGGCCAGGGCGAGCAGGCTGTCGCGGCGGCCGGGATCGAAATCGGCGGCGCGGTAATCCAGGAGAAAACGTACCGAGGCAAGTTGCGCCGCCAGGAGATAGGCGTGGACCACGGCGCCGTGCAGGGGAGCGAGGGGACGCTGCTGGGCGCGGGGTTCGTCGAGCATGCGGGCGGTAGCCTGGCTGAGGGCGGCAATCGCATCCATGAACCGTTTGCGGGCCAGCCGGTAGGTCAGGGGGGCCAGGCCTGGTTCGAGGGCGGCATCGATGTAGCCCGCAGCGCATTGCCTCACTCTCCCCAGGAGGAGCGGCAGACCGCGCCGCTCCCAATGGGGGAGGAGGAAGGAGAAGCCCAGGCCGATGGCGGCGCCTAGCACCGTATCCACCACTCGCTCGACCACCGCGAAGCCCGCTTCCGGCATCAAGAGATGGAGCTGGAGGAGCGACATCACCCCCGCGGCCGTGGCGGTAACGCGGTAGCGAACCGTGATGAAGGCGTGGGCGACAGCGGTAGCGACGAAGAGAAAGGGGAGAAGTGCGGCGGGCGATGAAAAGAGCTGAAGCAGAAGGGCCGCCAAGGCGCAGCCCAGGAGATTTCCGATCACCCGGTCCTTGTGGCGTTGCCGTGTCTGGCTAAAGCTGGGGCGCATCACCACCGCGGTGGTCAGCATGATCCAGTGGCCATGGGCGGCGTAAGGGAGCAGCCGGCCGAGGATGAAGCCCACCCCCATGGCCGCCGCGAGCCGCAGGGCGAACCGTGGCACTGGCGAGGTGGTGGTGAGTTGGCGCCGGAGGTCCGCGAGTCGCAGCCGGCGATTGGAGACGAAGGGCCGTAGGGCGGGCTCGTCGGGGAGGGTCACGCCGGGCTCGGTGCGTGCCGCGGCCCGGCCGATGCGGTGGGTACTCTCCAGACTGTGGAAGAGCTTGATGGCCAAGGCGCGCAGCAAGATGGCGGCGCGGCGGCGGGCGGGATCCTGTCGGTCCCGGTGGTAGACGGCCTCGACGTCCTCCCGGGTACGGACGCAGCCGGCGCGGCGGGGCGTGGGCGGTGGAATGGGGTGGCCGCGGAAGATGGCGTCGGCGAGGCAGGCCAGGTCCCCGGCGGCATCCGTGACGTGACGGCCCATGGCCGTCATCACCGACGTGCCGCCGTAATGGTCGCGCAGCAATTGGCGGTCGGTTTGCGACGCCAGGGTGTGCTCGTAGGCTTCGAGCAGAGTGATGAGGACCTCCGCGGGACCCCGGGCAGCGGCCGGCTGCAGCCCGGTGAGGAGAAAATCCCGCGCGGTCTGGAGCTTTTCCGCCAGTACTGCATGCTCTCGCGCCAGGGTCTGGAACACCTGCTCCAGGGGCTGCCTGGGGTCGTAGAACGCAGCCTTGAGACGGAGGTAGCGGGCGAATTCATCCAGCGCGTCGGCCAGGATCTGCTGGCGGGTGCGCTGGTCGAGGAGCCGCGCCACACTGAGGCCCCAGGCGGTGTATGCGAGGCCCCCCAGGCCAAACAGCAGGGCGTGCTGCAGGGCCAGCCCCCGGTCCGTTTGGGGAAAGGCCAGGGCGAAGATCGCCGCCAGAACGACGCCGAAGGACAGGGGAATAAGGAGCCGGGTCCAGGCACTGAGTATCCCCGCCAGTGCGCCGACCCCCACCATCTCGAGCCCGAGGAGCCAGGCGTTGGGCTGGCTCAGGCCGATGAGGAGGGTCACCAAGGGAGCGAGCAGGAGGGCAGGGAGAAGCTGGGCAAGCTTGTGGCCGCGGGGCGCCGGCATGTCGCTGATGCTCACCACCAGGGCGCCGCTCGACACCGCCGTAGCGGCACCGTAGCCACCCAGCGCATAGGCTCCGAGGGCCGCCACCATCACCCCGGTGGCACAGGCGACGCCGTTGTAGAACGTATGGGTGAGGAAGAGGCGGGGCAGGCGGGGCACGGGGTGGGGGATCAGGCCTAAAGGGGCTAAGCGTAGCGTGCCGGCCCCGTCTGTGCCATTGGGGCAGGTCCGGATGCTTGGGGCCGCTCGGCGGGCAGGGCATACTGCCGATCCGACCACGGAAGGATCCTCGGGAAGTGACGGCGGTGCGGCAGGAAAGCGGTTTCAATCGTTGGCTACGCGGCCTGCTGGAGCGGGCAGCGCGGAGCCATCGCCTCGGGCTCGTGAGCGGCCTGCTGGCTGCGCTTGGCACGGCCACGGCGAGTTTTCCGGTGACTGCCGTGATTGTCGCCGCAACCCTGCTCGCGCCCCGGCGCTGGCGTTGGGTGGCATTGGCGGCGGCCCTGGGGAGCAGCGTGGCGGCCACAGGTCTGGTGGCCGCCTTCCATTATTTAGGATGGACCTGGGTGCTCGGCCACTTCCCGCAGATCGCCAGCAATCCGACCTGGGCGGAGGTGATGACGTGGGCCGATCGGTACGGCGCCGTGGCGCTCTTCCTCGTGGCGGTGAGTCCGCTGCCCCAAACGCCGGCCTTGATCGTCCTGGGGGTGGTGCGCCACGACTATCTCGGCGTATTTGCCGCCATGCTGGCGGGCAAAGCAATCAAATACGGGGTAGTGGGGTGGGCCACCCATTGGTTGCCGACCCGGCTGGAGAATCGCTGGCGGCGCTGGCTCCCGCGGGCCTGGCGGGATGTGGTGCCCGTCGCCAACGGCAACGGGAATGGAGACAGCCCATCGACCGCAAGGCCAGCGCCGGCCGACGACCTCAGGCAGAAGGCCGTCCCACGCCAACGTTGAGGGATGACCCGCCTCAGACGGGGGGCGAAGCCGGGGTGGCGGCCGGGTCGTCCTGGTCGAAGAGGCTGCGCAGTTCGTCGCGGGCCTGCTGGATGGTGGCCACCAGGCGCGCCTCGTCCTGGTACACCGCGTGTTGCCGGCGCAGGGCGTCCACGTCGTGCTCTGCGAAGCGGTGCACCGTGGTGGCGATGTCATCCGCGGAATGACCGAGGCTGGCGAGCAGACTCTCCACCATGGCGAGGCTGGTATGCCAGGTCTCCCGGAAGGGCAGGCTCACGCCGAGGTCCATGAGCTTGTAGGCATGAAAGCGGTTGCGCGCCCGGGCGATGATCATCAGCTTGGGATATTGGCGGCGGAGCAGGGCGGCGGTTTTCACCGAGGCGTCCACGTCGTCGATGGCGAGCACGAACACCCGGGCGTGGCCCACCCCTGCGGCCTCCAGAAGATCCAGGCGGGAGGCGTCGCCAAAATACACCTCGTTACCGAAGCGGCGCACGAAATCCACCTGCTGGGGATCGGCTTCGAGGACGGTGAAGGGAATGCGCCGGACCGTGAGCACCCGTGCCACGATCTGGCCGACGCGCCCAAACCCTGCGATGACCACCGGGTGCCCGGCGTCCTCCATGGGGTCGTAGGGCCGGGGTGCGCGGCGATCCAGGCGGGGCGCGAGCCACTTCTCCTCGATCAGGAAAACCAGGGGCCACAGCAGCATCGAGAGGGTGACCGCTACGGTGAGGAAGTCCAGAGTCGCCGCGTTCATGACCGCTTCCTGGCGGGCGAGCTGAAAGACCACGAAGGCGAATTCGCCCCCCTGGGCGAGGGCGATGGCCAGTTTGCGCGCACTCGATGCAGGACGCCCCGCCAGGCGGGCGAGAATGAAAATGACCAGCAGCTTGACCGCCAGGATGGCTCCGGCCAAGGCCGCCACCCCGCCTGGATTGTCGCGAATCTGCCCGAGGTTGGCGCCCATGCCCACCGCCATGAAGAAGACCCCGAGGAGCAGGCCCTTGAAGGGCTCGAGGTCCGCCTCCAGCTCATGGCGGAACTCGGAATCGGCCAGCACGACGCCGGCGAGGAAGGCGCCGAGTGACGCCGAGAGCCCGACGGCCTCCATGAGCAGGGTGGTGGCGATCACCACCAGCAGGGCCGCTGCGGTGAAAGTTTCCCGGCTCCCCAGGGTCGCAATCCAGGTAAAAATGGGCCGGATGAAGAGGCGCCCGGCGAGAATCACCCCGCCGATGGCAGCAAGGGCCGCCACCACCTCCACCAGATCGACCTCCGGGCGGCCATGGCCCAGCAGGGGCAACAGGGCGAGGATGGGGATCACCGCCATGTCCTGGAAGAGCAGGATGGCGAAGGCGTCCCGGCCGTGGCGATCCGCGAGCTGGCCGCGTTCGGCCAGGGTCTGGAGCACCATCGCGGTGGAAGACATGGCGATGGCAAATCCGATCACCGTGGCGGTCTGCCAGCGTTGGCCCAGGGCGAGCACCAGACCGGCCACCACCACCGCCGTCAGGCCCACCTGGAGCGTCCCGAGGCCGAAGATGGGGCGGCGCAAGACCCACAGGCGGGAGGGGCGAAGCTCCAGGCCGATCACGAAGAGCAGCAGGATGACGCCAAACTCCCCGAAATGCAGAATCGCTTCCACATCCTGGATGAGGCCCAGC
The DNA here is from genome assembly GCA_016791005.1 of Zoogloeaceae bacterium. Taxonomy (GTDB): domain Bacteria; phylum Pseudomonadota; class Gammaproteobacteria; order Burkholderiales; family Rhodocyclaceae; genus JAEUNX01. The sequence continues at coordinate 52,286 of JAEUNY010000067.1, forward strand.
CCCCAGGGGCCGAGCCCCACGCCGGCGAGCAGATAACCCAGCACGGCGCCCAGGCCAAGGCGCTTGGCCAGGGGCACGAGGAGCACCGCACCACAAAGAAGGAGAGCGGTTTGCAGCAGCATGGCAGCGGGTCCGGCCGGGAGGGGGCACCCATGGTGGCGCGGCGGGCCGCGGCCGGTCAAGGCGGGCCCGTCGGCCGGGCACCTGCCTCGAGGAGGCTCAGCGGACCCAGAGGAGTTGCTGCGCGATCCAACCCTTGTTGCCCACCTCGTCCCGCACCTCGACCCAGCCTTTGCGCTGACTCAGAACCTGGAAGGCGTAGTACTTCTTGACTGGACTGAGGGCGGTAGTGGGGGCGTTACGGCGGGGCGCGCTACGCACCCGGGCGGTGGTGGATTTGACCACTGCGCAGCGGAGTTTGGGGGAGGTGAGATTGCGGTGGATCCAATGGGTGTCACCGTCCACATCCCGCACCCGCTGCCACCTGCCTTGGCTTCCCAGGGCTTGAAAGGGCATGAATTTGAACACTTCCCAGGTGACCGGGAAGCGTGTACCCGGGCCTTGCCGAAGCTTGGCCTCCGGCGCCTTGACGCACAGGGCGACGGCAGGGCCCGTGGCCAAGCTGGTCACCGTCGCGAGGGCCGCGGCGCGCAGCCAGCGACGGGTCAAAAAGTGGGGGGAGGTGGCGTGAAACACGAAGCGCGCTTCGCCGGCGAATTCACCCATCAGGATTTCCTTTCAGTGTGTTCGAGGTCGATGCTTGCCGATTCTTGCATAATCGATGGAGATCGCCCAAGCAAAAATGGCCGCTTCGCAGTTTGGGCTGTAGCTTCGATGGTGGGTCGGGGGCGGTTCCTGGTCGATCTGGCGAGTGCGGTGGGGGGCTAATCCACTGGGTCGGCGGGGGGAGGTGGAAGGAGATCCAGGGAGGGGCTGTCGTCCTTGAGCCTCACCCCCGTGGCGTCCAGGCGGGTCGCGGCGTCGCACAACCAGGCGAGCCGGCGTGCCGCTTCCGGGTAGGACAGGCCTCCTGGGCGGATGTTGGACAGGCAGTTGCGTTCCGCGTCCACCCGGCCGACCCGAGGGTGGCGCGTGAGGTAGATGCCCAGGCTGTCCGGCGAACTCAGGCCCGGCCGCTCCCCGATCAGGACCGCCACCATGGGCGAACCCAGCCGCTCGCCAATCTCGTCGCCGAGAGCGACCCGGCATTGGGTGGCAATGACCAGCGGGCCGAGGCGCCAACCGGGAGAGCGGGTTTCCTGAAAGCGGGCCAGGAGAGGGGCCGCGTGGCGTGCCACGGCGAGGGAGGAGAGCCCATCGCCCACCACGACGAGGAGGTCGTAGGGCGCCGGGTGGGTGTTGTCGAGGCGGTCGACACTGGCCTCGTCGAGCCGGCGCCCCAGATCGGGCCGCATCAGGTAGGTGGGGCGGTCGGGGGCCGCGCTTGTGACCGTGAGCACCGGAAGCCCCAGGGGCGCCAGGGCCCGTTCCAGTGCCTCGACATCGAGGGGGGCGTGGACGGCGTCCCGCGCCTGCGCGTGGGCGATGCCGAAGCGCAGCACCTCGCCCGTCGGCAGGCTGTGGCCGGCCCGGCCGAGGGCGATGCGGGCCGGCGTCAGGCGACGCAGGGCGATCCAGGGGTCGGGGCGCAACGGGCGGTTCATGGCGTCTCTCCGGTGAGATCTTTGAGCGCGGCGGCCAGCGCGGGGGGCGGAAGGCCAAGCAGACGGCCCCCCGTCGCGGTGATGCCGAAGCGTTCCAGCCAGGCCTCGAATTCCGGTGCCGGTCGGAGATTGAGCAGGTCCCGCAGGTAGAGCGCGTCGTGGAAGGAGGTGCTCTGGTAGTTGAGCATGACGTCGTCGGCGCCCGGGACGCCCATGATGAACGTCACGCCGGCCGTTCCCAGCAGGGTGAGGAGGGTATCCATGTCGTCCTGGTCCGCCTCGGCGTGGTTGGTGTAGCAGATGTCGCAGCCGAGGGGTACGCCGAGTAGCTTGCCGCAAAAGTGGTCTTCAAGCCCCGCGCGGATGATCTGCTTGCCATCGAAGAGGTACTCCGGGCCGATGAAGCCCACCACGGTGTTGGCGAGGAGAGGCTGGAAATGGCGGGCCACCGCATAGGCGCGGGCTTCGCAGGTCTGTTGGTCCACGCCGTGATGGGCCTGGGCGGAGAGCGCGGAGCCCTGGCCGGTCTCAAAATACATCACGTTCTGGCCCAGGGTGCCGCGGCCCAGGGACAAGGCGGCCGCGTGGGCTTCGTGGAGGACGGCGAGGTCGATGCCGAAAGCCCGGTTGGCGGCCTCGGTGCCCGCGATCGACTGGAAGACCAGATCCACCGGGGCCCCTTGTTCGATGGCCCGCAGGGTGGTGGTGACGTGGGTGAGGACGCAGGTTTGGGTGGGGATGTCGAATCGCTGGCGGACATCGTCGAGGCGCTGGAGGAGGTCAACGATGGCGGCGACGCTGTCTCCCGCCGGATTGACGCCGATCACGGCGTCACCGCAGCCGTAGAGCAGGCCGTCGAGGAGGGAGGCGGCAATCCCCTTGGGGTCGTCCGTCGGGTGATTGGGCTGCAGGCGCACGGCCAGGCGGCCCGGCAGGCCGAGGGTGTTGCGAAAATGGGTGATCACCCGGCATTTGCGGGCGACGTCGATGAGGTCCTGATGCCGCATGAGCTTGCTCACGGCGGCCACCATTTCCGGGGTCAGGCCCGGGGCCAGGGCGGCCAGGGTGGCGGTATCGGTGGTGTCGTCGAGCAGCCACTCCCGAAACTCGCCCACCGTGAGCGAGGCGACCACCGAGAAGGCCGATGCATCGTGAGCGTCGACGATGAGGCGGGTGATTTCGTCGGTCTCGTAGGGGATGAGGGGTTCTGCGAGGAAGGTCCGCAGGGGCACATCCGCCAGGGCCAGCCGGGCGGCCATTCGTTCGACCGCGGTACCTGCGGCGAGCCCGGCCAACTGATCGCCGGAACGCAGGGGTGAGGCCCGGGCGAGCAGGGTGCGCAGGTCCGGAAATACATGGCGAGTGGCGTCAATCGTGGCCGCATAGCCCATGGGAGGCACCTCCGTGCGCGGTATTTTGTCGACGGGGGTGGCTGAAACCCTGTCGGAAAAATTTCCATTCAGCTTAGCACTGGGGGAGGACCCTGGTTCAGCGCACCACCGGGGCGCGGGCGTAAGGCCTTGTGCGCATTGGTGGTGCGGGAAATCGGGGGATTTGCGGGGCGTGGCGGGACTCGACCTGGCATGGAAATGGCTTGTAAAAACCTGACCAAATAGTCAGGATTCAGGAGCGGGCCATGGCTTCCCACATCGTTCTCACTTCCCATCCCCGGGGCCCGGGCGCCCAAGCCATGCCGCCGGTTCGTTGGGGCGCGCCCAGCGTCGCGGAGCGGGGGCCCCTGGTGGCCGGCTTGGCCACGCCTGGCATGCGCAATGTGATCGGAACCCACTCTGGGGCATATTCGGTCTATCGGGCCCTGGCGGTGGCGGCGGGGAACCTGCGCGGGGATCACCGGCCGGATCTCACCAACACGGTGCCTGCGGCGGCCATCGGGCCCCATGCCCAATGGTGCGACCCGCAAAAGATCGTTTCCCTGGACCCTTGGGGGCATCGGGTCGCCGAGGCCTTTGCCGCGGAGATTGCGGCGGGGCTGGATATTCGCCCCACCATCGCCGTCACCAAGGCCCACATCAACATGCCCGAGCTACGTGACGCGATCCTGGCGGGACGTTTGCAGCCGGATGGCGAGATCTTGTTCGAAAACGGCGACGTGCGGGTGACCAAGGCGGCGGTCGATCCCGTCTGGCATCTGCCGGGTGTCGCGGCCCGGTTCGGCATTTCGGAGCGGGCCCTGCGCCGCGCGCTGTTCGAGCAGACGGGAGGCATGTTCCCGGAACTGGTGACGCGGCCGGATCTGAAGGTCTTCCTCCCTCCCATCGGGGGCATGACTCTGTACTTCTTCGGCGACGTGGAGAAGCTCGGGCAGCCGTCCACCCGGGTGGCCTGCAGGGTGCATGACGAATGCAATGGATCGGATGTGTTCGGGTCAGACATCTGCACCTGCCGCCCGTATCTGGCCCACGGCATCGAGATCTGCGTCGAGATGGCCCAGCAGGGCGGCGTGGGGCTGGTGGTGTACAACCGCAAGGAAGGACGGGCCCTTGGCGAGGTGACCAAGTTCCTCGTCTACAACGCTCGCAAGCGCCAGCGCGGTGGCGACAGGGCGGAAACCTATTTTGCCCGCACCGAATGCGTGGCTGGAGTGCAGGACATGCGTTTTCAGGAATTGATGCCGGACGTCTTCCATTGGCTGGGCATCACCCGTATCGACCGCTGGGCGTCCATGAGCAACATGAAGCACGGCGCCCTGACCGCGGCAGGAATCGAGGTGGTAGAGCGGGTGGCGATCCCCGATGAGCTGATTCCGGCCGATGCGCGGGTGGAAATGGACGCCAAGGTGGCCGCGGGCTACTTCAGCACCGATGTGGCACCGGCGGCGGCCGAGCTGGCCCGGGCCAAGGGGCGGAGCCTGCACGCATGAAACCGGCACCGGAATGGCTCGGGGGCGTCCCGGATCACCACCCGGCGGCGCCGCTCCTGACCGCGCGGGCGGTGCGCTCCCGCTGCGGCCAGGTGCTCGATTACGTCCAGCGCGACATGTCGCCCTACTTTCGCTGGCGTGCGGATCAACTCCCGGTGACCGCCGAATACGTGGCCCAGACGATACGTCTGAACTATCCGAGTCTCGATGTTCCCTACCACAGCCGCTGGCGTCATTTCGAAATCGGTGGGGTCGATCGTTGGGGCAAGCTGGTCGTGGCCGCGGGTCTGGAAGAGGATCCCATCGAGCGATCGCGGGTCGCCATCGATCTCGTCATTCCGAGCGTCCTCCTCGACGCCGGCGCGGGCCCCCACTGGCGCTACAAAGAGCATGGCCGCAGCCAGGTGCTGACCCGGTCGGAGGGCCTGGCGGTGGCCAGCCTCGGCCTCTTCGCAAGCGGCGCACTTTCGGGGGATCCGCGCTGGCACTACCGTTGCGATGCCCAGGCCCTGGACCGCCTGATTCCCGAGCACGTCGCGCTCCTCTTTCAGGTGGGGCCGAGCAATCCCATGGTGGGAGTGGAAGGCCGCACCAACCTGCTGAAGCGCCTGGGCACGGTGATGAGCGCGAACCCGGAGGTCTTCGGCAAACCTGCGCGGGCGGGTCACCTGCTGGACTATTTCTTGGCCCATGCGGTGGGCGGCGTGCTGGAGGCGGAGTTCGTCCTCGTCACCCTACTTCGGGCCCTTGGCCCCGTTTGGCCGGGGCGGATCCACGTGTCCGGGGTGTCCCTGGGCGATTGCTGGGGCCATCCGGCCCTCGAAGACGGCCTGGTTCCTTTTCACAAGCTGACCCAGTGGCTGACCTACTCCCTGCTCGAGCCCCTCGAATGGGCGGGCCTGAAGGTGACCGGTCTGGACTGCCTCACCGGCCTGCCCGAGTACCGCAACGGTGGGTTATTGCTCGATTTCGGGGTCATCGAACCCAAGGATGCGCGCTTCTGGGAGCACACCTGGACCGTGGATGCCGCGCCCGTGGTCGAGTGGCGGGCATTGACCGTGATCGGGCTCGATCGTCTGGCCGGAGCGGTGCGGGAGTCACTGGGTGTCTCGGCCGAGGCGTTTCCCCTCGCTCGTGTGCTGGAAGGGGGCACCTGGGCGGCCGGGCGGCGCATTGCCGCCCAGCGGCGTCCCGGCGGGGAGCCCCCGGTGCGGATCGCCAGCGATGGGACCGTATTCTGATTTTTGTTCTGAGGAAGTGATGCCATGCCCCAGCCCGTGACCGTCGTCGATCATCCGCTGCTGCAGCACAAGCTCACCATGGCCCGGGATGCGGCCACGACCACCGACAACTTCCGCCGTCTGGTTCGGGAGATCGCCTCGATGCTCGCCTACGAGGTGACGCGGGACCTGCCCACCGAACGGATCCGGATCACCACGCCAGTGGCGGATTGCGAAGCGCCGGTGATCAGCGGCAAGAAGCTTTGTCTGGTGTCGATCCTGCGCGCCGGCAACGGCATGCTGGACGGCATGATCGATCTCCTGCCCGGGGCGCGGGTGGGGCACATCGGACTCTATCGGGATCCGGAAAGCCTCGAGGCCGTGGAGTATTACTTCAAGCTCCCGGACGACGTGCAGGATCGGCTGGTCATCGTCGTGGACCCGATGTTGGCAACGGGCAATTCCGCGTCGGCGGCCCTCTCGCGGCTCAAGGAAGCCGGCGTGACGAGCCTGAAATTCGTCTGCCTGCTGGCCGCGCCGGAGGGGCTCGCCGCCCTGGGGGCCGCCCACCCGGATGTGCCCATCACCACCGGGGCGGTGGACGATCACCTCAACGACCACGGTTACATCGTCCCCGGCCTGGGGGACGCCGGCGACCGCATCTTCGGAACCAAGTGAGGGCGGCACTCCAGGACCGGGAGCCCGGCGGGGGGCGGATCCGCCAGCAGCAGGAGGCCGCCATCCTGGAGGCGGCCGAGCGGGTCTTTGCCCGGGGTGGCTTCCAGGGGGCCACGATGGTGGATATCGCCCAGGAGGCCGGGCTTTCCAAATCCAATGTCCATTATTACTTCGGTACCAAGGCGGACATTTACCGGGCGGTCTTGGCCAACATTCTCCGCCTGTGGCTGGCGGAGACCGATCGCATCACCCCCGGGGCCGACCCGCGGGAGGCCCTGAGCCATTACATCCGGGCCAAGATGCGGCTCACCGCTGAACGGCCCGAGGCGTCCCGGGTATTTGCCAATGAGGTGCTCCACGGCGCGCCGGAGATCGGGGACTTTCTGCGGGGCACGCTGCGCAGGCTGGTGGCGGAGAAGGCGGCCGTCATCGAGGGCTGGATCGAGCGGGGGCGGATTGCGGCGGTGGATCCGGTCCATCTTTTCATCAGCCTCTGGGCGCTTACCCAGACCTACGCGGATTTCGAGGTCCAGGTGTGTGCCCTGCTGGGGCGCCCGGCCCTCGGTGGAGCGGATTATCGGCGCGCCACGGCCCACGTTCTGAATCTGCTGCTGCGGGGCTGCGGGCTCGACGGGGGTGTAGTTTCCGAAGACGTCAGGAAGGAGATGCCGGATGCTTGACCTCATCGTGCGCAACGCCACCCTGTCGGATGGCCGGCAGGGGCTCGACATCGGCGTGGCCGAGGGTCGGATCCAGGTGGTGGAGGCCCGGCTGGCGGCTGTAGCGGGGCGGGAGATCGATGCCGAGGGGCAATTGGTGACGCCGCCCTTTGTGGATGCGCACTTCCACCTGGATGCCGCCCTGTCCTATGGGCTTCCGCGGGTGAACCAGAGCGGGACGTTGCTCGAGGGCATCGCCCTGTGGGGCGAACTCAAGCCCCTGCTGACCCAGGAGGCCCTGGTGGAGCGGGCCATGGCCTATTGCGACTGGGCGGTGGCGCGGGGGCTTTTGGCGATCCGCAGCCACGTCGACGTTTGCGATCCCCGCCTGCTGGCGGTGGAGGCCTTGCTCCACGTCAAGGAGCGGGTGCGGCCCTACCTCGACCTGCAGTTGGTCGCGTTTCCCCAGGACGGGGTGCTGCGCAGCGCTGGCGCCCTGGACAACCTCGTGCGCGCCCTCGATATGGGCGTGGACGTGGTCGGGGGCATTCCCCATTTCGAGCGCACCATGGCCGAGGGCGCGGAGTCGGTACGGATCCTGTGCGAGTTGGCCGCGGAGCGGGGCCTGCCGGTGGATATGCATTGCGATGAATCCGACGACCCCCACTCGCGCCATGTCGAGACCCTGGCCTACCACGCACAGCGCTTGGGTCTGCAGGGAAGGGTGGCCGGGTCGCACCTGACGTCCATGCACTCGATGGACAGCTACTACGTTTCCAAGCTGTTACCGCTCATGGCCGAGGCGGGGCTCGCTGCCATCGCCAACCCTCTCATCAACATCACCCTGCAGGGGCGGCACGACAGCTACCCCAAGCGGCGGGGCATGACCCGTGTGCCGGAACTCCTGGCCGCCGGGGTGCCCGTCGCCTTTGGTCACGATTGCGTGATGGACCCGTGGTATGGCCTCGGATCGGCGGACATGCTGGAGGTGGCGGCGATGGGTCTCCACGTGGCCCAGATGACCAGCCAGGAGGCGATGCGGGAGTGCTTCGCGGCCGTCACGACCACCGCGGCCCGGGTCATCGGCCTGCCCGATTACGGCCTCGCGCCTGGGTGCCGGGCGGATTTCGTGGTGCTTCAGGCTTGCGATCCGGTGGACGCGGTGCGGCGGCGGGCGACCCGCCTGGCGGTGGTGCGTGGGGGGCAGGTGATTGCCACGACCCCGGCGGCCACCACGGCGCTCCACCTTTCCGGCCGGCCCGGCGCGGTGGACTTTTCCCCGCCCCGTCCCGGCGGGGCCTGAGGGCCTGCCAGCCGTGTGGACAAGCGCCACCGCAGGCGCAGCTTGTGGGTCGCCTTGTGGGTAATTTCGCCGCGCAACAGGGTGACAAGGACCTTTTTGGATGTCACCTTTTTGCAATGCAAGATATGGATTCGAGGTAGGTTCAATAAAAACAGGCATATAGACCGTTCATGCCCATTGCGCGGCGCAATGTCCACCCTTCCGGTTATCCCCAAAATTGGTGGCTAAATGTGTGGATAACTCTGGGTGACGGCCCTCGGCGCCAGCAATTGCAAGGCTTTTTACGCACTGCCCAAAAGCTGGGCAGCACCGAAAAGCGGAAATTCGTCACGGCCTGTGGACAAGGGGGCGGCCCCGGCGGACCCTTATCCCCGTCCAGCGGGGGCAGTTCTGTGGACAGCCTGTGTGCCGATGTTCCATCTGGCTGATGCGACGAGGAATTCGTTCCGTGCCGCAAAATGAAGCGTAAGGGTTGAGTAGGGCTAGAATCTCCCCTTCACCTGACACCCCCCAGTTCCCATGAGTGCGCCCGTCCGCTACCGCATCGTGCCGTCCAACCCCGCCGCCCACTTGTTCCGGGTGATGGTCGAGGTGGCGGACCCGGATCCGGAGGGCCAGGTCTTCACCTTGCCGACCTGGATTCCCGGCAGCTACATGATCCGCGAGTTCGCGCGCCACATCGTGAGCATCCGGGCCGAGTGTGACGGTGCGCCGGTGGCCCTGGAAAAGGTGGACAAATGCAGCTGGCGGGCCGCCCCCGTCTCGCCGCGCGTTGGGCTCTTGGTGGATTACGAGGTGTACGCCTGGGATCTCTCGGTGCGGGCGGCCCATCTCGATCAGAGCCACGGTTTTTTCAACGGCAGCAGCGTTTTTCTCTCGCCGCAAGGCCGCGAGGACCGAGTCTGCCTGGTCTATCTCGAGCCTCCCGTCGATGAACGCTGCCAGGGCTGGAAGGTGGCCACGACCCTGCCCACTGCCCGGGGCCTGTCCGGCGCGGCGCGGCCGCGGGGCTTCGGGCTCTACCGGGCGGCCAATTACGACGAGCTGATCGATCATCCGGTGGAGATGGGGCATCACCAGGTCGGGCACTTCGAGGTGGCGGGGGTGCCGCACGAGGTCGTGCTCACCGGCCGGCACGACTGCGATCTCCCGCGGCTGACCGCCGACCTGACCCGAATCTGCGCCTGGCAGGTGGGCTTCTTCGGCGGCGTGCCGCCGATGGAGCGTTACCTCTTTCTGACCATGATCGTTGGTGACGGGTATGGCGGCCTGGAACACCGGTCGTCCACCGCTCTGCTCGCCAGCCGGGGGGATTTGCCCTATCCGGGGATGAAAGGGGTGCCCGAGGCCTACCGAGGCTTTCTCGGCCTTTGCAGCCACGAGTATTTCCACACCTGGAACGTCAAGCGGATCCAGCCCCAGGCCTTCCAGCCCTACGATCTCTCCCAGGAAGCCTACACCCGCCAGCTCTGGGTCTTCGAAGGCTTTACTTCGTACTACGATGACCTGGCATTGGTGCGTTCCGGCGTGATCAGCACCCAGGATTATCTGGACCTCCTGGCCAAGACCCTGGGGGCGGTGCTCAAGGGGAGTGGCCGCCTCAAGCAAAGCCTGGCCGACTCCTCCTTCGACGCCTGGATCAAGTATTACCGTCAGGACGAGAACGCCCCCAATGCCGTGGTGAGCTACTACACCAAGGGCGCGCTGGTCGCCTTGGCGCTGGACCTGCAGCTGCGCCTGAACAGCGGCGGCGTGACAAGTCTCGATTCCGTCATGGCGGCGCTGTGGCAGGAGTATGGGAAGACCGGGCGTGGGCTGCCGGAGGGCGGCATCTTCGCCCTAGTCGAGCGCCTGGGTGGGCCCAAGCTCGCCCGTTGGCTCGAGCGCACGGTGCAGGGCACGGAGGACTTCCCCCTAGCCCGCTGGCTGGCGCGGATGGGGGTCACCTACGCCGCCGAGGGGGAGGGCAGTGGGCCCTGGCTGGGCGCCAAAGTGGCCACCCAGGGCGAGGCGAAGCTGGCACAGGTGTTCGATGGCGGGCCGGCCCAGGCGGCGGGGCTCTCCGCAGGCGATGTGCTGGTGGCCCTTGACGGCTTGAAAGTCACCGGGGCCAACCTCGCCGCCAGCCTGGAGCGCCGTCGGGCCGGGGAGCGGGTGACGATCCACGCCTTCCGGCGGGATGAGTTGATGCACTTCACCCTGGATTTGGCATTGCCGCCAGCCACCCGCATCACTCTGGGCCTCGCCAAGCGCCCCAGCGAGGAAGTCCGCGTCCTGCGTCAGGCCTGGATCGGCGGCTGAGGCCGCCGGGGCCCTGCGGCGTCGTTCGGCTCCAGGTGGGTGACGACATGAAGGCCTGGGAGCGCCTGGGCCAGGGCGAGCTCAATCCGATCCAGCCAGCCGTGGCCGGTCCGAACCGTCCAGTCTCCCGGCACCCGGATGTCCACCGACAGGAAGCGCTGATGGCCGGCGATCCGCGTGCGTAGGTTCGCGTAGGTGATGCCCTCCCCGGCGAAGCCCTCTAGTGTGGCCCGCGCCTGGGCGAGTTCTTCCGGCGGCAGCGCCTGATCCATCAGGCCCCGGGTCGCCCCGTACACCAGGCGTGCGCCCTCCCGCAGGATGTTGAGTCCCACCGCGGCGGCGATCAGGGGATCGAGCCACAGCCAGCCGGTGACCGCCACCAGGGCAACGGCGCCGATGACGCCCACGGACGTCCACACGTCGGTCATGAGGTGGCGGGCGTCGCCGTCCAGGGCCACCGACTGGTGCTCCTTCGCGGCGCGAAAGAGCGTGCGGGCCGCCATGAAGTTGATCACCGTCGAGATGGCCGAAAACACCAGCCCGACATCGACCTTGGCCAGGGGTTGCGGGTTCAGGAAGCGCTCCACCGCGGTGGCCAAGATGGCCAGGGCGGCGCCGAAAATGAGGACCCCCTCAAAGCCGGAGGAAAAGTACTCCGCCTTGCCGTGGCCGAAGGGATGGTCTTCGTCCGCGGGCGTGCGGGCGATGGTGATCATCCAGAGGGCGAAGCTCGCCCCCGCAAGGTTTACGAAGGACTCCAGGGCATCGGAGAGCAGGCCCACCGAGCCGGTGACCCACCAGGCGCCCATCTTCAGGACGATGGTCGCGACGGCGGCGGCGATGGAAAGTTGGATGAAGCGGAGCGGGCTCGACATGGCACGGACGACGGAATTCGGGCGGGCGGACTATACCGCAGGGGGTGGAGCCGGGGAATGCTGGCGCCGTTCGCGGCCCCCCAGGGTGGGGCCCCTCCGGTAAGATCGTGCCATTGCGGTTTAGCAGGAAAGAGAAATGGAATTCCCGACTCTCGAGGACTACGTGGGGAAAACCCCGCTCGTGCGCCTCAAGCGCATCAACGCTGGCCAAAATAACGTCATTCTCGCCAAGCTCGAGGGCAACAACCCCGCCGGCTCCGTCAAGGACCGTCCCGCGCTGTCCATGATCGTCCATGCCGAGGCCAAGGGTGACATCCGGCCCGGCGACACCCTGATCGAGGCGACCAGTGGCAACACCGGCATCGCGCTGGCCATGGCGGCGGCGATTCGCGGCTATCGCATGATTCTCGTGATGCCGGAAAACCAGAGCGTGGAACGCCGCCAGACCATGCGGGCCTTCGGCGCGGAACTGGTCCTGACTCCCAAGTCGGGGGGCATGGAGATGGCCCGCGACGTCGCCGAAAAGATGCGCGACGAAGGCCGTGGGCGGATCCTCGACCAGTTCGCCAATCCGGATAACCCCCTGGCCCATATCGAGGGCACCGGACCGGAGATTTGGGAGCAGACCGGCGGCCGGGTTACCCATTTCGTCTCCAGCATGGGGACCACCGGGACCATCATGGGTGTGTCCCGCTTTCTCAAGTCAGTCCGGCCCGAAATCCAGATCATCGGGTGCCAGCCGGAAGAGGGCTCCCAGATCCCCGGTATCCGCAAGTGGCCCGAGGCCTATCTGCCCCGAATTTATGATCGCACCCGGGTGGACCGAATCGAATCGGTCAGTCAGGCCGACGCCGAGGACATGACCCGGCGCATGGCGCGGGAGGAGGGCATCTTTGCCGGAATTTCGTCCGGGGGCGCGCTGCACGTCGCAGTTCGGATTGCGGCGCAAGTCCGGGACGCGGTCATCGTCACCGTGGTGTGTGACCGGGGCGACCGCTACCTCTCCACCGGGGTTTTCCCCGCCTGATGGCGCCCATGCCGACCCTGGTCTTCGACATCGAGACCGTGCCGGACGTCGCCGGGCTGCGCAAGCTCTACGACTTGCCGGCAGACCTGTCGGACTATGAAGTGGCGGAGCTGGCCTTTCAGCGCCGGCGCGCCGCCAGCGGCAACGACTTCCTTCCTCATCACCTCCAGCGGGTGGTCACCATCTCCTGCGTGCTGCGGGATTCCGGGCAGTTTCGGGTCTTTTCGCTCTCCGAGCCCGAGGCCGGCGAGCGGGAAATCATCCAGCGCTTTTTCGACGGCGTCGAAAAATTCGCCCCCCAACTCGTTTCCTGGAACGGCGGCGGCTTCGACCTGCCGGTGCTCCATTACCGGGGCATGCTCCATGGCGTGAGTGCCCCGCGCTATTGGGATCTTGGCGACGGCGACTTCGCCGATTCCCGCGACTTCAAGTGGAACAACTACATCAGCCGCTATCACCTGCGCCACCTTGACCTCATGGACCTGCTGGCCCTCTACCAGCCCCGGGCCAATGCGCCCCTGGACGACCTGGCGAAGCTCATGGGATTTCCCGGCAAGCTGGGCATGGATGGCTCCGCCGTGTGGAGCGCTTACCAGGACGGGAAGATCGGTGAGATCCGCGACTACTGCGAGACCGACGTGGTGAATACCTACCTCGTCTTCCTGCGCTTCCAGCAAATGCGCGGCCACCTCGACGAGGCCGGATTTCGAAGCGAGTGTGCCGTGGTCAGGGAGAGCCTGGCCCGGCTCGGCGCCCCCCATTGGCATGAGTTCCTCGCCGCGTGGCCAACGGGTTGACCCCGCCCGCCACGGGGGAACCATTTTCCAGCTCGGCAATCTCACCGCTGCGGATCACTCCCCGCGTCGCCAGCCTCCGTCGAGTTGGCCGCGTGGTAAGATACGCGCCTTCCTACCGCCGGGGTATCACAACCGGCTAAGGGGCCGACCTGGCTTCGACGTGGGTCGCAAAGCAGTGAAGTGCATACCGAGGACCAGTCCCCTCGTAAATCCACTGGAAACTAACAAACGCCAACGACGAGCGTTTCGCTCTGGCCGCTTAAGGCCTAAGCCGCTGCACCGGCAGGTTCCTGGGCCGGACTCGGGGCAACCCGATTGCAGTGTCATTCACAGGAACTCGTGACGCGTCGGGTTACTTGGCGCCGAACTAAATCCAAGGTGACTCGCCGGCGGTCGGCCTGCCAAGTGGCTAAACCGACGGTTAAACCCAAATAGCTTGGCTAAGTATGTAGAGCTTCTTGTGGAGGGCTTGCGGACGGGGGTTCGATTCCCCCCGGCTCCACCAA
>JAEUNY010000176.1 GCA_016791005.1 Zoogloeaceae bacterium
TTCGTCTCGCTCGCTGCGTTCGACGGCGGAGAAGTCTGCAAGGGGTTCGAGGTGGATCTGGTAGCGATTGCCGCCGAGGTAGAGGCCGGTCATGAAGAACACCGGACGACGCAGCATCGCCGCCATCCTCCAGGGGCCCACTGGAAACTGCGCCGGCGCCCCCAGGAAGGGGAGCGTCCGGGTCGGGTCGCTCCCCAGGCTGCGGTCGGCCAGCATGCCCACCAGAGCGCCTTGATCCAGCCGGTCCCGCGCCTCGAGCATGGATTTGACCTGGCCGAGGGAAATGATGTCGGCACTGGCCTCGGGGTTGATCGCCTCCAGGATCGCATTGATCTTGCGGGCGTTCTCGGCGTACATGAGCATCGCCACTGGAAGGTGGGCTTTGCCGCGGCCCACGGCGCGAAGCACCTCGAAACTTCCCAGATGTCCGCCCATGAGCAGGGCGCCGGGACGCTGGGCGAGGGCGGCATGGAGGCCCTCGGCGCCGTGGATTTCAATGTCGAAGAGGTCGAAACGCCCGTTGAGAAGGTAGATCCGGTCATGGACGGTGCTGGAGAAGGCGAAGAAATGGCGAAACACCGCCCCCCAGCCGGATGGCGCGCCCGCCCGGCGGAGATAGGCCCGACTGGCGTGGCGGGAGCGGGGTGCGAAAAGCGTGAAATACCCGGCGATTCCCGCGAGCACCCACCGGCTAGCGGTGCGTCCAAGGTGGAGAGAGAGCCACACCATGAGGCGCAGGACGGGCAACTGGCTGCGTTCAGCCTCGCGGATCCAGGCCGGGGTGCCCGTTCCGGCGGTCATGGCGCCTCCGGGATCAGGCTGCCGGTCGCCACGAGGCCTGGTTGGCCGGTGACCTGGAATGCGATCGCACCGCTCGCCTTGCGCTCGAGTCGGAAGTGAAGGGTTTCCCCCGGGCCGACCGGTACGAGAAACTTGGCCTGGGCGATCTGCCAGCCGGCGGACGGGGCGGGGGCCATTGACGCCGCATAAAGCAAAGCCTGATCCAGGATCACCACCCCGGGGACGATGGGCCGGCCGGGAAAATGGCCGGCGAAGGCGGGCAGATCCAGCGGAACCGGCCAGACAAACTCAGCGGTCACGATCCACCTTGTCGGCGTACAGGGCTTCCAGGGCCTGGCGCGGCAGCTTGCCGGTGGCATTGCGGGGCAGGGCGTCCACCAGGACGAGCGGACGGGGCAGGAAGATCGGGTCGAGGCGCTGGCGCAATGCCGCCTGGAGATCGTTGGCGTCCAGGCCCGGCGCGACGACGAAGGCGCACAGGCGGGTCATGGCCGGCCCCTCGTCCGCGGGCAGAAAAAAGGCTGCGTCGCGCACGCCCGGGATCGCGCCGATCTGGTGATTGAGGTAGGCCAGTGAGGTTCGCTTCCCGGCCAGATTGATGAGGTCTGCCTCGCGCCCGAGGAGCACGAAGCGGTCGGCCGACTGGAATTCGATTCGGTCTCCAAGCCGTACCGGAACCTCCACATGCCCACCTTGGGCTACGGTCTCGCCACCGTTGGGGACCAGTTTGACGCCCTCCAGGACGGTCCAGGTGTCCCCTTCCGTGGTGCGGCGGGAGGCCAGTTGGCCGGATTCCGTTGCGCCGTAAATTTCGAAGAGGGGTGCGCCGTGGCGGCGTTCCACCGCGTCGGCCAGATCGTGGGACAGGGGCGCGGTGGCCGAGAGGATCATCGCCAGCGGGGGCAGGGTGACCTCGGCGGCCATCAGATTGGCGAGGTGGAAGGGGGTCGTGACAAGGAGGCGGGGCGCCGGCACGGCGGCGAGGGCCGCGGCAATGTCCTGGGGAAAAAAAGGTTTCCCGCTCCAAAACGGACAGCCGCCGTGAAGGGCGAGGAGAAAGGTGGACTCGAAACCGTAGCTGTGCTGGACCGGGACCGTGCCGACAATGCTGTGGCCCTGCGGCACCAGGCCCAGGCGGTGGGCCTCGGCGGCGCCATTCCTGACGAGTTTTCCCCAATGCTTGCGGTGGGGCTGGGGAAGGCCGGTGGAGCCGGAGGTAAACAGAATCGCGGCCAACTGCGCTTCGGGAAAGGCGGGCAGGGCGGACACTGTGGTTGGATCGGCGTCGGTCAGGGCGGGATAGTCGATGACCGGCAGGGAACCGGCGTCGAAGGACGCGTCCCGCAGGGCGATCAGATCCGGAAACTCGTTCGTCAGGCGGGCCAGGGTTTCGGCTGACTGGGAGGCCGGCTGGAGGCTCACCCGGCCGCTCAGCAGCCCGGCGGTGAATCCCACCGCGAATCGATAGCGATCCTGGCAGACGTTCAGTAAATGCCGGCCAGGGGGCAGGTGGGCGGCTAGCGCCCGCGCGTCGGCGATCAGGTCGCGCACCCGTCGCGGACCGTCGGGCAGCCAGGCGACGACGTCGTCCAGGCCGAGGGCGGTGGCGAGGGGCTGCGCGCTCATGCGGCGGGCGTCGAACGGTGTTGGCGCCATGCGCGCACCACTGTGGCGAGACTGGGCCGCTCTGCGGCGGGCAGCACCCGGCGGCGCCAGAGGTGTTCCGCAACGAACATCGCTACGACGAGGGGACCGCCGAGCAGATTGGCGTAGATCGACCACGCTTCGGCCGAGACCGTGAAGTACAGCCCTGCGGACAGGCTCGCATTGGCGATGAAGAACACGGTCCAGGCCTGGGTGACCTGGCGGGTGTAGTGCAGTTTGCGTGGCGAAAGGTGTGGCCCCTCGACGGTTCGGGCGAGGCGGGTCACGAGGGGCTCGCCGGGTCCTGCAAGGGTGCGGCCGAAGAGGGTGGCCAAGGCGAGGTTTACGCCAAAGTTCTGCAGAAAATACAGGAAGGCCACGTTGACGCGCACGGTCTGCCACGTCATGAACAAGGCTGCAGCACCCAACGGAAGGGCGATCATGGCCAAGGCCCGGCCAGGGCCGCGGACTGCCAGCGCCAGCAAAGAGAACACGATGGGCGCCAGCGCGATTGCCGCGTTCAGATCGAGATCGCCCCGGCCGCTGCTGCCGAAGTGGGCCGCGACCGCCCAGGCCACGGCGAGGAGGCCCGCCAGCAGAGCCCGGGTGGCGCCGCCGATGGATCCGGTCATTGGCTACGGTTCGCGACAATGTGGGCCGTGAGGGCGCGCAGGGAACTGAAGATGCGGACGTTGTCTTCGCTGTCCGAGCGCAACTGAAAGCCGTAGCGCTTGGAAATAACCAAGGCGACTTCCAGCACGTCGATGGAATCGAGGCCGAGCCCGTCGCCGAACAGGGGTGCGTCCGGCTCGATTTCAGCAGGCGCCATGTCCAGATTCAGGGCTTCAACGATCAGGGCGGCGACTTCCGGAATCAGGATGGCGACGGCTTCTGGGGTGGCGGTGGAGGTCATGGGCGGGGTTCCGGAAACGAGGGATCAGGAGGCGGGGCGGCGGAAGGCAAGCACGGCGTTGCTGCCCCCGAAGGCGAAGGAGTTGGAGAGGGCGGCCTGGAGCACTTGACCCTCGCGGCTTTCGACGACGTGGTCGACGCCGGCGCAGGCGGGGTCGAGATTTCCCGCGAGCTGGCCCGTTGCCGGGATCGCCCCGTGGCGGAGTGCCAGTACGGCCACGATGGCCTCGATGGCGCCGGCGGCGCCCAACAGGTGGCCGTGGAGCGACTTGGTGGCGCTCACCGCGAGGTGGGGGGCGTGGTCGCCGAAGGCGCCTTGCAATGCGGCCACCTCGACCGGATCGCCCTCGGCGGTGGCGGTGCCGTGGGCATTGACGTAACCGATGTCGTTGGGCGCCAGCCCGCCATCGGCCAGGGCGGCGCGCAGAGCGCGGACCTGGCCTGCTGCGTCCGGGCGGACCAGGTGGCTGTGGTCGCAACTGCTGCCGTAGCCGACGATCTCCCCCAGGATCGTTGCGCCGCGATGGACGGCGTGATCCCAGGCTTCCAGGACGAGCGCAGCCCCCCCTTCCCCAAGCACGAGGCCGCGACGGTCGGCGGCGAAGGGCCGGCAGGCGGCAGAAGCGGTCTCGGCAGTCCCCGGGGCCAGGACCCGCAGGGCTTCCCAGGCCCGAGCAACCCCGTAGGCCTGGGGGACATCGGAGCCGCCTGTGAGCATCACCGTTGCTTCGCCGCTACGGACGCGGCGGAAGGCTTCACCAATGGCGACCGCCGACGAGGCGCAGGCAACGGTATGACTGACGCTGTCGCCGCCCAGGCCGAGCTGGATCGAAATGTGGGCATTGGCCGCGTTGTTCATACCCAGAATCACCGCCAGCGGCGAGAGGCGATCCCGCCCGTTCTGCCAAAGCTCTCGATACCCTTTTTCATAGGCCAGGGTGCCGCCCAGTGCGGTGCCCCACATGCAGCCCCAATCGTCCCGCGGCGTGTCGGCCTGACGAGGCAGTCCGGCATCGTCCCAGGCGGCGAAGGCGGCGGCCATGCCCAATTGGGCGAAGCGGTCCATCATCGAGGCCAGGGGTTTGCCCAGGGCCCGTTCGGGGTCGAAGGCCGGGCACTGCACGAAGGGCAGGGAAAGGGGGCGTGGGCGGTCATCCGTGGCGAGATGCCGTACGGCCGACTCTCCCGCTATCAGACGGGTGAAGAAATCGGCGAGATCCCCACCAAAGGGGCTGACCAGCCCGAGGCCCGTGATCGCGACCCGCCTGCGGACCACGGTCAACCTTTCAGGCGATAGATGAGCCCGTCCATCACGGCGGCGAGACCGCCGACGGTGGCTGGGGGTTTGATGTCTTCCGAAAGCTTGACGCCGAAGCGGTCCTCGAACTCGAACATCAGTTCGAGGAGCATGAGGGAATCGACACCGATCTCGCCGAGAACCGTGTCTGGGCCGACCTGGGATGCCTCAACGCCGAGGCGGTCCTGCAGAAATTGACGAATAAGGCCAATGGAATCCATAAGGCGCTGATTTTAGCCGAAGGCCGTTGATAACAAAAACATTGGCGGGTCCTGGCAGAGGGCCAGACCTTGCAAAGTGGCGCTTTTGCGACTATTTCTGCCACCTTGCCTTTACTTGAGGCTCGGTTTTTGTGAATTTCCCCTCCGCGCGGCCCTGGGGTCGCGAGATCGTCCGTCGCATGGGTCACCATACCTTCCTCAAGGCGGCGGGGACCATGTTCTTCATGGCCTTGTTTTTTTGGGGGTATTTCGTGGTCTTGCGCAATCCCATGCGCCCCCCCACGATCGTGCCCCTGACGGTGGTGGATGAGTGGATCCAATTCACGCCGGCCGCCTTCCTGCCCTACGTGTCTTTGTGGGTCTATGTCTCCCTGCCCCCGGCTTTTCTGCTCGGATTTGCTACCCTGGTGCGATTTGCGGCCTGGATGGCGGCGCTTTGCCTAGGCTGTCTGGGGGTGTTCTGGGTTTTTCCCACCCAGGTCCCCCCGTTTTCCCTGGATCTGGCAGGCCATGCCGGCATGGCGATGCTTCGCGGCGTGGATGCGAGCGGAAACGCCTGTCCTTCGCTGCACGTGGCGTCGGCGGTCTTTGCAGCGCTCTGGCTGGAGCGGGTCGGTCGGGCCATGGGCATCCCGCCCTGGCTGCGCGGGGCCAGCGTGGTCGAATGCCTTCTGATTCTCTGGTCCACCATGGCGACTCGCCAACATGCCTTTCTCGATGTGTTGGCCGGATTACTCGTGGGGGCCCTGTTTGGCTGGCTCTCCCTGCGCCACGCGGAGGCCGTCGCCCAGCCGGGCGAACTCTGAGCGCGTCCCAAGTCACTCCCC
>JAEUNY010000179.1 GCA_016791005.1 Zoogloeaceae bacterium
CGGCACGATGCCCCACGCTCCAGCGGCCATGCCAGCGGAGGAAGCTCCGATGCCCGGGATGGACCACTCGGCACACGGATCCCCGATGCCGGACCACAGCGCCATGCGATCGGACGACGGCACGACGGGCGAACGCGATCCGCACGCCTATTCGGGCGGCGCCACGCTCACGACCGGGCCCTACGTGCTCGAAGGCGCGGGGGCGATGCACACCGCCGACCAGATGACCTCCGCCAGCCTGCTGGTGAATCGCCTCGAGCGTGTCGACACCCGCGACGCCAGCTTCAGCGCCTGGGATCTTCGCGCGAGCATCGGGCGGGACTTCGACAAACTGGTGCTCAAGTCGGAAGGCGAGTACGCCGACGGCGCGGTCGAGCACGCCCGCACCGAAGCCCTGTGGAGCCACGCCATCGCCAATTTCTGGGACGCTCAGCTGGGCTGGCGCCACGACGGTGGGGCCGCACCCGAGCAGGACTGGCTGGCCTTCGGCGTGAGCGGGCTGGCCCCGTACTGGTTCGAGCTCGACACCACCGGCTACGTCGGCGAGGGCGGCCAGACCGCGCTGCGCGTCGAGGGGGAATACGAGTTGCTCATTACCCAGCGCCTGATCCTGCAGCCGCGCATTGAAGTGACGGCTTACGGTCGGCGCGATGCGGCGCGCGGCGTGGCTTCCGGGCCGTCGGATGCCACCGCCGGGCTGCGTCTGCGCTATGAGTTCTCGCGCCAGTTCGCGCCTTACGTGGGCGTCGAGGGCAACTGGCTGCTCGGTGGCACGGCCGGTCTGGCGCGTGCCGACGGGGAGCCCACCCGCAGCACGCGCTGGGTCGCCGGCGTGCGGTTCTGGTTCTAAAGCGGCTAGCGCAATGAAATGGAGTTCCACATGAAAATTGCTCGACTCTTGGTGGCCGCATACCTGGCGCTGATCGGCATCCAAACCTTTGCCCAGGGCATGCAAGTTCCCACACCCTCGCCAGGGCTGATGCCGAGTCCGATGGGCGGCCAGCCGCTCTACGCGAGAGCTTGCGCGGTCTGTCATGGCGATGAGCTGACCGGCACCGACAAGGGGCCACCGTTGCTGCACAAGATCTACGAGCCGTCGCACCATTCGGACGCCTCGTTCCAGATGGCGGTCAAGCACGGCAGTCGCGCCCATCACTGGCAGTTCGGCAACATGCCGCCGGTCGATGGCCTCAGCCCGGATGACGTCGCCCACATCACGGCATACGTCCGTATGCGGCAGCGGCGCGTCGGGATCCAATAACTCGGGCCGGGGCCTTAGACCTTGAAAGCCTTTGCGCTCGGCGTGGTTTCCGCGATTGTTGCAGCCGGCGCAGTCGGCGCCGGGCTGGTGGGGACGGGCGCCATCAGCGGCGCGGCGAGCGAGCCGCATCACCCGGCGGTGTTCCGCCTGCTCGAATTCGCCCGCGAGCGCGCCATTGCGCGGGCGTCGGCGGGTGTGGTGGTGCCGGCGGATCTCGCGGAGGCGCACCGCGTCCGGCGCGGCGCCGGAAACTACGCGGCGATGTGCGTCCAATGCCATCTGGCGCCGGGGGCGACGACGAGCGAACTCCGGGAAGGGCTTTCGCCCCAGCCGCCGGATCTCACTCATCCCACGGCAGATTCCGCTCCCAACGTCGCGGCCCGGCGCTTCTGGGTGATCAAGCACGGCATCAAGGCCAGCGCAATGCCGGCCTGGAGCCGGGGCGGTCTCACCGATGACAACATCTGGGATCTGGTGGCCCTCCTCGCTGTGCTTCCGGCTATGGATGCCGCCGCGTACCGCGCCACGGTGGCGGCCAGCGCGGGTCATGTCCATGGCTCCGTCCCCATGGCGCCCCAAAACGACTCTCACCCCCACGGGGCTGAAACGCACCACAGCCACGACAAGCCTCACCGTCACTGAACCCAGCGTGGGTGAGCCACGGCGGTTGCAGTGCGGCAAACGCGGGATATGCTTGAAGTGAGGGCGCAGGATGGGCAAGTCCGCCTTGTCACGGCGTTCTCGAACGGAGGTTCAGCATGCACGGGCCGCCGGTGGGGGGCGCGCACGCCTCGGCGCACGGCCACCGTCATCTCCCGTATTTCCACGGCCGTGGCCAGGGCCAGCCTGACGCGGGGGTGATCCGCGATCCGGTGTGCGGCATGGAGGTGCCTGACGGCACGGCGAGCCCGAGCGCGGAGTACGCCGGGGTGGCTTACCGCTTCTGCTCATCGCATTGCCGCGACAAGTTCCTCGCTGACCCGGCAGCCTATGTTGCCGCCCAGCCTGCGCCCACCCCCGTCGTGGCGGGCACCCGCTACACCTGTCCAATGCATCCGGAGATCATTCGCGACGCGCCTGGCGCCTGCCCCAAGTGCGGCATGGCACTAGAACCCCTGGTCGCGCCCGGCGCTGAGGAGGGGCCGAATCCCGAATTGGTCGATTTCACACGGCGCCTCTGGATTGGCGCTGTGCTCACGGTGCCCTTGCTCGTCCTCACCATGGGCCACTACGTCGGCCTCGGCTTCCCGCGCGACGCCTTGGGTGAGCGCACCGCGCAGTGGGTCGAACTTGCCCTGTCCACGCCGGTAATCCTGTGGGCGGGCTGGCCGTTCTTTGTGCGCGGGGTGCAGTCGTTTGCGACCCTTAACCTCAATATGTTCAGCCTGATCGCGATGGGCACTGGCGCGGCCTACTGCTTTAGCGTCGTGGCGCTCTTGGCGCCCCACGCTTTCCCCGCGGGATTTCGGATGGCCGACGGATCGGTCGGTGTCTATTTCGAGGCCGCGGCGGTCATCGTGACCCTGGTGTTGCTTGGGCAGGTCATGGAGTTGCGGGCGCGCGAGCGTACCGGCTCAGCGATCCGCGCGCTGCTCGACCTGGCGCCCAAGACCGCGCGGGTGGTGCGCCCCGATGGCCGCGAGGAAGAGATCGCCCTTGAAGCCGTGGTGGTGGGGGATCGCCTGCGGATTCGACCGGGCGAGAAGGTGCCGGTGGACGGGACCGTGGTGGCGGGACGCTCCTCGGTCGATGAATCAATGATTACCGGCGAACCGGTCCCGGTCGAAAAGACCCCGGGGGACGCCCTCACGGGTGCCACCCTGAATGGCTCGGGCTCCCTCGTCATGGAGGCCCAGTGGATCGGCGCCGACACCCTGCTGGCGCAGATCGTCGGGATGGTTGCCAGCGCCCAGCGCTCCCGCGCACCGATCCAGAAATTCGCCGACGCGGTGGCGGGCAAGTTCGTCCCGGCCGTGATCGGCGTGGCGATCCTGGCCTTCGCCGGCTGGGCGCTATGGGGGCCGCCGCCGGTCTTCGCCTATGCGCTGGTGGCGGCCGTTTCGGTGTTGATCATCGCGTGCCCCTGTGCCCTGGGTCTGGCCACCCCGATGTCCATCATGACCGCCACCGGCCGTGGCGCGCAGGCGGGGGTACTGATCAAGAATGCCGAGGCGCTGGAGCGCTGCGAGCAGGTCGATACCCTCATCGTTGACAAGACCGGTACCCTCACCGAAGGCAAGCCGCAGCTGATCGGGGTCCAGGCGGTCGGCGAGGCGACGGAAGCGAAGGTGCTGCGCCTGGCTGCCAGCCTCGAACGCGGCTCGGAACACCCGCTGGCGGCCGCAATCCTAGCCGGGGCCCAGGAGCGTGGGGTCGCGCTCAGCCAGATTGAGGATTGTGAGGCGGTTACCGGCATGGGGGTCAAGGGACGGTTGCAAGGCGTGTGGATTGCGCTGGGCAATCGCCGTCTCCTGAGCGAGCTGCACGTTGTCCCGGGCGCCCTGGAGACTTGGGCCGATCAACGGCGCGACGCGGGCGAAACGGTGATGTTCGTGGTGGCTGGAGGGGAGGTCGTCGGCGGGGTGAGCGTGGCTGACCCGATCAAGGCCAGCACGCCGGCGGCCCTGGCCAGTCTCCACCAGCTCGGTTTCCGCATCATCATGGCCACCGGGGACAATGAACGGACCGCCCGGGCCGTCGCCGCGCGCCTTGGGATCGATGATATCCGCGCCGAGATCCTGCCGGCGGACAAGGCGGCCATTGTCCGCGAACTGCAAGTGGCGGGGCGTCGCGTGGCGATGGCCGGCGACGGCGTGAACGATGCGCCGGCCCTGGCCCAGGCTGATGTGGGCATCGCCATGGGAACGGGCGCCGACGTGGCCATCGAAAGCGCCGGTTTCACGCTGGTTAAGGGTAACCTGGAAGGCATCGTGCGGGCCCGCCGGCTGGCGAGCGCGACCATGCGCAACATCCGCCAGAACCTTTTCTTCGCGCTGTGCTACAACGCCGCGGGGGTGCCGCTGGCGGCCGGCCTCCTGTTCCCCTTCTTCGGCATCCTCATCAACCCGATGTTCGCGGCCTTTGCGATGAGCGCCTCGTCAATTTCGGTGGTCACCAACGCGCTACGCTTGAAGCATGCGCGTTTGTGACGAAGTCCGAGGGAAATCGCGGATGGAGGCCGTCGATGTCAGCTTGCATCATCCCGCGTCACTTCCTGGGCTTCCCTAGTATTGCGGGAACGCGAGATGAGCGCGAAAGGCATGGCTTTCGGGCCAAAACGGCCAAAATCAGTGCCGCGCAATAGTCAGGTCAGCACTTTATGGGCAATCGGGAATCCGTGATTGCGGGGTCTTCCTGAGTTCGCGTTCTGGAAAAGCAAAAAGCCCCGTCCGGTGATGGACTAGGGCTTATGCTGGTGGGCCCTGCGGGACTCGAACCCGCAACCAAAGGATTATGAGTCCTCTGCTCTAACCGATTGAGCTAAAGGCCCGTTCTCGCCGGAGGCGGCAGGAAGTGGGTGTCAGGCGTCGCTGTCGAGGAAGCTGCGCAGTTTTTCGGAGCGGCTCGGGTGGCGAAGCTTGCGCAGTGCCTTGGCTTCGATCTGGCGAATCCGTTCGCGGGTCACGTCGAACTGTTTGCCGACTTCCTCCAGGGTGTGGTCGGTGTTCATTTCGATGCCGAATCGCATGCGCAGAACCTTGGCTTCGCGAGGTGTCAGCGAGTCCAGGACTTCCGAGGTTGCGTCCCTCAGGCTGGAGTACATGGCAGCGTCGCCGGGAGAGAGCGTGGCCTGGTCTTCGATGAAGTCGCCGAGATGGGAATCGTCGTCGTCACCGATCGGGGTCTCCATGGAGATGGGCTCCTTGGAGATCTTGAGGATCTTGCGGATCTTCTCCTCGGGCATTTCCATCTTTTTGGCCAGGGTGGCGGGGTCGGGTTCGAGACCGGTCTCCTGAAGAATCTGACGGCTGATCCGGTTCATCTTGTTGATGGTCTCGATCATGTGCACCGGGATGCGGATGGTGCGGGCTTGGTCGGCGATCGAGCGCGTGATGGCTTGGCGAATCCACCAGGTGGCGTAGGTGGAGAATTTGTAGCCGCGGCGATATTCGAACTTGTCCACGGCTTTCATGAGGCCGATGTTGCCCTCCTGGATCAGGTCCAGGAATTGAAGCCCGCGGTTGGTGTATTTCTTGGCGATGGAAATCACGAGGCGGAGGTTGGCCTCGGTCATTTCCCGCTTGGCGCGACGGGCCTTGGCTTCGCCGGTGGACATCTGCTTGTTGATGTCCTTAAGTTCCTTGAGGGGAATGCCAATGCGCGTTTGCAGGTCGATAAGTTTTTGTTGTTCTTCGAGGACCGCCGGGTGAACACGCATCAGACCTTCAGCATAGGCCTTGCCACTGGCAATCTCATCCTTGAGCCAATCGATGTGGGTTTCCTTGCCGGGGAAGGTCTTGATGAAATGATTGCGGGGCATGCCCGCCCGGTCCACGCAGAGCTGGAGGATCTGGCGCTCGTGGGAGCGTACCTGCTCGACCATGTGGCGAACCGAGTCGCAGAGGCGCTCTATGGTCTTGGCGGTAAACCTTAGCCGCAGCAGTTCTTCGGAAATTTTTTGCTGCGCCGCAAGGTATCCCGGGTCCTGCGAGTTCTTCAGGGACAGCGCTTCCATCTGCTCAGCAAACAGAGCCCGGATGACATCGAAGTGGGTGAGGGCATCGGTTTTGAGTTGCAGCAGGGAGGCAGCGTTGGCTCCGCTCTCCCCGTCGCCGTCATCCGCATCGTCGTCGTCTTCCTCGTCCGCGGAGTCCTCGCCATCGGAATCAGCATCGGCACTGGCGGCGAAGGCGGCGTCTTCTGCGCCATTTTCGTCCACCAAACCATCGACGAGTTCATCGATGCGCATCTCGTCTTTGGCCACGAGGTCGGCCATGGCGAGCATTTCAGCGATGGTCGTCGGGCAGGCGGAAATCGCCTGGACCATGTGCTTAAGGCCGTCCTCGATCCGTTTGGCGATCTCGATTTCGCCTTCCCGGGTCAGGAGTTCAACGGTGCCCATCTCCCGCATGTACATACGAACAGGGTCGGTGGTCCGGCCAAATTCAGAGTCGACGGAGGACAGGGCCTGCTCGGCCTCTTCTTCGGCTTCCTCCTCATCGACCGTAGTGACGGCGCTGTCGGAGAGCAGCAGATCTTCTGGCGCGGGCGCCTGGTCGAAGACCTGAATAGCCATGTTATTGAAGGTGGCAATGATCGACTCGATCTGCTCGGCATCGACGACGTCGTCCGGCAGGTGGTCGTTGATTTCCGCGTAGGTGAGATAGCCGCGCTCTTTGCCCAGAGTGATCAGGGTTTTGAGCTGGGTACGGCGCACCTCAGCGTCGAGTTCGGTCAGAGGCGCGTTGTCCGCGAGGGGAAGAACTTTGTCCTTGCCTTTGGAAGAACGGACTTTGCTGGAGTCCTTGCGAGGATCCTTGGCTTTTTCCCGGGCCATGTTGTTCCTTCTAAGCGGGTGCGACGGTAGTCGCAAAACCCTGAATTATATTACGAATCTGAGACCTTTGTGCGACGAGACAGTTCCGCGCGCTGCTGAATCAGGTCTCGGTACCTGGAAAGCTCCTCCAAAGACAGGCCTTCAGCCCCCGCTTTGCGTTGCATGGCCTGGAATTCCCGATCCAAATGACTCCAGCGTAGGTGGCTCACGGCGTCCTGAAAAACTTGTTCCGTGACGCTGCTTTCAAACTCTTCGTCAAGGCTTTGACCGACTTGTTGGGCGAGGACCGCTTCGTGCGGGGACTCGCGAAAATATTCCATCACCGTCGCGAGACTGCTCTGTGTGGACAACTCACCCACGTCAATTCCATCCACAAGTGCGGTCAGCGCTCGCGCCTCATCGGTGTCCGACGGTAACAGGGCGAGAGGAATGCGCGGCGCGAACACCGGATGGTGGGCAACGAGGCGCAGCAGGGTCCCGATTACCGTCGATGGGCTACTACGGCGCGACGGTTTGGGGGTTCGGACTATTGAAGGCTCCGGCCGAACTGGCGCGGGTGAAGGCTTCAGTCCCCAGGCGGATTCCAACTCAGGCTGGCTGAAGCCAGCGGCTTCCGAGACCATCTTGATGAGCTGCAGACGGAGGAGGGGGGCCGCGACGCGTTCGACGTAGGCCTTGGCTTCATGGGCAAAGCGGGCTCGCCCTTCGGCGGTAGCCATGTCGACCTCGGATTTCAAGCCGGCAATCAGGAACTCGGGTAGCGACTGCGCGCTATCGACCCGCTGCGCGAACTCCGTGGTGCCGTGGGCGCGGACAAAGGAATCAGGATCGTGCTCGGCCGGAAGGAGGAGGAAAGCGACTTGTTTGTTGTCAGCCAGGGATTCCAGGGTTCCTGCCATGGCCCGCCAGGCCGCTTTGCGTCCCGCGGCGTCGCCGTCGAAACAGAACACCACCCGGTCGGTATGACGGAAAAGGGCGTGGATGTGAGCGCTGGTGGTGGCGGTGCCCAGGGTTGCGACGCTCTGACCCACGCCGAATTGGGCGAGGGAGACGACATCCATGTAACCTTCGACGACGATGGCATGGCCGGCACTGCGGATTGCCTGGCGGGCCTGGAACAGCCCGTAGAGTTCTCGCCCTTTTTCAAATACGGCAGACTCCGGGGAGTTGAGGTACTTCGGCTCCCCGCTCTCCAGAATCCGTCCGCCAAACCCGACGATCTGCCCGCGGCCATTGACGATGGGAAACATGATGCGGTCGCGAAATCGATCATAAAGGCGGCCGCCCTCATGCTTGATCACGAGTCCGGCGTCGACCAAGGCGGGGACTTTTGGATAATCAGAGAAAATGGCAGAGAGTGACTGCCAGCCGTCTGGCGCGTAACCGATCCCAAAGCGTGCGGCGATATCACCGGTCAGTCCGCGTTGCTTCAGATAGTCGATGGCCCGAGGTGCATGCTTCAGCTGGTCACGATAAAAGCGAGCGGCCTGAGTCAGCACGTCGAGCAAAGGCGAGAGCTTCGGCTCCAATGCCGCGGCGCCCGATGACTGACGGTCATCGGGGACAGTCATGCCCGCTCGGGACGCGAGCTCCTTGATCGCCTCGACGTAGCCAAGACCCTGATATTCCATCAGAAAGCTCACTGCTGTGCCGTGAGCCCCGCAACCGAAACAGTGATAGAACTGCTTCGTCGGACTGACTGAAAATGAGGCGGATTTTTCGCTGTGAAACGGGCAGCAGGCGAAATAGTTGGCCCCTCCCTTTTTCAAGGGTACGTAGGCTTCGATGACGCTGATGATATCCACCCGACCCAGCAGATCCTGAATGAATGATTGGGGGATCATGGATGGAAGTCCGGTCTGAGGACGGGGGTGAGGGGCGAAGGTCCGAGGAGGGGACGGACGTTTGGGCGATGGCCACCCAGCCCTGTGGCAGGCCTTGTGGGATCAGGCCGTCAGGCGGCTGCGAACGCGGGCAGAGACCTCCGCCATGTCGGCGCGACCCGCCAAACGTGCTTTGAGAATGGTCATGACTTTGCCCATGTGGGAGGGGGCGGTCGCATCGCATTCAAGCAGGGCCGCCGCAATGGCCGCGTCGATCTCCGCCGCGGAAATTTTGGCCGGCAGGTACGCTTCCAGCACACAGATTTCGAAGCGTTCCTTGGCTGCGAGTTCCGCGCGTCCCCCCGAGTCGTACAGGGTTGCAGCGTCTTTTCGTTGCTTGACGAGTTTTTCGATTACGGCCTGAACCGCGTGGTCGTCCAATTCGATACGCTCATCGACTTCGCGCTGCTTGATCGCGGCCATCAGCAGGCGAATCGCCGAAAGGCGGTCGGCCTCTTTGGCTTTGAGGGCAGCGACCATCTCCTGTTGTATGCGCGCCTTGAGAGCTGACATGGCGATCGGTTCCGTCGAAACAAAGCACAAAGCCACGAACCGCGATCGCTGTTGCAATCGCCGTTCGTGGCGGGCAAGACAATGCCTGGAATCAGTAAAGCTTGGGCGGCAGCGTCTGGCTACGAATGCGCTTGTGATGGCGCTTGACGGCGGCGGCGAGCTTGCGCTTGCGCTCGGCGGTGGGCTTTTCATAGAACTCGCGGGAGCGCAGCTCCGTCAGGACGCCAGCTTTTTCAATGGTGCGCTTGAAGCGGCGGATGGCGACTTCGAACGGTTCGTTTTCCTTGACCCGAATACCCGGCATTGCTTGATTCCTTGGTTGCTCTTTGTACGAGTAAGCTAAAAATTATAACTAAGAACGAAAGAAATGAGTAGCTCTGCTATGAGTCGGTCGGAGCTTTTAGGTAAGCTCCTTCAATTTTTTGGAGGCCTGAATGCGGGTGCTCGGGATCGAAACGTCCTGCGATGAAACCGGGGTGGCCGTCTACGACACCCATCGCGGCTTGCTGGCCCATTGTCTTCACTCGCAAATTCACCTCCATGCCCAGTACGGCGGCGTCGTGCCGGAATTGGCTTCCAGGGACCACATCCGGCGATTGCCGCGTCTGATCGCCCAGGTGTTGGTCGATGCGGGACTGGAGTCCGCTGAAATTGACGCCATCGCGTATACGGCCGGGCCAGGTTTGGCAGGTGCGCTCCTCGTGGGGGCAAGCGTTGCGCGATCGATGGCTTTTGCCCTCGGTGTGCCGGCGGTTCCAGTCCATCATCTGGAGGGGCACTTGCTCTCCCCGCTCTTGGGGGAGGGGAGTCTGGCGTTTCCTTTCGTGGCGCTCTTGGTGTCCGGCGGCCATACCCAGATCATGGATGTCCGGGCCGTCGGGGACTATCGGCTTCTTGGCGAAACCGTGGATGATGCCGCAGGAGAGGCGTTTGACAAGGTCGCAAAGTTGTTGGGCCTCCCTTACCCCGGTGGGCCGCAATTGGCGCGACTGGCAGAAGCGGGTCAGGCAGGGCGGTTTTCGCTGCCCCGTCCGATGAAGAATTCGGGAGATTTGAACTTCAGCTTCAGCGGATTGAAGACCGCAGTCATGACGGCGCGTACACGGGTGCTGGAGGCCGAAAACGGGCTTGCCGATCTGGCTGCCGAATTCCAGGAAGCCGTGGTGGATGTCCTGGTGTCCAAGGTGTCTGCTGCGATGGCAGGGCATCCTGGGGTGAACCTGGTCGTCGCCGGCGGCGTTGGGGCGAATCGTCGCCTGCGATTCAAGCTTGATCGGCGGGCGGTGAAGGCTGGGTTTCGCGTGTTTTATCCGCCCCTGGAGCTTTGTACGGATAACGGTGCCATGATTGCTCTGGCGGGCGCTTTGCGCCTGCAAAAGGGGCTTGCCATTAACGACGGGTTAGAGGTTCGGGTGTCCCCGCGCTGGGATTTGGAAGCGGCGGGCTGTGCATGATTAATCAGCTTTCTGAGTTTTTTTGGCTCCGATGCGGTTCTCCGTTCCGTTCAGGATGCGCTGGATGTTTGGTCCATGGCGCCAGATGAGCAGAGCCGCCATGACCACCGTGACGCCGACGAACGAAGCGGGGGCGGCCACGAGGAAGGCAACGATCGGTGCTGCGACGGCGGCGGCCAATGCCGCGGCCGACGACAATCGCGTCGAAATCGCTACGATCAGCCAGACCAAAAGGCTCCCCAGAGCAATCTTCCATCCGAAGCCCAGGAGGACTCCTAGCGCCGTTGCGACGCCCTTCCCCCCCTTGAAACCAAGGGTGACGGGAAACAGATGTCCAAGGAAGGCAAAAAGGCCCGCGGTGGCAATGGTCAGATCGTCAAATTGGAAATGGTGGGCGAGCACGACCGCCACCGTCCCCTTTGCGGCGTCTCCCAGTAAGGTTAAAAGCGCTGCGGCTTTGTTGCCGCTGCGCAGGACATTGGTTGCTCCTGGGTTGCCCGAGCCATAGCCGCGCGGGTCCGCCAATCCCATTATGCGGCTGACCAGTACGGCAAACGGGATGGATCCGATCAGATAAGCGGCAACAGCGACGAGAAGAATGGTCATGACGTCCCCTAGAATGTGTTTAATTTTAATCCGAGAGACGGTATGGATTTCATCTTCATTGAGGAACTGCGTGTCGATGCAAGCGTCGGAATTTACCCGCGCGAGAAGGTTTCGGCGCAAACGCTGGAATTGAACATGACTTTCGGCGTTCCAGACGCTGCCGCCGAGCGCGATGAAATTAACGACACGATTGACTACGCATTGGTAATCGAACGGATTCGTGAGGAGTTGTCTCGCCGGCACTTCAATTTGATCGAAACGCTCGGTGAATTTGTCGTGGGCCTGCTCTTTGATGAGTTCAAGGCGCCCTGGGTCCGCCTTCGTATTGCAAAGCTCGGCGTCATGCGCGGGGTTCGCCGAGTGGGGGTATTTATTCAGCGCGGACGGGAGGGTGTAACACTACCGCCCACCCCGATTTAATGCAGGCAGCTACTTGTTCATTATTGAAATGGAGTGTTGCGTGGGAACCCGAAGGTGATTCTGACCCCTCCGGAAGCGGGGCTATCCGGATGCAAGAAATCAATCCGTTTTGAGGCTTTGCGGGAATCGGCGCGTTCAAGATCGGCGTATGAAGGCGACAAGCGTAGATTGCCTGTCGCCCATTTGACTCGTCAGACTTGGTTACGCGGCAATCTGAATCTGCTCCATTGTGCCGCCCGTTCCCAGCCAATCTTCTACCCATTTCGGCTTGCGACCGCGACCCGTCCACGCGAGATCCGAATTTTCTGGATGGCGATATTTTGCGGGTACTTTGACTCCAGCGGTTTTGGATTTTCCGCGGGTTTTCTTTGCGGGGCTGGCTTCTGAGATTTTTTTAGTGGCCTCCGCGGCTTCTCCGGCCATGAGGTCATCAAGTGACATTCCCGCCTCCGCGGCGAGCTTTTGGACTTTTTTCAACAAGTCCTTACGTGCCGAAGACGTCCGGCGGGTAATTTCACTTTCAATGCGTCCCTGCAGGCGACGTAGGTCAGCCAAGGTAAGGCTGGACAAGTCCATCATTTTTCCTTTCTTTCGATTGATTGATCAGGTCCAGAAATCGAGAGATAAACCAAATCTCGGATTGATTTTCCAACATCCGTGATAGATTTTCAATTATTAAATTCTTCTGCAAAAATTTCAGGGTTGCATTTGAACCCGGTGTGGCATTCGGTTGTTTCGGGAGTGATTCTAAAACACGCAGCAAAGCCGGTCCTGGAGCAGGCTCCGTGGCGAATAAATTTCATTGACGCACCAACACGGGATGGGCAGAGATCATTGGCGATGGGCGTAAGAAAACCCGTCCCCCAATGATCTTCGATATTTCCTAACGGGAAAAATGGCCCAGTAGACAGATAAGTCCCCTGGAGCGGATGTTGTGCGAACCCGTTTTTTGGAGCTCTTTTTTTGGGCCCAAAAGAGGGCGGCCTAGTCCAGCTCCGCTCACAGGGGAGCGACAAAAAGCAGCGGGAGTTGATTCGTTTCAGGATTTCCAGTAGCCACGATCATGGGTGGCGTCTGACCAAAGTGCAGATCCCGCAGCTTCCTCGAACTCCGGAAAATCCTGGTCGTGTTCCATGACGAGTCGGAAAATCGTCAGGGCATGGTCGGCGGGGAAGCCTTTCCGCTCGCCGTTTCGGGTATCGTTCATCAAGGTCATCAGGCGGCGTCGGCAAGACGCTGATCCCCATTCATCCACGATTACCTGCAAATGGGGAAATCGAGCCACGAGTGATGCGGTGTCCACCTTAGGAAAATGGGATTTTTTGTCTTCGCTCATGGGCAATCTCCTTCGTGTTCCATCGTCTTCCAGCCAGCCTGCTTTAGGGCCCCTCTTTTTTGGTAGGGCCCGGAATCCCTGGCATGGCTGTCGCAGCGGGAATCGTGTTAATCGACACTTTAGTTTGGGGTAAGTATGGCCGGTTTCGGTATCCGGCGCGCGAGGAATCATTCACGTCCGCGTAACAGGGTCTGCCATTGGGAATAGGCTCCGACTTCGGTGGTGCGATAATGGGGGCGGCTTATTACCCGCATTTCATTCTATTTATCAAAGCGAGTATTCATTGGAAAGTTCAGAGGGCGCTTTATCTCTCGGCGAGTGTTACCACTGCGGACTCCCAGTGCCTCGGGGCACCGAGTATGTCGCAGTCGTGGATGGGATCTCGCGAAGGATGTGCTGTGCGGGGTGCGTGGCGGTGTCGGAAGCCATTGTGGCGAGTGGCCTCTCCGACTATTACCGGCATCGGGATGCTCTTCCGGAGTCAAAGCGGGAGGCGATGCCTGCCGAACTGCAGGAGGTGGGCTTATTCGACCACCCGGATTTTCAAAAGAGTTTCGTCCGGCCGCTCGAGGGGGGGGAGCGGGAGGCGAGCCTGATTCTGGAGGGGATCACCTGCGCGGCCTGCGTTTGGCTTAACGAGCAGCATGTTGGGCGTCTGCCCGGCGTCCGAACCATCGAGGTGAATTATGCGACGCGCCGGGCCCGTATCCGGTGGGATGAAGGGGTCGTGCGGCTTTCCGAGATCCTGGCGGCCATCCAGGCGATAGGTTATCGGGCCTATCCCTACGATGCGGCGCGATCCGAGCAGATTGGCCAGAAGGAGAGGCGCTCCGCCCTGTGGCGCCTATTTGTCGCTGGCTTCGGCATGATGCAGGTGATGATGTACGCATTACCCGGCTACTTGGCGGGGGAAGGGGAAATGACCGCCGACATTGCGAGCCTGATGCGTTGGGCGAGCTTGGTCCTGACCGTGCCGGTGGTGACTTACTCGGCGGCACCCTTTTTTCAGCGCGCATGGCGTGACGTGAAGTTGCGGCGGTTGGGGATGGATGTCCCGGT
This sequence comes from Zoogloeaceae bacterium, assembly GCA_016791005.1. GTDB lineage: Bacteria > Pseudomonadota > Gammaproteobacteria > Burkholderiales > Rhodocyclaceae > JAEUNX01. The sequence continues at coordinate 14,030 of JAEUNY010000179.1, forward strand.
GGCACTCGGCGTCGGTGTGGCATTTCTTGCAAGTTGCTGGGCAACTTTGACCGGAGAGGGGGAAGTCTATTTCGACTCGGTTGCGATGTTTGTTTTCTTCCTGCTTTGCGGGCGATACCTAGAGATGCTTGCGAGGCAGCGGGCGGTACGCGGTGTCGAGGAACTCAGTAAGGTCATTCCAGCGGTGTCCGAGCGGTATCTCGACTGGCCGAATGGGGATTGCGAGCGGGTGCCGGTGGTCAATCTGTCGCCGGGTGACGTCATCCGGGTTCGCCCGGGAGAGGTGATCCCTGCGGACGGTGAAGTCGTTGAGGGGGAAAGCGAGGTCAACGAGTCGTTGCTCACCGGGGAGAGCCGCCCTGTTGGAAAACGATGCGGGGGAGAGGTCACGGGCGGCACCATCAATATCACCAGTCCGCTGGCGATCCGCCTCGAGCATGTGGGGGATTCGACACGCTTGGCGGCCATCCAGCACCTCATGGAGCGGGCCGCCACCGAACGCCCCCGGGTCGTGGAAGCTGCAGATCGCGTCGCATCCTGGTTCATTTTGGCACTGCTCGTCTTGTCGGCGGTTACCGGGGCTTATTGGCTTGCTTTCGATCCTTCCAAAGCCCTGTGGGTATGCGTGTCGGTGTTGGTCGTGAGCTGTCCCTGCGCTTTGTCGTTGGCGACCCCCGCTGCGCTGACGGTGGCTACCGATGCCCTGGCCCGGATGGGTGTCCTGATCACCCGAGGGCACGCAATTGAGGCACTGGCCGGGGCCCAGAGGGTGGTGTTCGACAAGACCGGTACCCTAACCCTGGGGTTGATGACGCTCACTGATCAGCGCACGGCCGCTGGAGTTGATTCCAGTTGGGCACTGCAGTTGGCGCGAAGTCTCGAGGCCGGCTCTGAACATGCCATTGCGACGGGTCTGGGAGCTGCGGAGTCCGCGGTCGATGGTCCCGGAATCCGGGTGCTCGATCGACGAGCCGTGACAGGGCAGGGGGTGGAAGGCTTCTGGAACGGCGAACGCGTGCGAATCGGTCATGCGAATTTCGTTTGGGAGCTGGTCAATGTGCCGATGCCAGATGAACTGAAGAACGACGCAGATGGTGCGGCAACGGTCGTCTTCCTTGGAATGGGGGCACGGTGGTTGGCGGCATTCCAGCTCACCGACACGATGCGCCCGGGCGCGACGCAACTGGTTCAGTATCTTCAATCGCGCGATATAGCGGTCTCGATTTTCAGTGGCGACGGTCGTGCGGCAGTTGCGGCCGTGGCCGAGCAACTGGCGGTCAAGGACTATGCCGCTGGTCTGTCGCCCCAGGGTAAGCACGACGCGGTCATGGCCATGCAGGAGGGTGGGCGCTGCGTGGTGGCGATGGTGGGGGACGGGGTGAACGATGCGCCGGTCCTGGCAAAGGCCCAAGTGTCGGTCGCGATGGGGGCGGGTACGGCCCTAGCCCGCAATCAGGCGGACGTCGTGTTGTTGAACGAGGATCTTGGCGCCTTGAAACGGGGGATAGCGATGGCGGTACGCACTGTTGCGGTGACCCGACAAAACTTGTGGTGGGCTTTCGCCTACAATTTCACCGCAATTCCTTTGGCTATGGCGGGCTGGGTGACGCCATGGATGGCTGGCATCGGAATGTCGGCGAGTTCCTTGTTGGTGGTTTTGAATGCGCTCCGGCTTCGGTCGCGGAAAACGGACTTGGCCTGAATGGAAATTCTGTATTTGCTGATTCCCCTATCGGTTGTCCTGGTATTTCTAATCGGGGTCATTTTTTGGTGGTCATTGCGCAGCGGACAGTTCGACGATCTGGAGGGGCCCGCATACCGTCTTCTCATGGACGACGACAAACCGCACCGTGAGGGGGCGCCGGTGCGGACCGAAAAGCACGACACAGGGAGGCTTGACGATGATGCAGGTAGGCACGATTCGGCGCCGAATCCCACCCGGCGCGACAGTTGACCTACGTCAATGGCGCGGCCCGGAAAGTTTGACACTATCCTTCCCGAATCAGTGGTTTGCGGCACGAGCGCAGTCGCTCGTGGGGCAAGCTGCGGGATTTTTGTCTCTCTGTTGGGGTTGGGGGTGCGCCGCAAGCCGCACCCTTTTTTTTGGCCCGGATCCGCCGCCAGGCTTGCTTTTGCGCCTGTGCACCGCAATACAATATTGATCTGCATCAACCGGTCAGGCCGATTGCAGCGTATGCTTCGCCGGGCGATTCCGGCGCCTTGCGCTGTGAGTCGGGGAGGCTCCAAAAGTTCTTAATCAAAGAGGTGACTCACATGCAATCGCAAGCGACTTACAACTATAAAGTCGTGCGCCAGTTCGCCATCATGACGGTGGTGTGGGGGATTGTGGGCATGCTCGTCGGTGTCATCGCCGCCGCGCAGCTCGTCTGGCCCGAACTGAACGTTGCCGAATGGCTGCACTTTGGCAGGCTGCGTCCGTTGCACACCAACGCAGTGATCTTCGCGTTCGGGGGGTGTGCGCTTTTCGCTACGTCGTACTATGTCGTTCAGCGGACCAATCACACGACGCTCTTTGCGCCGTGGCTGGCATCCTTCACCTTCTGGGGTTGGCAGCTGATCATCGTGCTGGCGGCCATTACGTTGCCCCTCGGCTTTACTTCAGGGAAGGAGTATGCCGAGCTCGAATGGCCGATCGATATCTTGATCGCCGTCGTCTGGGTCGCTTACGCGGTCGTGTTCTTTGGCACCATTGGCAAACGCAAGACGTCACATATCTACGTTGCGAACTGGTTCTACGGTGCTTTCATCATCACGGTGGCGCTGCTCCATATCGTGAATAGTGCCGAAATCCCGGTGACGCTCACGAAGTCCTACTCGGCCTACGCAGGCGTCCAGGATGCAATGGTGCAGTGGTGGTACGGGCACAACGCGGTAGGCTTCTTCCTGACGGCGGGCTTCCTCGGCATGATGTATTACTTCGTGCCGAAGCAGGCTGAGCGCCCGGTCTATTCCTATCGCTTGTCGGTGGTGCACTTTTGGGCCCTGATCTTCACCTACATGTGGGCGGGTCCGCACCACCTTCACTACACCGCGCTGCCGGATTGGACGCAGTCGGTCGGGATGATGTTTTCCCTGATCCTCATGGCTCCGTCCTGGGGTGGGATGATCAACGGCGTCATGACCCTCTCCGGCGCCTGGCATAAGCTGCGCACCGATCCGATCCTCAAATTCCTGATCACCTCCTTGTCGTTCTACGGGATGTCGACCTTCGAAGGCCCGATGATGTCGGTGAAGACGGTGAATGCGCTGTCCCATTACACCGACTGGACGGTGGGCCATGTGCATTCCGGTGCGCTGGGTTGGGTGGCCATGGTGTCGATTGGCTCGATCTACTACCTCATCCCGCGGATGTACGGTAAGACCGAGATGTATTCCACCAAGCTCATCACGACCCACTTCTGGATTGCCACCATCGGCGTGGTGCTCTACATCGCCTCAATGTGGATTTCCGGGGTCATGCAGGGCCTGATGTGGCGGGCGACCAACCCGGATGGCACCCTGACGTATTCCTTCGTGGAATCCGTGAAGGCGAGCTATCCGTTCTGGACCATCCGGTTCATTGGCGGGGTGTTGTTCCTGAGTGGAATGCTGCTCATGTTCTACAACGTGCTGAAGACGATTGCCGGCGAAAAGGCGTACAACGCCCCGGTACTCGCTCCCCAAGCCGCCCACGCCTAACCGAGGAGATCCAGAATCATGGCAGGCTCTAAGCATGAAAAGATCGAAACCAGCGTCGGCTTGATGATCATTCTGACGCTCCTGGTCGTCAGCGTCGGCGGTCTGGTGGAGATCGTGCCCCTCTTCTTCCAGAAATCCACCACAACGCCGATTCCCGGTGTCAAACCCTACGAACCGCTGCGGTTGGTGGGTCGGGATGTTTACGTCCGGGAGGGGTGCTACAACTGCCACTCCCAGATGATCCGGCCTTTCCGTGCGGAGACCGAGCGGTATGGTCATTACTCGGTGGCGGGGGAGTACGTGTATGACCATCCGTTTCAGTGGGGTTCAAAACGTACGGGTCCGGATCTGGCTCGGGTAGGCGGGCGTTATTCTGACCAATGGCACCGCATTCACCTGAACAATCCGCGGGATGTGGTTCCCGAGTCCAATATGCCCGCATTTCCTTGGCTGGAGCGCCCAGTGGTTTCCTCTGATATTGAGCTGAAGATGCAGGCCCTTCGTAAGGTGGGCGTCCCCTACAGCGATGAGGAAATTGCGGGCGCCAAGAAGGACCTCGAGGGCAAGACGGAGATGGAGGCAGTCATTGCCTATCTCCAGGGCCTCGGTATCGCCTTGCAGAATGTCAAGTAACAGGCAGGAGTCGCGCCGTGGATATCAATGATGTTCGATCGATCCTCACGCTGATGGGCTTCCTTTGTTTCCTGGGCATTTGTGCCTGGGCCTATAGCGGCCACGCCAAGCGGGGCTTCGAGGAAGCGGCGCGTTTGCCCTTTACCGAAGATGACGTGCCCGCCGACCGTGTCGCCGGGCAATCAAAAGAAGGAAAAGCAAATGGCTGACTTTACCAGCGGCTTCTGGAACGCCTACGTGATGGTCCTGGTGGCCCTCAGTTTGGCGTACTGCATCTTTGTCTTGGTTTCCAACAATAAGGTCGATCGCTCCCACGAACTCAACCAGCTGCATGGCCACGTTTGGGACGAAAACCTGTGTGAGTACAACAACCCGCTGCCGCGGTGGTGGATGTACCTGTTCTGGATTACCGTCATCTTTGGCATCGTCTATCTCATCCTCTATCCGGGTTTCGGGAATAACAAGGGGATATACGGCTGGAGCTCCGCTGTGGGTGAAAACTCGCAGTACCAGCAGGAGATGCGTAAGGCAAACGAAAAGTACGCGCCGATCTTCGACAAGTACGCCAAGATGGATCTCAAGGCGGTTTCGGCCGACGCCGAAGCCAAAGCCATGGGACAGCGGCTGTTTTTGACCTACTGTGCCCAGTGCCATGGTGGTGACGCCCGCGGTGCCAAAGGCTTCCCCAACCTGACGGACAACGACTGGCTCTATGGTGGAGCGCCGGACACCATCAAGACGACGATCCTGGGTGGCCGTCAGGGCATGATGCCGCCGTTCGGGCCCGCTCTGGGTGGGGATGGCGTCAAGGATGTGGCCAACTATGTCCGATCGCTCTCAGGTCTGGCCCACGATTCCTTGCGTGCTCAGCGGGGCAAAGACTTGTTCGCCCAGAACTGCGCGGCGTGCCATGGCCCCGAAGGCACAGGGAATCAAGGTATCGGTGCTCCGAACCTCACCGACAAGACATGGCTGTATGGTTCTGCGGAGGCCACAATCATCGAGACCGTGACGAAGGGACGTACGAACCGGATGCCTTCTTTTGAAAGCTTCCTCGGCGACGCCAAGGTTCACCTGCTGGCGGCCTACGTGTATGGGCTGTCCGCCAAGACGGCTGAAAAGTAATTGATCGGTTGATGGGTGATATCCCCGGGGCTTGCCCCGGGGATATTTCTTTACTGCAAATTAGAATCTCCGAATATTGCGAACATGAGCCAAGGTTCAGGAAATCCTAATCCCAAGGTAATCCCCGTGACCCCCGTTGAATCGGGGGGTGACGATTCACTTTATGCCGTGCGTCAGAAGGTGTATGTACGGTCGGTGACCGGGTGGTTCGCGACTTGGCGTTGGACTTTGGTCTGGGCCACGCAAATCCTGTTTTATGGTTTGCCCTGGCTCCAATGGAACGGCCGGCAGGCTGTCCTGCTGCACTTGGTGGAACGTAAGTTTTATATTTTCGGGTGGGTGTTTTGGCCGCAGGACGTCTTTTTCCTCGCAGTTCTGCTAATCATTTCCGCCTATGCCCTGTTTTTCTTTACCGCGATCGCCGGCCGACTCTGGTGTGGCTATGCCTGCCCGCAAACCGTATACACCGAGATTTTTCAATGGATCGAGCAGAAGATCGAAGGTGACCGTAACAAGCGGATAAAGCTCGACAAGAGTCCATTTGGCGCGCAAAAGCTCGGTATCAAAGGGGCGAAGTACGGAGCGTGGATCGCCCTGTCTGTATGGACCGGTTTCACCTTCGTCAGCTATTTTTCACCCCTCAAAGAGCTGATTCATGAGGCAGTGACCTTCAGTTTTGGCTCTTGGGAGCTGTTTTGGATTCTGTTTTACGGCGGCTTTACCTACCTGATGGCTGGGGTGATGCGGGAGCAAGTCTGCAAATACATGTGCCCCTATGCCCGTTTTCAGGGGGTCATGTTCGATCCGGACACCCTGGTCATCACCTACGACGTCGAGCGCGGCGAGCCTCGAGGGACCCGCAAGAAGGGGGTCGATCCCCGAGTGGTGGGGAAGGGTGATTGCGTCGATTGCGGGATCTGCGTCCAGGTGTGCCCCACGGGTATCGATATACGGAACGGCCTGCAATACGAGTGCATCGGCTGTGCGGCCTGTATCGACGCTTGCGACCAGGTCATGGAAAAGATGAGCTACCCCAAAGGGCTCATCCGCTATTCAACCGAAAACGCCATCAAAAAACACTGGGGCCGGAAGGAGATCTTCGGGCATGTACTGCGCCCGCGCACCCTCATTTATGGTGGGATCCTTGCAGCGATCTGTGTGGCCTTCCTTTGGGGACTGGCGACGCGTGCGCCTCTGCGAGTCGATATCCTGAGGGATCGGGCGACCCTCGCAAGGGAGGTCGATGGGGGCTGGATCGAGAACGTCTACCGGTTGCAGATCATGAATATGACCGAGGCGGAGCGTGCGTTCGAAATCACCGTTTCCGGCTTGGAGAACATCCGTCTAGAAGGCGGTAGCAAAGAATTCCGCATTCCGGCCGCCGCGATCGAATCCGTAGCGATCCAGGTGCAAATACCGCCAGATGCCGCGAGGCCGGGATCGTCGAACCCGATCTATCTGGAGGTCAAGGCCGTGGACGATCCATCGGTCTTCGTCCGTGAAAAATCCACTTTCCTGATGCCGAACTGATATGTCTCCTGTTGCTCAGCACCAAAAGACCGTGCCCTGGTACCGCCAGGGCTGGCCCTGGTTTCTCATTACCTTTCCCGCGGTCGCGGTTGTCGCTGGGATGATTACCCTATGGCTTGCCGTGTCGACCAGCGACGGGTTGGTGGTGGATGACTACTACAAGCAGGGGCTGGCGATCCAGAAAACCATGGAACGATCTAAGCATGCCTTCGATCTGGGTCTGGAGGCCCAGGTCCGCGTGCATGCCGGCGGCGTTGAGGTTTTTTTGACCGGGAAGGGCGCCACCCCGGACAAAATCCGCGTGATCTTTGCCCATCCCACCCGGGTCGGATTGGACCAGGTGATCGAATTGGAGGGTAGCGGCGGCCGGTTTGCCGGCAAGGTGGCAGATTTGATTGCCGGACGCTGGGACATCCAGATCGAAGACCTGGCCAATGAATGGCGCCTGAACGGGAATCTGAATCTGCCTTCGGAAACCGAGGTGAGGTTGGCCGGCCGGGGACATCAGCCTGTCGAGTGAGTTGTTCGGGGCCCGGTAGTGGAGTAACGGACGGCAGGGATGCAAATTCCCAATTATTGAAAGTTGTGGAGGCGAGATGTTGAAATTGATTCAGGTGCTATGGCCGTCTTTTCTGGTGGCCGGACTCGCGGAAATCTTATTCTTTACCGTGATCAATCCGCAGGAGCTTTACCTCCTTGGTACCCCGGTCAGGTTTTCGCCTCTCGCAACCTATTCGATCGGCTTCTTCGGATTCTGGCTGGTCTGTGCGGCCTCTAGCCTAATGACCTTGTTCTTCCAACGGACGGCGGACGAAATCAACCATCCGGAAGGCTAAGCTTCCGAATTCGCGCTATCACTCAGCCCTTAATCCCCATCTCACAAGGGCCGCCCTCGCCGGTTATTGAAGCGACCTCAGCGATAGATCAGCACCGGAATGGTGCTATGGGTCAGGACCTTCTGGGTTTCGCTGCCCAGCAGTAGACTCGCTAAGCCACGTCGACCGTGGGACGCCATAAAAATCAAGTCGCAGCCGTGTCGGCTGGCGGCATTGATGATCGCTTCATAGGGTACTTCATTGACCTCGGTGTCCGTGACGGCCGCCACCTCAGCAAGATCCGCGTGGGCCTTGGCCTTGGACAGAATTGCCGCAGCCTCTTGCGCACTGGCTTTAGCAAACTGCTCCGGCGTCGTCGGGTCGATGAGCGCGCCTTCCCCGTAGATGGGCATTGGAAAATCAGGCTGGGCATAGAAAAAGGTGATCCTTGCGCCAGCTTCTTTGGCAAAAGATACAGCCCGCCGAACGGTGCTTTCGGAAAGGTCTGAACCATCGGTGGGAACCAGCAGATGCTTGAACATTTCCATTTCCCTTCCTCAATGCAGGCAAATCATTATATGCGCCGACCAGCGTGACCACGGTTTGATGGGCGTCAACGCCCATGCTTTCCCAGCGGGCAAGACTAGCATCTAGATGCGGTGCAGCAATTTTTGGGGGCGTTGCGAAGGACGAGGATTGTCATCATGCAGAATGGGTCGAAGAATGGCCACGGCAACCACCACGGACGGAGCCTAGTGTCGCCACCGGTGGTTGCCGAGGTGGCGATGAAGGTGCTTCACGATTCGATCGAAGGGGCGGTGGATCCCCTTGGGATGATGGCCCCGATCGTCCATGCGCAGTTGGCCTGGATGGCCCATCCTCAAGAGCTGGCAGAGCGTTTGGTGGGCCTCTCTGCGGACCTTTGGGCCCTACACCTGCACTCCTGGCGACGGGCGTTCGGGATCCGGGACGCTGATCCCATCCGGCCCCATGAGGACGATACCCGGTTCGCGGACCCGGTTTGGACCGAATCTGCGGCTTGGGACATCCTGAAGGAGCATTACCTGGCTTTCACCCGCCATACCCAGGACATGCTCTACGCAACTCCGGGGCTCTCCGGCAAGGAACGTCGGCGGGCCGCCTTCTGGTGGCGGAAATGGCTGAATGCCATGGCTCCGACCAATTTCCTGTTCACCAATCCGGAAGCCATCCGTCTGGCGGTTGAGACCCAAGGGGAGAGTCTGCGTAAAGGGTTCATGAATTTCCTCGCGGATATTGAGCGGGGTGACGTGCGGATGGCCGATGCAAGCCATTTCACGGTTGGCGAGAACCTCGCCACGACAGCGGGAGCGGTGGTGTATCGGAGCGATCTCCTCGAAGTGATCCATTACGCTCCACGCCAGGCTTCGGTACATGGGCGCCCCGTTGTGATCATCACGCCGTGGATCAATAAGTTCTACGTTCTGGACCTCGAGCCGAAGAAGAGCATGGTGCGATACCTCCTCGATCAGGGGCTGGATGTCTTCATTACCAGTTGGCGCAACCCTGGCCCCGAACTCGCAGACACCCGTTTCGATCGCTACTTGCAGGACGGAGTGGGGAAAATCATCGAGGTGGCGCAACGGGTGACCGGCAGCGCCAAAGTCCACGCGATTGGTTACTGCCTCGGCGGGACGGCGCTGGCAATCTACATGGCCTGGGCGAATCAGCACTTCCTGCCGGAATCGGTGCCGGTGGAGGATTGGACCCTGTTCGCCACGATGGTGGATTTTCGCCGCCCGGGGGACATCGAGGTGTTCATCGATGAAGCCAGCGTCGGATTCATCATCTCGAACATGGCGCGTAAGGGTTACCTCGACGGGAAGGAGATGGCGGCCGCCTTTCGGTTGCTTCGCTCGAACAGCCTGATCTGGCATTACGTGGTTCATGGCTGGCTCTACGGCGAAGCGCCGCCGCCATTCGACGTGTTGTACTGGAACATGGACACTACCCGGATGCCGTACCGAATGCATGCGTGGTACCTGCGGGAACTCTATTTGAAGAACCAGTTGGTGCAGGCGGACGCCCTGACCGTCGCGGGTGAGCCCATCGATCTCGGGCGAATCGTCCAACCTCTCTACGCCGTGGCGGCCCAGGACGACCATATCGCCCCAGCCCAGCAGACCTTCTACATCCACAACTACGTCAAGGGGCCCAAACGCTTCGTCCTCTCCAGCGCGGGCCATATCCTCGGGATCGTCAATCCGCCTGTGATTCCGCCCAAGCGCCGCTACTGGACGGCGGAAGTGCATCGCACCGACTCCTACCGGAGTTGGCGGGAGCGCGCCGAGGAGCATGAGGGCAGTTGGTGGGGCGACTGGATGGACTGGCTTAAGCCACGCAGCGGTGAGTTGGGTCCGCCACCCCCATTGGAGACCGAGGATTTCCCGGCTCTTGGGCCGGCACCTGGGGCCTACGTGCTGGAGCGTTGACCTCGGTCAAACGGGGTATTCCCTCGCCTCAAGTTTCAATGGTGGGGTCCGATAGGCTTCGGGCAGGGCGGGCCGATTTCCGCCTGCATTGATGCGCGGTTCGGTCTGCGGCATGGACGTTTGGTCGCCTCGCGCACTGTCTGAATTGACCTAAGGACGTCAGACCATGTTGCCATCCCTTGCCCATCTGATGCTGGTGGATGTCCCCTCGGGACTTGGGCGTGACTGTGCGGGCCTTGCATGAACGCGCCCGAATCCTTCTTCCAAGCGGCGGCCGGTGTTTCGTCCGAATCCCAGCTTGCGCGCATCGTTCGCTCCAACGAAGAGATCAAGTCGATCGTTGCGACGGCGTTCAAGATCAATCTGATGGCCTTGAACGCGATCTTTCTGGCCAAGCGGGCGGGAACCGCCGCGCTGGGATTTGGGGTGCTGTCAAACGAGTTGCGGCGGTTTGCCCAGGATCTGACGCAGCAGATGGCATTGCTGCGGGAGATGACGGCGGAGTCGGTGACCGCCGTCTCCAGCCTCATGCAGCAGCGCCGCCTCGATCGCATCCTGGACCTTGCCGTGCGGGCCTGCGAAGGGAAGGAAATTGCCGGCCTGGACGTCGTGATGGCTCGGGCCGAAGCGGCGTTCGGTGAGAAGTTTCAAAGACTCCGGCAATTCGACAAAGTCCTGCATCGCGCGCTCGAATCCACCGGGCAATTGGTCGAGCTCGGCGGGGTCCTGGCCCGCTCCGCCAAGATCGAGGCCGCCTACGGGGGCCAGTACAGTTCGTCCCTCATGCAGGTATCGACCGATTTCGCCGAAGTCATCGACCAGATCAAACTCTCGCTGGAGAAGCTGACCCGCGAGCGCCTCATCAAGGAGGGTTCATGAAGCAATGTCGCACCATTTTCCAGGACGGGGATCATCGCTGGCTGGCTATCGTCCGGGACCCGAATCGGGCCGGACATGTCATCGACACCAATGAGTATCTGATCGAGTCGGGGGCCGAATCGCTGCTTTGCGATCCGGGGGGCATCGAAATTTTTCCTGCGGTGTTTTCAGCGCTCTGTGCCGAAACTGACCCCAATCGCGTCCGGGCCATCTTCGCCTCCCACCAAGACCCGGACATTATTTCCTCCCTGGCGCTGTGGCTCGATTTCAACCCGGAGCTGAAGTGCTATACGAGTTGGCTCTGGGCGTCCTTTTTGCCCCATTTTGGCGGGACCGCGGAAACCTTCGCCTCGCTTCCCGATGAGGGGGCGTCGATCCGCATTGGCGACCTGGATCTCGAGGCCGTGCCAGCCCACTACCTCCACTCGTCAGGCAACTTCCACCTTTACGATCGGGGCGCCAAGATTCTCTTCAGCGGCGATGTGGGGGCAGCCCTGCTGCCGCCCGACCAGGATGACCTGTACGTGAAGAATTTCGACCAGCACATCCAATATGCGGCCGGTTTTCACCGGCGCTGGATGGGTTCCAACGAGGCCAAGCGGCGCTGGTGCGAGCGGGTCGCCGTCTTGAATATCGACATGCTGTGCCCCCAGCATGGCGCGATTTATCAGGGTGAGGATGTCGCGCGTTTCATCGACTGGTTCGACCAACTGACCGTAGGCGTGGTCTGACGCAGTCCTGACCCCCAGGAGCCGGCCGGCCAAGCATCGGTCGGCTCTTTTCTTTCCGTTTTGGGTCTTTGATAAGCTGGTTAGTCCCACGGTGCGCTGGGTTGGATTGATCCTTAAGTGCTCCGGTCCTTTTGGCCAGGTTTTGCAGATGAACTCATAGGGTGTCGGGCCCTTGAGCGTGTCGCCCCGCTGGAATTGCAACTCTCCTCGGCTGGTCCTTTTCTCTCGTTGCCGCCACGATGCCGGCCCGATCAGCCCCTGCGAGTTCGCTAAATAGCGGGAGCCTCGAAAGATATCCGGGGATATCAATCTTGTCTGAGGCCATGGAAAATCCCTCGGGTGCGGCGAAATCTTTTTGAACGCCCACGGGAGTCGCTGGGGAGCGGCTCCATTTTGCAAAGGTTTCGCCATGCTTTATGCCCTGCTCAAGCAATGCCACGTCACCTGTGTCGGCCTGAGTTTCTGTGGTTTCCTGCTCCGTGGCATCTGGATGCTGCAGGGCTCGCGGCTCCTGGCGCGGCGTCTGACCCGGACTGTTCCCCATGTGATCGACACGCTCCTCCTCGCAAGTGCTATCGGATTGGCCTTGATCCTGGGCCAATATCCCCTCCAAAATGACTGGCTTACCGCGAAGGTCGTGGGCCTCCTAGTCTATATTGGCCTGGGGGCGCTGGCCCTACGGCCGGGGCGGCCGCGATGGCTGAGAGGGGTTGCGTGGGTGGCGGCCCTCGGAACCTTCGGATATATCGTGTCGGTTGCAATCACAAAGAATCCTGCTGGATTTTTGGCGGGATGAAAAAATAGAGGAGAGGGATGATGGAGGAAACACTTATCCGGCCGTTGCCGGGCTTTGATGATCCCATCGAAATGTTGGAGGCCTGTCACGGCCGCATGAAGAATCAGTTGGAAACCTTGCGGCGCCTGGCAGGATGGTTGCCGGAGCACGGCCCAGACGCGGCCGCCCGACAGGCCGCGGCGGCGATCCTCCGTTATTTTCGTTCGGCCGCAGTGCATCATCATCAGGACGAGGAGCGCGATGTGTTTCCTCGTCTACTCGCTCGAATCGATACGGTGGACCGTCATCGGGTCGAATGCCTGATTTCCAGCCTGCTTGCCGATCACAAGGCGCTTTTCGCCGCGTGGGACGCCTTGGCTGGCCCCCTCGACGCCATTGCCCAAGGCACCGGGGCGGAGCTGGATGCGGACGACGTCGCCTATTTCACCCAGCAATATCGCAATCATCTCGAATGCGAGGAGGCGATGCTCTTCCCCTTGCTTCTACGCCATATGGAGCCTCAGGATCTGGCTGAAGTCGGAGAGAAGATGCGGACCCGCCGGCAGGAAAGGTGAGCGCTTGCGAAGAAGCACCCTTCCCCTTGCGGTCGTGCCGGGCGGGTGGGGAAGGGCGGGAGAGGCTTTAGGTGAACTGAGGGTGGTGCATCAGCTTCTTGAGTCCGGGGATGTCCAGGATGCGGATGTGCTTTTGCTGGACCGAGACCAGTCCATCTTCCTGGAAGCGCGAAAAGGCGCGGGAAACGGTTTCCAGCTTCAGCCCCAGGTAAGAGCCGATTTCCTCGCGGGTCATGCGCAGATGGAACTCGGCCGGGGAAAAGCCCCGCGCCGTGAAGCGCTGGGACATGTTGAGCAGGAAGGCCGCCAGCCGCTCCTCGGCCCGCATGGAACCCAGGAGCATCATCACGCCGTGATCCCGGACAATTTCCCGGCTCATCACCTTGTGGAACTGGTGCTGCAGGGCCTCCACCTCGCGGGATAGTTCTTCCAGCTTGGCGAAGGGGATGATGCAGACTTCGCTGTCTTCCAGGGCGACGGCGTTGCAGGAGTGGTGCTCGCTGCTGATGCCGTCCAGGCCAAGGATCTCCCCGGTCATCTGAAATCCTGTGACCTGCTCGCGGCCGTCCTCCAGAATCACGTCGGTCTTGAACGAGCCGGTTCGAATGGCGTAGATCGCTTCGAAGGCCTCGCCGGCCCGATAAAGATGCTGCTGGCGCTTGACCTTGCGTCGAGTCGCGACCAACTCATCGAGGCGATCGATTTCGGTGTGGTCGAGACCGAAGGGGAGGCAGAGTTCCTGAAGGTTGCATTGAGAGCAGGCGGATTTGAGGCCGGCTACGGTAATCGGGACCACACTTGCACCCTTCATCTGCATGGCATCCTTTCGGAGTGTTCGGCGGCTCGCGCCCGACCCTGTTTGACCTGGATCAAACAGCGATTCAAGGCGTTCTGCGATCGTGTCGGGCACGCTATGGAGGGCCCCCACGATGCACTCTGCGCTTCACTTCGACCCGCAACTCATTCGGCGATTCGACGTCAATGGGCCACGGTACACGTCTTACCCCACCGCGGATCGCTTTGTTGAGGCCTTTGATGCCGACGCCTTCCTGTGCCGATTGAGGCAGCGTGCCGTCGGCGGCGTGGCAAAACCGCTCTCATTATACTTCCACATCCCCTTCTGTAACACGATTTGCTACTATTGCGCCTGCAATAAAATCATCACCAAAGACCATGGAAGGTCGTCCAAGTATCTGAAATACTTGGAAAAAGAAGTGGCGATTCAGGCGGCCGCGGTGTCGGGTCCGCGCCAGGTGGCCCAGCTGCACCTTGGGGGCGGGACGCCCACCTTTCTGTCCCACGACGAATTGCGCGAGCTTCTTGCCATCGTCCGTCGCCACTTTACCCTTGCGCCCCATGGCGAGTATTCCATTGAGGTGGACCCCCGCAAGGTGGATGAGGCGACGGTTGCCCTCCTCGGGGAACTCGGCTTCAACAGGATGAGCGTGGGGGTGCAGGATTTCGACCTGGCGGTGCAGAAGGCCGTGAATCGCGTCCAGAGCGTCGAGGAAACCCGGCGGGTGATGAACGCCGCGCGGCAATCGGGATTCAAGTCCGTCAGCCTCGACCTGATCTATGGCTTGCCCAAGCAAAACGTGATCAGTTTCAACCGCACCCTCGAGGAGGTCCTCGCCCTCTCGCCGGACCGGATCTCCCTGTACAGCTATGCGCATTTGCCGGGTTTGTTCAAACCCCAGCGGCGGATCAATTCGGTCGATCTCCCCACTGCGGACACCAAGCTTCAACTCTTGCAACTCGGTATCCGGCGGCTTACCGAAGCGGGTTACGTCTATATCGGCATGGACCATTTCGCCAAGCCGGACGATGAACTGACCGTCGCCCAACGTCAGGGCCGCCTGCACCGTAATTTCCAGGGTTACTCCACCCATGCCGAGTGCGATTTGCTGGCTTTTGGAGTGTCCGCGATCAGCCAGGTGGGTCCCTGCTATGCGCAGAACGTCAAGAGCCTCGACGAGTACTACGATGCCCTGGATCGGCACACCCTGCCGGTCTTGCGGGGCGTAGAACTCAACGCCGACGACCTGCTGCGCCGGGCCATGATCCAGGCCCTGATGTGCCACTTCGAGGTGTCGATCGAATCCATCGAAATCGCCCATCTCATCTCCTTCAAGGACTATTTCGCTGCCGAACTGGCGGATTTGCAGGCCATGGAGGAAGCGGGTCTGGTGGAGGTGACGGACAAATGGATTACCGTACGGCCAGAAGGGCGACTGCTGGTGCGGGGAATCGCCATGGTCTTCGATCGTTACCTGCGGGCGGACCGGGAGCGAACCCGCTACTCGAAAGTGATTTGAGAGCGAGGGGCGGCGCTTCCGGATTACCATTCCACTCATGACGCCGCCCGCCTATATTTTCCGCGATGCCTGAAACCGGTTACATCGCCATCTTTCTGGTGGGGCTCCTGGGGGGCACCCATTGCGTCGGCATGTGCGGTGGCATCGTCGGGGCCCTGACCGTCCAGATTCCCGGTGCGGTCCAGCGGCAGTGGCCGATCCACCTCGCCTACAACCTCGGGAGGATTGCGACCTACATCCTCCTTGGCGCCGCCATGGGCGCCCTGGGTACGGTGGGGCTTTTGTTCAATGACGTCCTCCCCATCCAGCTTGCCCTCTATGTGCT
Organism: Zoogloeaceae bacterium; assembly: GCA_016791005.1. Taxonomy (GTDB): domain Bacteria; phylum Pseudomonadota; class Gammaproteobacteria; order Burkholderiales; family Rhodocyclaceae; genus JAEUNX01. The sequence goes on from JAEUNY010000179.1 coordinate 29,903, forward strand.
GGCAAACTTGATGTTGATTGCCCTTGGGCTCTACCTCACTGGATTCACCGCCGTGCTGGCGCCGGTGGAGCGCTTGGGTCATCGCATCTGGCGCCGTGTGCAGCCCTTGACCCGACGTTTCCTGCCGGCCCGCTCCCCACTCCAGGCGTTACCCTTGGGAATGCTGTGGGGGCTGGTGCCCTGCGGATTGATCTACAGCGTTCTTGCCACTGCGCTGGTCACGGGCTCCGCGACCCGGGGCGCTGCCCTGATGGCCGCCTTCGGCCTTGGGACCTTGCCCAACCTCCTGCTCGCTGGCTTGCTTTTCAAGCGCTTGCGCGATGTCACCCGCAATTCCAAGGTCCGTTACGCCGCCGGCCTCCTTGTGCTGGCCTTCGGCGTGTTTGGGCTGGTCCTCGCCCCAAGTCTTGGAGGGAAGCTCTGGGACGGCGTGCTCTGCCACGTCTAGGAATGCGGCGACTCTTCCGTCCCTGACAGCGTATGAAGGATTGGGCAGGGTTCCGCTCCCGGGCCCGCTTCGCAGCAGCGGACCAACTCTGCCAGGGCCTGCCGCATGGCTTCCAGCCGGGTCAGCTTTTCCTCGATCTCCCGCAGCTTGTCCTGAGCCGCTTTGCGGGCCGCGTTGCGATCGCTCATCTCGTCCAGTTCCAGAAGGCCCGCCACTTCGTCCAGGCTGAAACCCAGGCGCTGGGCGTGGCGGATGAAGCGCAGCCGGTCCAGCGCGGCCTGGCCGTAGCGGCGGGCGCCAGCGGCGCCGCTGGGGGTGCCGATCAGGCCACGGCGCTGGTAGTAGCGAACGGTCTCGACACCTACTCCGGCCGCACGCGCCAGCCGACCAATGGTCAAATTTGGTGAATCCATGGGGTTGACTCCGTACCTGGGTACGGAGATTAGACTCCAATCGACGCTTCCCCGCAGCCTGTTCGACGGGAAGCCCGAACCAGGAGACCGTGATGAGTGAAACTGCCATCGACCCGCAATCAGATCTGGATCTGCCCATCACGGGGATGACGTGCGCCGCCTGCGCCACGCGGGTCGAGAAGGTCCTCAATCGCTTGCCCGGCGTCGCGGCAACCGTCAATTTTGCCGCGGAGCGGGCGCGGGTTCGGCTGAACACCGTCGACACGGATCCAACGACGGTGGTGGCCGCGATCCGCAAGGCCGGGTTCGACGTCCCCGCCCTGGATCTGGACCTGGCCATCAGCGGCATGACCTGCGCCGCCTGCGCCACCCGGCTCGAGAAGGTGCTCAATCGTGTCCAGGGGGTGTCGGCGACGGTGAATTTCGCGACGGAGCACGCTCACCTTGCCCTGCAACCCGGTGCGGCCAGCCTTGACGAGGTGATCGGCGCCGTCGAGCGAGCCGGGTTTGGCGCCCAGGAGTCCGGGCTTGCCGGCCGGGAGCAGGAAAAAGCCCGCAAGGCGGCGGACTTCCGCGCCGAGCTGCGACGTTTCTGGATCTCGGTGGCCCTTACCTTGCCATTGCTGGCCCAGATGCCGGCCATGTTTTCGGGCGACTGGGGCGGGGGCCACCACGACCTGATCCCACGCTGGCTGCAGCTCGCCCTGGCGACGCCGGTGCAATTCTGGGTCGGGGCCCGCTTCTATCGCGGCGCCTGGTCGGCCCTGCGGGGCGGTGGGGCGAACATGGATGTGCTGGTGGCCCTCGGCACGAGCATGGCCTATCTCTATAGCCTAGTGGTCACCCTGGCCGGCATGGCCCACGCCCATGTCTATTTCGAGGCATCGGCCAGCGTCATCACCCTGATCCTGATGGGCAAGCTCCTGGAGGCCCGGGCCAAGGCCCGCACCTCCGCCGCGATCGAGGCTTTGCTGAGTCTGGCGCCGAAGGTGGCCCGGGTCGAAAAGGATGGTCAGGTGATCGAAGTCCCGGTGGACAGCCTCAAGGTGGGAGACCGCTTCCTCTTGCGGCCCGGCGACGCGGTGCCGGTGGACGGGGTGATCGAATCCGGCGAATCCGGCGTGGATGAGGCGATGCTCACCGGCGAGAGTCTGCCGGTGGAAAAGCGATCGGGCGACAAGGTCTTTGCCGCGACGGTGAATGGCGCCGGCGTGCTCCGCTGCCGAGCGACCGGAGTCGGGCGCCAGACGCTCCTGGCCGGGATCGTGCGGATGGTGGAAGCCGCCCAGGGCTCAAAGGCCCCGGTGCAGCGCCTGGCGGATCGCATTTCGGCCGTCTTCGTCCCGGTGGTGGTGGCGATTGCCTTGGTCACCTTCCTTGGTTGGTGGCTGTGGGCGGGGGATTTTGCCCAGGCCCTCATCAATGCCGTGGCGGTTCTGGTGATCGCCTGCCCCTGCGCCCTGGGATTGGCGACGCCGACGGCGGTGATGGTGGGGACGGGGCAGGGCGCCCGGGCCGGCATTTTGGTGAAGAACGCCGAAGCACTGGAACTCGCCGAGCGGGTGGAGGTGCTGGCGGTGGACAAGACGGGCACCCTCACCGAGGGCAAGCCCCGGGTCCAGACCGTGGTCCCCCTGTCCGGTTTCGCCGAAGGGGAGGTGCTGCGGCTGGCCGCAGCCCTGGAGGCCACCAGCGCCCACCCCGTGGCCGCCGCTGTGGTCGCTCATGCGGCGGTGGCCGGCCCGCTTCCCGCCGCCCAGGATGTTCAGGCCGTGGCCGGCAAAGGGGTGCGTGGCCGGGTCGAAGGACGTGCGGTGGCGCTGGGTTCCCCCGCCTTCCTGGCTGAGGAGGGTTGTGTCTTCGATGCTGAGACGGTTTCTAAGCTGGCGTCGGCAGGCCAATCCCTGGTCGCGGTCGGGGTGGATGGCCAGGCGGCGGGTTTGATCGGCGTGGCCGATAGCCTGCGGCCGGATTCCCCGGCGGTGGTGGCACGGCTGCGGGCCGCGGGGGTGCGGGTGGTGATGCTCACCGGGGATCATCCCGCCACCGCGGCGGCGATCGCGGCCGCTGCGGGTATTACAGACTTTGATGCCGGAGTTCTGCCCGGGGACAAGGCAGCGGCCGTGGCGGCGCTGCGCAAGGAGGGTGCCCGCGTGGGAATGGCCGGCGACGGCATCAACGACGCCCCCGCCCTGGCGGCGGCGGATGTGTCGTTTGCAATGGGTAGCGGGTCCGACGTGGCGGTGGAGGCGGCGGACATCACCCTCGTCAAGGGGAGCCTCGCCGGTGTGGTGGATGCCATCGGCCTTTCCCGGGCGACCCTGGCCAAGATCCGCCAGAATCTGTTCTTTGCCTTCATCTACAACGTGCTGGGCATTCCCCTGGCGGCCCTGGGCTACCTCAATCCGGTGATTGCCGGTGCGGCCATGGCCCTGAGTTCGGTGTCGGTGGTGTCCAATTCCCTGTTGTTGCGCCGTTGGCGGCCAGGGCGGTAATTTGTGAAAGGAGTCATAAAATGGAAAACGTAGTGATCAAACTAGGTGGGATGAGTTGTGGAGGTTGCGTCAGAAATGTCACTCAGGTCCTGACGCAACTCCCCGGCGTGGCGGCGGCTCAGGTGTCGCTGGAGGCCGGTGAGGCCCGGGTGGAGTTCGATCCGGGCCAGGTCAGCCTCGCCGCGCTGCGCGAGGCGGTGGAGGGAGCGGGCTTCGACGCGGCCTGAGAGGCAGGAAGTCAGGCCGCCGTCAGGACAATCCCTTATAATCCGCAAACTTTTTCAAGGGAGGGAGTATGGGCTTCGATCAAGTCAAATCTGGCAAAGACCTGCCGAACGACATCAATGTCATCATTGAGATCTCCGCTCAGGGGGAGCCGATCAAATTCGAGGTGGATAAGGACAGCAGCTGCGTGTTCGTGGATCGCTTCATGGGCACCTCCATGCGCTATCCCTGCAACTACGGCTATGTGCCTCATACCGTGGCGGGCGACGGCGATCCGGTGGACGTGCTGGTGGTGACGCCCTTCGCGCTGGCGCCGGGAGTGGTGATCCGCTGTCGTCCGGTCGGGGTTCTCATGATGCAGGACGAGGGCGGCGAAGACGCGAAAGTGGTGGCGGTTCCCGTCTCCAAGCTCACGCCCCTGTACGACAACGTGAAGACGGCGGAAGATCTGCCCGAACTGCTGCGCAAGCAGATCGTGCACTTCTTTGAGCACTACAAGGACCTGGAAGCGGGCAAGTGGGTCAAGGTGCTGGGCTGGGGCTCCCTGGAGGATGCCCACAAGGAGATCGTCAACGGGGTCAATGCTGCAAAGTAAGGGCACGACTGCTTGACGCCAGGCCCGCTTCGGCGGGCCTTGTTTTTTCGTGGGTGGCGGGTGGGGTCAGAATCGATGCAGGAAGCGGCGGGAACGATAACGGACGGCAACGGCTGGTGGGGCGTGGTCCTGGCGGCGACGGTGGTCTTGCTGGTGACCACCGGGCTACGCCTGACCCTGGGGCTTTTCGTGTCGCCCCTCAACAGCGCGACCGGCCTTGGGATCGTGACTATCAGCCTGGTGATGGCGGTGTCGCAACTGACCTGGGGCGTGGCCCAGCCGGTGTTCGGCGCCCTGGCCGATCGCTACGGCGCCCTCCGAGCCCTGGTGGTCGGGACTGTGATGCTCGCCCTGGGCCTGGCCGCAACCCCCTTCGCCCGTAGCGAGGCGACCCTGATGCTTTGCATCGGCGTCCTCATCGCGGCGGGGGCTGGGGCTGGAAGCTATTCGGTGGTGCTTGGCGCGACGGCCCGGGTCATTCCTCCCCATCGCCGAGGGTTCGTGTCCGGCTTCGTCAACGCAGGAGGCTCCTTCGGGCAATTTCTCTTCGCGCCCTTCCTGCAGGTCTTGATTGCCGGGTTTTCCTGGGTGCATGCGTTTTTTACCAGCGCGGTGATCGTCCTCGCAACGCTGCCCTTGGCGTGGAAAGTAGGCCGGGCGGCGCCGGCTCAGCCAGTGGCGGCGGCTGGGGAGGGCTTGCGCGCCCAACTGACCCAGGCCCTGGGGGATCGCAGTTACTGGTGCTTGCATGCCGGCTTCTTCACCTGCGGTTTCCACATCGCCTTCCTGGTTACCCATCTGCCGGGGGAGGTGGGCCTGTGTGGCCTGCCGGCGTCGGTATCCGCCGCATCGCTGGCCATCATCGGCCTGGCCAACATCGCGGGCTGCCTGGGGGCCGGCATGCTGTCCCAGCGCTATCGCATGAAGGGGCTGCTGGCGGCGATGTACGCTTCACGGGCGGCGCTGGTCGTCTTGTACCTGATGGCGCCGAAGACGGAATGGACCTTCTACTTCTTCGCCGCCGGTCTGGGGGTCACCTGGCTCGCCACGGTGCCGCCCACCGCCGGGCTGGTGGGCAAGCTTTTCGGCCTGCGCTATTTGTCGACCCTGTTTGGCCTGACCTTGCTGTCGCACCAGATCGGCGCCTTCTTCGGCGCCTGGCTGGGGGGCATCGCCCTGGCCCGCAGCGGTAATTACGATTGGATGTGGTACGCGGATATTGTCCTCGCTTTGGCAGCGGCGCTGGTCAATCTGCCGATCCGGGAGGCGCCGGTGATCCGCGCGACCAAGGCGGCGGCCTGAGGGGCGGACCGCGGGCGTGAAGGAAAGCGTGTCTTCCACCGGGGCGGGTCTGCCCAGGGGCATCTGGGTCCTGGGCGGAGTCAGCCTGCTCATGGATATTTCGTCAGAGTTGATCCACGGGCTGCTGCCGATCTATCTCGTCACCGTTCTAGGCGCCAGCGCCCTGGTGGTCGGGGTGGTGGATGGCCTGGCGGAGGCCACGGCCCTCATCGTCAAGGTGTTCTCCGGTGTCGTGAGCGACTACTGGGGGCGGCGCAAGCCGCTGGCCTTGTTGGGCTATGCCCTGGGTGCTCTGGCCAAGCCCCTGTTCCCGCTTGCTGCGAGCCCGGCCTGGGTGCTGGTGGCGCGGCTGGTGGATAGGGTGGGGAAGGGCATCAGGGGCGCGCCCCGGGACGCCCTGGTGGCCGATCTGGCGCCCCCCGCCCTGCGGGGCGCCGCCTTTGGCCTGCGGCAATCCCTCGACACGGTGGGGGCCTTCCTGGGCCCGGTCCTGGCCGTGGGCTTCCTCACCCTCTGGCCGGATGACCTGCGCTCGGTATTCTGGGTTGCGGTGATTCCCGCCTGGCTGGCGGTGCTCCTCCTGGCGGTGGGCATCCGCGAGGCGCCGCGCTCGGTGGCGGCGCGGCGCGAGAATCCTCTGGCCGGCGGGCGTTGGCGCTCCCTTTCATCCGCCTATTGGGGCGTGGTGGCCTTTGGTGGGCTGTTCACTCTGGCTCGCTCCAGCGAGGCCTTCCTCATCCTGCGGGCCGGGGAGGGTGGGTTGCCCGTGAATTGGGTGCCCCTGGTGTTGATCGTCATGAATGTCGCCTACGCCGCCACCGCCTACCCCGTGGGGCGCCTTTCGGACCGGATGGGGAGCCGCGGCCTGTTGGCGGTGGGGCTGGTCACGCTGATCGCCGCGGATCTCGCCCTGGCCGCCTGGCCAGCCGGATTCGGCCTCTGGCTTGGGATCGGCCTGTGGGGCGTGCATATGGGCCTGACCCAGGGGCTCCTGGCCGCTCGGGTGGCCGAGGTTGCGCCGGTGGCCCTGCGGGCCACGGCCTTCGGCGTGTTCAATCTGGTGGCCGGCGTGGCGATTTTGGCCGCGAGTGTGCTCTCCGGCTGGATCTGGGAGGCTGCCGGGCCCGCCTATACCTTCCTGATGGGGGCGGGCCTGGCGGTATTGACGCTCCTGGCCTTGGCGCGCGGCGGGGGCGGGCCGCGACCGGCCGAAGGGGATCAGCCTTGACGGAAGGGGGTGCGCTCGCCGAGTTCGTCCATCCACCCGGCGACGCCCTCGCGCTCCCGGGCGAGATAGCGGGCCACCGCGTCGGCAAAGGCCGCCTCGCGCAGCCAGTGGGCGGACCAGGTGGCGACAGGCTGGAGGCCCCGGGCGAGCTTGTGTTCGCCCTGGGCGCCGCCTTCGAGGCGGTCGAGTCCAAGGCGGATGGCCTCCTCGATGGCGGCGTAGTAACAGGCTTCAAAATGCAGGCAGGGGACGTATTCGGTGGCGCCCCAGTAGCGGCCGTAGAGGGCGTCCGATCCCTGCAGGAACCACGCGGCGGCGATGGGCGCCCCACCCCGACTGACCCGCAGGAGGCGGACTGCATCCGGGGTCGCTTCCGCCAGCCGGTGGAAGAAGGCGCGGGTGAGGTAGGGCGTGGAGCGGTGGGCGGCGTAGGTCAGGGTGTAGCAGTGATGAAAAAAATCCCAGTCGTCGGCCTGGGCCGTGTGGCCGTCCAACCAGATAAATTCCAGCCCTTCCCTCGCCCGGCGGCGCTCCTGGCGGATCTTCTTCCGCTTGTCGTGATTGAGTTGGGCGAGGAAATCGTCGAAGCTTCGATATTGGGCGTTCTGCCAATGGAACTGGACGTTCTGGCGCAGGAGCAGTCCCTGTTCCTGCAGGCAGGGAAGTTCGGCGGGGTCCGGAAAGAGGAGATGGAAGGAGGCGAGGTCTTCGTCCCGCGCCGCGGCCAGCACCTGGTCCAGGAGCCGCGCGCGGTAGGCGTCGTCGCCGGCCAGCAGGCGGGGCCCGGGAAGGGGCGAAAAGGGGATTGCCGCCACCCATTTGGGGTAGTAGGCGAGGCCATGGCGGCGATAGGCGTCGGCCCAGGCCCAGTCGAAGACGTATTCGCCGTAGGAGTGAGTCTTGGCGTAGAGCGGCATGGCCGCCACCAACTCGCCGCCGGTCCACAACGTGGCGTGGCGGGGCGTCCAGCCCGTGCCGGGTCCGACGCAGCCGGTGGTCTCCAGGCCCTGGAGGAAGGCGTGGCGGAGGGCCGGGTGGCCGCCGGTGAGGCGGTCCCAGGCCGGGGCCGGGATGTTGGCCAGGGATGGGACGAAGCGGAATTGCGGTGCGGACACGAGGGAAGGGTCGGGCGAGGTTGCCAATTTTTGAAGCAGCCCAGCCAGTGTACCGGGGAGCAAGCCGATTCCGGCTTTTTCCACAACGTGTTCCCCAGGTTTGTTAACAGGGGATGGGGATATCCGGCATGAGTCGGTCCCCGGCTTTTGCGTAGAAGGCGTAGTGATCGGTGATGAAGCAAGCGTTCAGAGTGGCAGTGGCCCAGATCAACGTGGTGGTGGGGGATCTGGAAGGCAACGGGCGCCGGATCCGCGAGGCCTTGGAGGCGGCCCGCGCCGCTGGGGCCGACCTGGTGGTGACGCCGGAATTGGGGCTGTGCGGATACCCCCCGGAGGATCTCCTCCTACGACCGGATTTCTATCGTGCCTGCGCGACGTCGCTGGACGAACTCAAGGCATGGACCCAGGGTATGACCCTGGTGGTGGGCTATCCGGAGGCCTATGGGGACTTTCGCTACAACGCCGCCGCGGTGATCCGGGACGGCGCGGTGATCGCCCATTACCGCAAGCATCGCCTGCCCAACTACGAGGTCTTTGACGAAGAGCGCTACTTTGACCGCGGCACAGATGCCTGCGTGTTCCTTCACCGGGGGTGGCGGATCGGGGTGAATATTTGCGCAGACCTGTGGGAGCCGGAACCCCCGGCGGTGGCGCGGCGGGCTGGTGCCGAGGTGCTGCTGGCCCTCAACGCCTCGCCCTTCCACCTGGACAAGCAAACCCGTCGATGCGAGGTCCTGCGCGCCCGGGTGGCAGAGACCGGCATGCCGGTGCTCTACACCAACATGGTGGGCGGCCAGGATGAACTGGTCTTCGATGGCGCGTCCTTCGCCCTCGATGCCGATGGTGGCCTGGCCTACCAGACGGCGAATTTCGAGGAAAGGCTGGATCTGCTCACCTTCGATGGTCGGTGGCAAGGCGGCACCAAGGCCGCGCCAACCACCCCCGAGGCGGACGTGTATTCGGCGCTGCGGGTCGGCGTGCGGGACTACCTGGGCAAGAACGGCTTCCCCGGCGCCATCATCGGGCTGTCCGGCGGGATCGATTCCGCCCTGACCCTGGCGGTGGCGGTGGACGCCCTGGGGGCGGACCGGGTGCGGGCCGTGATGATGCCCTCGCCCTACACCGCCCAGATGAGCCTCGACGACTCCCGGGAGATGGTCCGCCGCCTGGGCGTGCGCTACGACGAGATCCCCATCGCACCGGCGATGGAAACCTTCGCCCAGCTTCTGGCGCCCCAGTTTGCCGGCCTGGCGGCTGACACCACCGAGGAAAACCTGCAATCCCGCATCCGGGGCATGATCCTGATGGCCCTGTCCAACAAGACCGGGTCCCTGGTGCTGACCACCGGCAACAAGAGTGAGATGGCCACCGGCTACGCTACCCTGTATGGCGACATGGCGGGGGGCTTCGCGGTGCTCAAGGACATCTACAAGGTGCTGGTGTATCGCCTCTCGAACTGGCGCAACGCCCAGCCCGGCGGCGCAGTGATCCCGGCCAACATCATCGAGCGGCCCCCCTCCGCCGAGCTGAAGCCGGACCAGAAGGATCAGGATTCCCTGCCGCCCTACGAGGTGCTCGACGCCATCATCGAGGCCTACATGGAGCGGGACGAGTCGCCGCGCCAGATCATCGCCCAGGGCTTCCCGGAGGCCGAGGTGCGGCGGGCGGTGGGCATGCTCAAACGCAATGAATACAAGCGTCGCCAAGCGCCGGTGGGGATCCGCGTCACTGCACGGGGATTCGGCAAGGATTGGCGATATCCGATAACATCGCGGTATCGGGACGAATACTGAGGGATCCGCGTCAGCTGGCGCGTTCATCCCGGCACTTCAAGCAATCAAGGAGTCGTGAATGAAAAAAATCGAAGCGGTGATCAAGCCCTTCAAGTTGGATGAGGTCCGGGAGGCCTTGTCGGAAGTCGGGATCACCGGCCTGACCGTCACCGAGGTCAAGGGCTTCGGCCGCCAGAAGGGGCATACGGAGCTTTATCGTGGCGCTGAATACGTGGTGGATTTCCTCCCCAAGATCAAGGTGGAAGTGGTGGTGACCGACGCTGTGGCCGAACAGGCCATCGAGGCCATCATCAAGTCTGCCCGGACCGGCAAGATCGGTGACGGCAAGATCTTCGTGATGCCGGTCGATAGCGTGGTGCGCATCCGCACCGGCGAGACGGACGAAAGCGCCGTTTGAGCATCGCCCCAGCCCCACAAAAAAGCCCGCGTCAGCGGGCTTTTTTGTGGGTGGAACCGGCTGGAGGGGGCGGCTTGCTCGGGCGCGGGGCGGCGCTCGGGGCCTTCAGGAGCACCAGCAGGGCGCCTTCCCCGCCGTCATGGGGGCGGGCCTGGCAGAAGGCAAGAATCTCCGAGCGCTGCGCCAGCCAGCCCCGCGAGAGCTGCTTGAGGAGGCCCACGCCCCCCGGGGAGCCCAGCCCCTTGCCGTGAATCACCCGCAGGCAGCGGTGTCCCTGCTGAAGCTGGTGGGCGAGGAAACGGGAGAGGGCCTCCCGGGCGGCTTCCCGGTTGAGGCCGTGGAGGTCGATCTCCCCCTGAACCACCCAGCGCCCGCGCCGCAGGTCGATGAGCACCCGGCGGGGCAGGCCGGTCTGGAGGAAGGCGGCTTCGTCGCCCATGTCGAGGCGGTCATCGAAACTGAGGGGCGTATGCAGGGCGTCGTGGAGGACGGCCCGCTCGTCCTGCTCGCGCTGCCGCGGCAGCGGCGCCGGCGCGGCGGGTTGCAGGTGCACCCGGTCCCCGGCGTCCAGGGCCTGGGCCCCCGCGACGGCGTGTCGAAAGAGCTGGCCGGCGTCGTTGGGGTCGATGTGGCTCGGCAACTCCGATGGAAACGGCGCTTCGCCGCGGATTTCCCGGCCGGGGTCAGGGCGCGCCTTGGCCTTGGAGCCAGAGAGCTCCGCCCGCCCGGTGTCCCGCAGGGGGGCTACGCCCGACAGGGCCTCCCGCAGCAGCTCCGCCTCCGTAGCCGGAGCACGGCGGCGATGGGGAGCGGGCGCTTCGGCCTCGGCCTCCTTCGGCACCCGAGGGCGTGGGACCGGCCGGGGCTTGGGGGTTTCCAGTTCCGCTCGGCCGGAATCCGCCAGCGGGCGGGCATCCCCGGCCGCCGCGCGAAAAAGCGCCGCCCCGTCGTCCTCGGGGGCCTCGTCTTCGGCACCGGTTTTGGGCGCCGGCTTGGGCGACGGACGGGCAGCCAGGCGCCGGCGCAATTCCGCCAGACCCGTCTTGGATTCATCCGTCTGGCCAGGGGCCGAAGGGGGAGCGATCTTCTTTTTCATCGTCCGATTGGTGCGAAGCGGAAACCCCGGCGATGGCTAGGTGAAGAACGGCGAAACGAGGCCAAGTGCCAGGCCAAGGGACAAGGGGGCCGGGGCGCTGGCAGTCAGCAGCGTCCCACTCGACTTGCCCACCCACTCCAGCCGCTCCGTTGATGGCCGGAACCAGCCGCGCCAGAGTATCCGCTCTTCCGCCCAGATACCCAAGAAGAGGATCGCCAGCGCGCACCCGGCGATGAGTGCGGCGACCACCGCCCCGTGCTTGGGCAGGGCATCGCCAAGCGCCGTGGAGACGAGATGGCCGACCATGAGCGCGAAGGCCAGGGAAGCGAGGTAAACGAGGGCCTTGAGGCTGGATGGGGCGGTGGGTGACATGAGGTCTGACGCCGGACTCACCAGCCCTTGCGGTATGGACGCCTCGCCGATCCGACCCATGGACAGTGTAGGCTGCGGAGCAGGGGTGCCGTCATCGACGCACGAAGAACCCCAAGCCAGGGGGCAAGGGAGACCGCGCGCCATGGCGCTGATTGCGACCGAAGAGGCGGTGGAAGGCGGGGCGTCGACACCATCATGGGCAAAGGCACAGAAGTGCTCCGATCAGGCAACGCCTACTTCTTCGCGACGACCTGGCCAAGAACAATCCGCCCCTCCTGAAGATTTCGTCCTTGGTTCTGCGCCATGGCCTGAAAGTCGGCGCCCATCAGCACGTGGAATCCGAGGGGCGGAAACCCTTCCTTGCGGATCTTTTCGGCCAGCGCCACAAACCAGGTGCGGGCCAGTTCCGTGGTATCCGACCAGTCAGTCACGGTGAATCCGGCTTCTCCGAGAAGATCACGCAGTTCATCGGGCGCCACGAGGAAGCTGGTATCCGGCGTGCGGGCCCAGGGTACGGGGAAGAGCACCGGGCCAGTGGGGCCCGCCAAGATGTCGTAGATGGCGAGGGTGCCCCCCGGCTTGAGGACCCGGTGCATCTCGCGGTACAGCCGGGCCTTGTCCGGAATGTTCATGGCCACGTGCTCGGTCCAGACTACGTCGAAGGATTGATCCTCAAACGGCAGGCTGGTCGCGTCGCCCTGGCGATACTCAACGAGATGCGAAAGACCGGTCCTGGCGGAGAGGGCCTTGGCGGCGCGGCAGTATTCATCCGTAAGGTCGATACCGGTGACGTGACAACCGAATTCCGTCGCGAGGCAACGCGAGGTCCCGCCCACGCCGCAGCCAACATCGAGTACGCGGTGGGTCGCATCCAGCCCCGCCGCCCGGGCGAGTTCGAGGGTGGCCATCCGCCCGCGGATGTGAAATTGATCGATGGGCGCCAAGTCTTCGGGGGTGAGGCGGTTTACGTCCTTGCCGGCCTTGAGCAGCGCCGCCAGGATGACCTCGCTCAGATCTTCGCGGGTGTAGTGGGTCTGGATTGCAGTATTGACATGAGTTTGCGTGGACACGGTCCACCTCCCGTTGAGTTTGCTTTTCATCGAACTGACCCGTGCCGAGCACCCCGTGACCGGGCACTCTTGCCAGGCAGCGCACGCCATTGATTGCCGACCATCGCCTTCCAGCAGTGGGTCGGGATTGGGACGTTCAAGCCGGCCATCGGGAGGCCCCCGCCGCCATCTCGCACAGGGCGTCAGTTTCGTCGAGGTCCCGCAGCAAGAAAACCACCTGCCCGTCGTCGCGCAAATTTTGCTGCATATAAGTGCTTCTCGCCTGCGCCTCGTCGGTCAGATTATTGACTACCCGGTTTTCGGCGCAGGTCCCCTGGAACACCGCAAATATTGCGAGGTTTGCGGGTCGCGAGGGATGCTGGAATGCAAGACTTGGCCCTTTTTCTTGAAGTACGACGCCAGTTTTAGGCACTCAGTTGTTCGGCAAGGGCAACAATAATCCCTTCAGGGCCGCGTATATAGGCCAGTCGATACGTGTTCTCGTAGTTCATTTCCCCGATGAGCTGAGCACCGTGGGCAAGCATGCGCGAGACGATAGCGTCGATCTCCTCAACCGCAAACATGATGCGGCGCATGCCGAGGGCGTTCACCGGTGCTTCCTCAGGGCCGAAGCGGATCGCGCTGGGGGTGTGAAACTTGTCCAACTCCACGCCTTGGCCATCGGGGGTGCGGAGGGTGACAAGGGTAGCCTTCACATCTTTGAGGCCGATGAGGGCACCAACCGCAGGCCCTTCGACAACTGCCTCACCCTCCACCTTGAGCCCCAGTTCGAGGAAGAATGCCTTCGTTGCCTCAAGATCATCAACAACGATCAGGACATTGTCCATGCGTTTGATCGGCATGCGCTTGCTCCTGCAATGCTTCCGTAACCTGAGATGCCCCGAGTCTGGCGCAATGCCCTTCGGTCAATGCGGCCTGAGAGGAGTGATGTCCCGCGCCGTCAGGCAGTGTAGGCCGGAAAAGCTGAAATCGCCTTCCGCAGGAGGCTCCAGGGGCCGATCACGCGTCGGATCGTTGGGGGCGGGAGAGATGGCGGGGCGGGGGGGTGTCAGGGATGTTGGAATACAAGACCTGACCCCATTTGCTCGAAGGGAACCTGCAAGCGCAGCTTGCAGGCGGTCCCTCTCGACGGAGTGGTTAGAGCGCGGTTGCCTCATGACGGTAGGTGCCGTGTGACCTTGGCCTTGAGCAGCTTGATGAGCACGGGGTCCATGAACTCGTACTCATCAGGGATATCGAGGCAGATTATGCGCTGATCTTTGATGTGTTTTTTGAACTTGGACGTGAGCTTGTTTCGATGCGCCTTCTCCATGACGAAAACAATATCCGCCCATTCAACCAACTCGCCTGTTACCGGATTTTCAGCATCGTGATTCAGCCCCGCCGAGGTGCACTCAATGCCTGGATGAGAGGCGAAGATTTGCTCTGCAGTGGGACTGCGAAGACGGTTTTGGCTACAAATGAACAGGACGTTGCGCATAGATCAGAGTGAAGCGCTCTAACGTGACTTCGACTGCACGTCCGGTGCAGCATAACGTGCCGCGCTGCGGAATCGGGGTCATGCGGAATCGGGGTCAGGTCTTGCGGAATCGGGGTCAGGTCTTGCAAAGCAACACCCCCACCCCCCAACTTAATCGCCCGTGACGCCAGTGAGTGCCAAACCGGCCCTCAATCCCCAAACACCGCCGAAGAATAAACCTCCTGCACGTCGTCGAGCGACTCCAGTCCGCATAGGTCGCAATAACCAAATGTCATTCCGCCCTGTGCAATACCTCAGGCCAGCCCAAGACTATCCAAATACCGCTCCGCATCCAACGCCGCCATGCAGCCGGTGCCGGCGGAGGTAACGGCCTGGCGGTAGATGTGGTCCTGGACGTCGCCGGCGGCGAAGACGCCGGGGATGCTGGTGGCGGTGGCGTCGCCTTCGCGGCCGCCCTTGGTGATGATGTAGCCGCCTTCCATCTCGAGTTGGCCCGCGAAGATGTCGGTGTTGGGCTTGTGGCCGATGGCGATGAACACGCCCTGCAGGGCGACGTCCCGGGTTTCGCCGCTCTTGACCTTCTTGACTCGCATGCCGGTGACGCCGGAGTCGTCCCCCAGCACTTCGTCGAGGGTGGAATCCAGCTCCAGGGCGACCTTGCCGGCCTTGACCTTGTCGTGGAGCTTGTCGATCAGGATTTTCTCGGCCTTGAATTTGTCACGCCGGTGCACCAGCGTCACCTTGCTGGCAATGTTGGCGAGATACAGGGCTTCTTCGACGGCGGTGTTGCCGCCGCCGATCACCGCCACTTCCTGGTTGCGGTAGAAGAAGCCGTCGCAGGTGGCGCAGGCGGAGACGCCCCGGCCGGCAAAGGCTTCCTCCGAGGGCAGGCCGAGGTATTTGGCGGTGGCGCCGGTGGCGATGATGAGGGCGTCGCAGGTGTATTCGCCTTCATCCCCCACCAGACGGATGGGTTTTTCCGCGAGGTGGGTGGTGTGGATGTGGTCGAAGATCATCTCGGTGTTGAAGCGGGCGGCATGCTGCTCGAAGCGGGCCATCAGGTCCGGCCCCTGCACGCCCTCGGCGTCGGCGGGCCAGTTGTCCACGTCGGTGGTGGTCATGAGCTGGCCGCCCTGGGCCAGGCCGGTAATCAGCACAGGGTTAAGATTGGCGCGGGCGGCGTAAACGGCGGCGGTGTAGCCGGCGGGGCCGGAGCCGAGGATGAGAAGGCGGGCGTGGCGGGTGCTCATGGCATACTCGCGGGAGTGGTCATGCGGGCATTATAGCCGAGGCCCCGGCGGCGCTTTTTCATGGGTCCGATCGCGCAAATCTATGGAACGGCGCGTGATCCGCGACACACCTGCCGTGAAAGTTGTAGTTTTCCTTATACTGTCCGTTATTGCGTTCATTGCGTTTTTTTGCAGGATGGGAGCACCGATGAGTCAGCCCAATGCCGTATCCACCATCGCGCTGAAGACCTTCCCCCTGTTCCAGGGTCTGCCCGATGATCGTCTTGCGGCGATTGCCCGCTGCGCGATGATGCGGCGCATTCCCCGGGGCCAGACGGTGGTGCGGGCGGGGGACCGGACGGATTTCGTCTATTTCGTCCTGACCGGCAGCCTCAAGGTGACGGTGAGCGACGAAGACGGACGTGAGGTGATCCTGTCCATCCTCGGCCAGGGCGAGCTCTTCGGTGAGATGGGCATGTTCGGCGAGCAGCCGCGCTCGGCGACGGTGCTGGCGGTGGTTCCGGTGGACCTGGTGCAGATCGCCAAGCACGATTTCCGCCGCATCATGGAAGAGAATTTCGACATCGCCTGGCGCATCATGTGCAACCTCGCCCAGCGCCTGCGCAATGCCGACCGCAAGATCGAGAGTCTGGCGCTGATGGACGTGTACGGCCGGGTGGCGCGCCTGCTCCTGGATATGTCGGAGGACGTGGGGGGCGAGGTGATCGTGACCCGCAAGATCTCCAAGCAGGACATCGCCAAGATGATCGGCGCATCCCGCGAGATGGTGAGCCGGGTGATGAAGGACCTGGGAGTCCAGGGCCTCATCGAGGAAACCGATCGCGGTGTCATCCTTCGGGAGCGCCTCAACGAGGTTTGATTCCCCGCCGTCCGTCCTGGGCGCGGCGTTCTACAAGTCCTTACCTTGAGGCCGCCGCCCCCGGCGCGGGGTGGCCTATAATCCCGCCGGTGTTTCATCCCGCCGCAGTTCTGTGGCCTCGTTCCCCATGCACGCCCGCTCCGCCCAACGCTATCAACCGCTTCCCGAGCGTATTGCCAGCCTGCTTCAGGAAACCCGCTGGTTGTTGCTGGGGGTGGTTTCGCTGTACATCGCCCTTGTCCTGATTGGCTACAACAAGGCGGACCCGGGCTGGTCCCACGCCACCGGGAACGGTGCGGTCACCAACCCGGGTGGGCGCTTTGGCGCCTGGCTGGCGGACCTCCTGTTTTACGTGTTCGGGCTGTCGGCCTGGTGGTGGGTGATCTACTTTGCCTTCGGCCTGGTCTGGGGGTTTCGCCGGATGGCGGCGGAGTTCAAGGCGGATCGCCGTTCGTCGGTAGTGGTGGCGGCTGGATTTGTCATGGTGCTGGTGGCGAGCTGCACGCTGGAAGCCTTGCGCTTCCATTCGTCCTCCGCCCGTCTGCCCCTGGCACCCGGGGGGCTCCTGGGGATGGAGCTGGGTCGCCTGACCCTGAAGTATTTGGGATTCACCGGCGGTACGCTGGTGTTGTTGGCGGTGCTGGCTTCGGGCTTGAGTCTGGGAACCGGGGTCTCATGGTTGAACGCGGTGGAGCGGTTTGGCCAGGCGCTGGAAAACCTGGGTCTCGGGGCTCTGAGGTTCTTCTCCACCTGGCAGGACCGCAAGGCGGGCCGCGAAGTGGCCCAGCAACGGGCCGAGGTGGTGCAGACCAAGCGGCGCAAGAGCGGAGACGGGGCGCCGCCGCCGGTGCGCATTGAACCCGCGCCCCAGGAAGTGCCCAAATCCGAGCGGGTCGAGAAGGAGCGACAAAAGCCCCTCTTCACCGACATGGCGGGGGGGATGTTGCCACCCCTGTCGCTGCTGGACGCCCCGAGCCAGGACGTGGCCCCGCCGCCCCCCGACACGCTGGAATTCACCTCCCGCCTGATTGAGCGCAAGCTGGCCGACTTCGGCGTCGAAGTGGCGGTGCTGGCCGCGTATCCCGGGCCGGTGGTCACCCGCTATGAAATCGAACCGGCCACTGGCGTCAAGGGTGCGCAGGTGGTGAATCTGGCCAAGGACCTGGCCCGGGCCCTCTCGCTGGTGTCGGTGCGAGTCGTGGAAACCGTCCCGGGCAAGTCGTGCATGGCGCTGGAACTGCCCAATCCCAAGAGGCAGACGGTGCGCCTCTCCGAGATCCTCGGCTCCAAGGCCTACCACGACATGGGCTCCCCCATCACCGTGGGGCTCGGGAAGGACATCGCGGGCCACCCGATGGTGGCGGATCTTGGCAAGATGCCGCACCTCCTGGTGGCGGGGACCACCGGCTCCGGGAAGTCGGTGGGGATCAACGCCATGATCCTTTCGCTGCTCTACAAGTCGGAGCCCTCCGAGGTTCGCCTGATCATGGTGGACCCGAAGATGCTCGAATTGTCCATCTACGAGGGCATTCCCCATTTGTTGGCACCGGTGGTGACCGACATGAAGCACGCGGCCAACGCGCTCAACTGGTGCGTGGGCGAGATGGAGAAGCGCTACCGCCTGATGTCGGCGGTGGGGGTGCGGAATCTGGCCGGCTTCAACAAGCATGTGCTGGAAAACCGCAAGGCCGGCACGCCCCTCAAGAATCCGTTCTCCATCACCCCCGATAATCCCGAGCCCCTCGACACCCTGCCCCACATCGTGGTGGTGGTGGATGAACTCGCCGACATGATGATGGTGGTGGGCAAGAAGGTGGAGGAGCTCATCGCCCGCCTGGCCCAGAAGGCGCGGGCGGCCGGCATCCACCTCATCCTGGCCACCCAGCGGCCCAGCGTGGATGTGATCACCGGCCTCATCAAGGCCAACATTCCGACCCGCATCGCCTTTCAGGTGTCGAGCAAGATCGACTCGCGCACGATTCTCGACCAGATGGGGGCCGAGGCCCTGCTGGGCATGGGGGATATGCTCTATCTGGCCCCCGGCACCGGGCTGCCGGTGCGGGTCCACGGTGCCTTCGTGGCGGACGACGAAGTCCACAAGGTGGTGGATTACCTCAAGCAGCAGGGGGCGCCGGACTACGTGGACGGCATCCTTTCCGGCGCGGAGGAAGAGGGCGAGGGCGCCCTTGCGGGGGAGGAGGGCAGCGAAGGCGAGGCCGATCCTCTTTACGACCAGGCGGTCGAGGTGGTGCTGAAGACCCGCCGGCCCTCGATTTCCCTGGTCCAGCGCCACCTGCGGATCGGCTACAACCGGTCGGCCCGGTTGATCGAACAGATGGAACGTTCCGGCGTCGTCTCCGCCATGGGGTCGAACGGCAACCGGGAGGTTCTGGTGCCGCCGCGGGAGGGAGACTGACATGGTGGGCAAAATAATGTCGCCGAGCCGCTTCGCCTGGGGGCGGAGGGTGTTTCTGGCTGGGCTGCTCGCGCTCCTCCCCTGGTCGGCCTGGGCGGATGGCCTGTCGCAATTGCAGCGCTTCGTGGAGGATCGTCGCGGGGCTGAGGGGACGTTTGTCCAGACCGTCCAGTCCCGCGCGGGGCGCAAGCCCCAGGTCTCGGAGGGCCGCTTTGCCTTCCAGCGACCCGGGCGTTTTCGTTGGGATTACCTCAAGCCCTATCCCCAACTCCTGGTGGGCGACGGCCAGAAGCTGTGGTCCTGGGACAAGGATCTCAACCAGGTGACGGTCAAGCCCCTGGGGGATGCCCTCGGCGCCACCCCGGCGGCCATTCTCGCGGGCGACCAGCCCCTGGAGCGGAATTTCATCCTCGAAGACGGGGGCCAGCGGGACGGCCTGGAGTGGGTGGAAGCCCGCCCGCGCAGCGCCGAGGCGAGTTTCCAGTCCATGCGTCTGGGGTTTTCCGAAGGGGTGCTCCAGCGCATGGAACTGGCGGATAACTTCGGCCAGACCACCGAACTGGTCTTTACCCGCCTCACTCGCTCGGCCCGCATCGAACCGGACACCTTCCGCTTCGTCCCGCCCGCCGGGGCCGACGTGATCGGCCAGTAATCCGGCCGTCGTGGCGGACCTCTTCGACACCCTGGCGCCCCCTCAGGTGCCGTTGGCTGAACGCCTCAGGCCGCAGCACATCGACGAGGTGGTGGGGCAGCGCCATCTGCTGGCGCCGGGCAAACCCCTGGCCCTGGCCTTTGCCTCGGGCAAGCCCCATTCGATGATCCTCTGGGGCCCGCCGGGCGTGGGCAAGACGACCCTTGCGCGCCTGACGGCCGCCGCCTTCGATGCCGATTTTCTCGCGTTGTCCGCCGTGTTTTCTGGCGTCAAGGACATCCGCGAAGCTATGGCCCGGGCCAACGAGGCCCGCACGCGGGGGCGTCACACCATCCTATTCGTGGATGAGGTGCATCGTTTCAACAAGGCCCAGCAGGATGCCTTCCTCCCCTTCGTCGAGCAGGGGCTCATCACCTTTATCGGGGCTACCACGGAAAACCCATCCTTCGAGGTGAACTCAGCCCTGCTGTCCCGGGCCAGTGTTTATACCCTGGAACCCCTGGACGCCGAGGCGCTTGGGATGCTCTTCGATCGGGCGTCTGCGGTCGCTGGGCCCGGATTGGATTTCGAGGCGGCCGCCCGGGATCGCCTCATCGGGCTTGCGGACGGCGATGCGCGCCGGCTCCTCAATCTGGTCGAACAGATCGCGACGGCGGCCATGTCGGCTGGGGTCTCGTCGGTGAGCGGCGATTTCGCGGCGGAGGCATTGGCCCGTAACCTGCGGCGCTTCGACAAGGGGGGCGAGGCGTTTTACGACCAGATCTCTGCCCTCCACAAATCGGTGCGTGGCTCACACCCCGACGCGGCCTTGTACTGGTTGTGCCGCATGCTCGATGGCGGTGCCGAGCCGCTCTACCTAGGGCGTCGGCTGGTGCGGATGGCCGTCGAGGATATTGGTCTGGCCGACCCGCGGGCCCTGGAAATCTGCCTCAATGCCTGTACGACCTTTGAACGCCTGGGGTCGCCCGAGGGGGAACTGGCCCTGGCCGAGGCGACGGTGTTCCTGGCCTGTGCCGCCAAGTCCAATGCGGTCTACAAGGCCTACAAGGCGGCGCGCAAGTTTGTCAGCGAAGATGGCTCCCGACCGGTTCCGCTGCATTTGCGCAATGCGCCCACCGGGCTGATGAAGGAACTGGGCTACGGCGAGGGCTATCGCTACGCCCACGACGAGCCGGGCGCCTACGCGGCCGGGGCGTCCTACCTGCCGGAGGGCATGGCTTCCCCGGGCTGGTACCAGCCCACCGATCGCGGCCTGGAAGGCGCAATCGGGGAAAAGCTGGCCCGCCTCCGGGCCCTGGACGAGGCGTCTGCGGCTAATCCTGGCAAGCGGAAAGGGCCATGAAGCGCCGGCAGGCCTGACGGGCCTGGTCGGCCTTGAGGATGTGACCATTGCGGTCGGCGCGGGCTTCCAGATCACGCAGGTAACGGGTGATGACCAGAATGCCTTCCGGCGTCTGCACCATGCCACACAAGATCTGGGCGGCGGCCACGTCGGGAATTTGTTCGTGTTCGGCGATCAGGGCAACGTCCTCCTCCAGGATGTCGCAATAGTCGAGACAGTCTCTGATTGACAGCATGGTGTTCTCCTCAAGTGTGGAATCAAATGGCGCCCTCTGCGGGGCGCTGGAATTTTTAGTGTGCCCAATAGACCGCGCCGGAATATAAAGTTTCCGTGAATATTTTTGTCATTTGATTGACTGCGGCTATGGCAGTCGGTTTCGGGGCGCGTGGGCGGTGCCGCCACCGGTTAGAATTCGCCCTCCGCCCGGGGCACTCCCCGCGGCCACGACTTTTCTTCAGGACACGCCATGCTTGATGTTCAGCTTCTTCGCAGCCAGATCGATTCCGTCGCCCAACGCCTCGCCACCCGGGGCGTCGCCCTCGACGTGGCCGCCTTCCAGGCCCTGGAGGACGAGCGCAAGGGGCTGCAGACCCGGACCCAGGAGCTCCAGGCGCGACGGAACGCCCTGTCGAAACAGATCGGGATGTTGAAGGGCAAGGGTGAGGATGCCAGCGCGGTGCTGGTGGAAGTGGGGGGCTTGGGTGACGCGCTCAAGGCCAATGAGCAGGCCTTGGCCGACCTCCTGGGACGCATCAACGACTTCACCGCCGGGATCCCCAATCTGCCCCACGAGAGCGCGCCGGTGGGGAAGGACGAGAGCGCGAACGTCGAGGTGAGCCGCTGGGGCACGCCCCGCAGCTTCGATTTCCCGCCCCGGGATCACGTGGATCTGGGGAGCGGCCTGGGGGGGCTCGATTTCGAGACCGCGGTGAAGATTTCCGGCTCCCGCTTTACCCTGATGCGGGGCGGCGTGGCCCGCCTGCACCGGGCGCTTGCCCAGTTCATGCTCGATGTGCATACCCGGGACCATGGCTACACCGAGGTCTATGTGCCGTATCTGGTGAACCCGGACAGCATGTTTGGGACCGGGCAGCTGCCCAAGTTCGAGGAGGATCTGTTCGCGGTGCCGAGGGCGGATGGCGGGCGCTTCTACCTCATTCCCACCGCCGAAGTGCCGGTGACCAACATCGTCCGCGACGTCATCGTGAACCTGGCCGAGCTTCCGCTGAAGTTCGTCAGCCACACCCCCTGCTTCCGTTCGGAAGCCGGCAGCTATGGCAAGGACACCCGGGGCATGATTCGTCAGCACCAGTTCGACAAGGTCGAACTCGTGCGCATCGAGCATCCCGACAACGCCTGGGCGGCGCTGGAGGAGCTCACCGGTCACGCCGAGGCGATTTTGCAGCGTCTGGAACTGCCCTACCGGAAGATCGTTCTGTGCTCCGGAGACATGGGCTTTTCCGCCGCCAAGACCTACGACCTGGAGGTCTGGCTGCCTGCCCAGGACACGTATCGGGAGATTTCTTCCTGCTCGTGCTTCGAGGCTTTCCAGGCCCGCCGCATGGGCGCGCGCTTCAAGAACGCCCAGGGCAAGAACGAGTGGCTCCATACCCTTAACGGCTCTGGGCTGGCGGTGGGGCGCACCCTGGTGGCCGTGCTTGAAAATTACCAGCAGGCCGACGGTTCGGTGACGGTGCCGAAGGTCCTTGTGCCCTACATGGGGGGGCTCGAGGTGCTGCGTCCGGAGTCCTGATCGAGGGGCCCCGCGTCGGCGGGCACATGCAGTCCCAGCGAGGGGCGGGGCGGGTCCGCCATGGCCGTCTCGGTGGGCCGCTTTGGCCGGCTGCCCAGGCGCAGCGGCGGGAGCTTGATCGGTGCGGCGTCCAGCGGCGGAACATAGGGCGGCTCGTAATGGCTGAGGATCTGAAAGTAGTTCCTTACATTTTCGGCCGTCACCACTGCCTCCCCGCCCCGGGCCGGCCCGGATTTTAGGCGTGCCGCGTAGGCCGGCTTGGACAACAGCGGCAAAACCTGCTTGATATCCAGCCAGGCCGTCAGGTCCCGTTTCAGACCCCGGGCGATCTGGCGGGCGGCGTTGAAATGGCCCATCCCCAGGTTGTAGGCCGCGATGGCCATCCAGCTTCGGTCTGGTTCCGGTACCTCATCCGGAATCTGATCCCTCAACATCGCAAAATAGCGACCGCCCCCAAGAATTGCTGCCCGTGCGTCGAGGCGGTTGTCGACCCCGAGACGGTCCGCAGTGTCCTCCGTCAGCATCATGATGCCCCGCACGCCAGTGGGGGAGGTGGCCAGCGGATCCCATTGGGATTCCTGGTAGGCCAGTGCGGCGAGGAGGCGCCAGTCGATCCCCGTCACGGCCTGGGCGTCGTGGAAATGGCGGCGGTAAGCCGGCAAGCGGCGTTCGATCCGGGCCAGGAAGTTGGTGATGTCGTCCTCGTCGAGCCGTCGGATGTGGCCGAAATAGCGGTCGCCAATTCGGGCAATGCTGCCCTCCTTGTGGGCCGCGGCGAGGAAGGCGTCCACCTGTTCCGGCAAGTCCCCGGCGCCATCATCGGGGAACGCCCACCGGATGCTCGATTTGGCCGCCAAGGGCAGCGCAATATGGAGGCTGGGAAAGTAGTTGGCTGCCAGGGCGAACTGAACCTCGTCCGTGGCGGCAAACTCCAGGCTACCCTTGGCAACCAATTCCAGAAGCCCCTGGTCGCCACCGGCTTTGGGGTGGCGCGGCTTGAGGGGGGTGCCGCGGCGCTGGATGGCGTCTAGGGCGTCGGCGGCGGCGGAGCCTCGCCGAACGCCCACCGTATGGCCGGCCAAATCCCGCTCGTTGGTCAGGTCCGCACCATCGTCCCGCCCGGCAATCACATAGTCCACATCCCGCAGGCTCCGGCTCCAGCGGACCGGCAGATTGCCATTGTGGGTGAGCCCGGCTGCCGCGAGGTGGGCGTCCCCCCGTACCACGGCATCCAGCGCGCCAAGGGCGTCGGGATAGGTCTTGAACTGGATCGGAACCCCGAGGCGCTGGGCCAGGGCAACCAGGAGGTCACGCTCGAATCCTCCCCCTTTGCCGTCCGGATCCTCCCGGTAAGACAGGGGGTCCACCCGGGTGGCGACGCGCAATTCGCCCGCGCTGCGATAGTCGCCGAGGCGGGCCGGCGCGGTGGGGGCCGGGGAACACGCGACGAGAAACAGGGCCCCGAGGGCAAGCAGCCATGAGCGCATGGAAGGTCCAGGGGGGAGATGGGCGGGATTCTGCGCTCCGGAGCAGGGCGCGACAAGCCGGAGTGGGCCTAAGCGAGGACGCTGTGCCGTGCCGTCATCGCGCTGGTTGCCCGGCCGAGCGCTACGGTTATAATTCGCCCCTTCGCACGGCGTGCTGGTTATCGCGGCGCGAATGGAGAGGTACCGAAGTGGCCATAACGGCGCCGACTCGAAATCGGATGGTCTGGGAAACCAGGCACGGGGGTTCGAATCCCCCCCTCTCCGCCAGTCTCCCGGCTTTTTTCTGATGGACTTGCTGCACTGGCAATGTATCGATAGAATGTCGGGCTTCTCAGGCGCGTAGCTCAGCTGGTTAGAGCACCACCTTGACATGGTGGGGGTCGTTGGTTCGAGTCCAATCGCGCCTACCAATACTGGGAGGCAAGACGTGGTGGCTGATCGAACTTACGCGGATTGCCGCGGAAATTCATAGCAAGTACCACTGTCTTGTTGGAACACAAAAGTGCGGCTTGTCCGCACTTTTTTTTTGCTGGGGTCCAATCACGATGCCGCGTATCACCCTACCGGACGGCTCTGTCCGCTCATTCGATCAGCCGGTCACGGTGGCGGAGGTGGCTGCGTCCATCGGCGCCGGACTCGCGCGGGCGGCTTTGGCGGGGCGGGTGGATGGCCGGTTGGTCGATACCAGTCATGTGATTGGCCAGGATGCGCAGTTGGCAATCGTGACGGACAAGGATGCAGATGGCCTGGAGGTCCTGCGCCATTCCACTGCGCACTTGCTTGCCTATGCGGTCAAGGAACTGTTTCCCGACGCCCAGGTGACGATTGGGCCGGTGATCGAAAACGGTTTTTACTACGATTTCTCCTACAGCCGGCCCTTTACGCCGGAGGATCTGGAGAAGATCGAGCGCCGTATGGTCGAACTCGCCCGCAAGGATTTCCCCGTGACCCGGGAGGTCTTGCCCCGGGACGAGGCGGTGGCCTTTTTCAAGGGCCTGGGGGAGCACTACAAGGCCGAGATCATTGCCTCCATTCCTGCTGCCGAGGACGTCTCCCTCTATCGCGAAGGGGATTTCGTCGACCTTTGCCGTGGACCCCACGTGCCGAGCACCGGGCGGTTGAAGGTCTTTAAGCTCATGAAGGTGGCGGGCGCCTATTGGCGCGGCGATTCGCGCAACGAGATGCTGCAGCGGATCTATGGCACGGCCTGGGCGCGCAAGGAAGATCAGGACCAATACCTTCACCGCCTAGAAGAGGCGGAGAAGCGGGATCACCGTCGCCTTGGTCGGCAGTTGGACCTTTTCCATCTCCAGGACGAAGCGCCGGGCATGGTGTTCTGGCATCCGGCGGGCTGGACCCTGTGGCAACAAATCGAGCAATACCTTCGGGCGTTGCTGACCCGGGCCGGCTATCGGGAGGTGAAAACCCCGCTGGTGATGGATCGTCACCTTTGGGAGCGTTCCGGCCATTGGGAGAACTATCGCGAGAACATGTTCACCACCGAGTCGGAAAAGCGGGACTACGCCATCAAGCCGATGAACTGTCCGGGGCATGTGCAGATATTCAACCATGGCCTGCGCTCCTACCGGGATTTGCCGCTACGTCTGGCTGAATTTGGCTCCTGCCACCGCAATGAACCCTCGGGCGCACTCCATGGCCTTATGCGCGTGCGCGGGTTTGTGCAGGATGACGCCCACATCTTCTGCACCGAGGAGCAGATCGTCTCCGAGGTGGCGGCGTTCAACAGCCTTCTGATCGACGTGTATCGCGACTTCGGTTTTACCGAGATCGCCGTGAAGCTCTCGCTCCGTCCCGACAAGCGGGCCGGTTCAGACGAGGTGTGGGATCGCGCAGAGGCGGGGCTGCGGGAGGCCCTGGCGGCCTCAGGTCAGACCTGGGAAGAGCTTCCCGAGGAGGGCGCTTTCTATGGTCCGAAGATCGAATACCAGATCAAGGATGCCCTCGGCCGCTCCTGGCAGTGTGGCACGATGCAGCTGGATTTCGTTCTGCCCGAGCGCCTCGGTGCGGAGTTTGTGGCGGAGGACAACGCCCGTCACCGTCCGGTCATGCTGCACCGTGCGATTCTTGGGTCGCTGGAGCGCTTCATCGGCATCCTCATCGAACATTACGCGGGTGCGTTCCCGTTCTGGCTCGCGCCGACCCAGGCCGTGGTCATGAATATATCGGAAGGCCAATCGGAGTACGCCGCAAATGTGCAAAAGTCCTTAGTCGACGCGGGTTTCCGCGTCGAGGCGGATTTGCGGAACGAAAAGATTACTTATAAAATACGAGAACATAGCGTTCGCAAGCTGCCCTACCAAATTGTCGTCGGTGACAAGGAAAAGGCAGCGAATCTGGTGGCCGTTCGCATCCGAGGTGGCCAAGACCTCGGTCAAATGTCCCTCGAAGCCTTGCTCGAGCGCTGGCAGCGTGATCTTGATGCGCGTGCCGGCACGGCCTGATTTTGTGTTTGGCATGGAGAGTTAAACCATCGCTCAGGATAAAAAACAGCGCGTAAACGAAGAAATCAGCGCGCCGGAAGTGCGGTTGATCGACGCAGAGGGTGAGCAGGCCGGCATTGTGTCGCTGCAAACGGCCTTGAACATGGCCGAGGACGCAGGGCTGGACTTGGTTGAAATTGCCCCGATGGCGAAACCGCCCGTATGTCGGGTGATGGATTTTGGCAAGTTCAAGTACCAGGAATCCAAGCGGGCCCACGAGGCGAAGCTCAAGCAGAAGCAGATCCAGGTCAAGGAAGTGAAGCTGCGACCGGGTACCGACGAGAACGACTACCAGATCAAGTTGCGCAATCTGAAGCGCTTCCTGGAAGAAGGGGACAAAGCCAAGGTCACCCTCCGGTTTCGCGGCCGGGAAATGGCGCACCAGGAGTTTGGTTTGCGCCAATTGGAAAGAATTCGAACTGACCTGGAGGAACTGGGCCAGGTCGAGCAGATGCCCAAGATGGAAGGGCGTCAGATGGTCATGGTGATTGCGCCCAAGAAAGTGGTGCGCTGACCAACAGAAGTTTGGACCCCGCTGGACGGGGCCGAACACGGAGAAATCTCCGTAAAACAAGTGGTGTCAGGTTGTCAAAGTGCTGTGGTCGGCACTACCTGGCAGCATGTTATGAAAGAAGGAGCAGTCATGCCCAAAATGAAGACCAAGAGCGGGGCCGCCAAGCGGTTCAAGGTCCGCTCGAGCGGAAGCATCAAGCGTTCTCAGGCGTTCAAGCGCCACATCCTGACCAAGAAGACCACCAAGAGCAAGCGCCAGCTGCGCGGCATGACGGCTGTTCATGCCAGCGATGAAAAGCTGATCCGCGCCATGCTGCCTTACGCTTGATAGGAGAACGAGATGCCCCGAGTTAAACGTGGTGTAACCGCCCGCGCCCGTCACAAGAAAGTTCTGGATCAGGCCAAGGGTTATCGCGGCCGTCGCAAGAACGTCTATCGCATCGCCAAGCAGGCCGTGATGAAGGCGGGTCAGTACGCCTACCGTGACCGCCGTCAGCGCAAGCGTCAATTCAGGACCCTGTGGATCGCGCGGATCAACGCCGCCGCCCGGGAAGTCGGGATGACCTATAGCACCTTCATGAATGGTCTGAAGAAGGCTGCGGTTGAAGTCGACCGCAAGGTGCTGGCTGATCTGGCCGTCTTCGACAAGGCAGCGTTTGCTGCCCTGGCAGATCAAGCCAAGGCCAAACTGGCCGCCTGAGATCAGACATCTCAAGAAAAGGAGGCCTGGCCTCCTTTTTTTTTAAGAAACTTCCGGCCAGTGTGTTTATGGAAACTCTCGACCAGATCGTGGCCCAAGCGGTCAGCGATTTTGAACAAGCTCCCGACTCCAACGCCCTGGAGCAGGCCAAGGCCCGTTACCTTGGCAAGGCGGGTCAGCTGACCGAACGCCTCAAGGCCCTCGGAAAGCTGGAGCCCGACGCGCGCAAATCTGCCGGGGCGGCGATCAACCTCGCCAAGGCGGACATCGAAGGCGCCCTGGAGGCCCGTCGTGAAGCTCTCAAGGAAGCCGCGCTGGCTGCCCAGTTGGCCGCGGAGGCCCTGGATGTGACTTTGCCCGGACGGGGAATGGGGCGTGGTGGGCTGCACCCCGTGAGCCGGACCATCGAGCGTATTGAAGGCTTGTTCCGGTCGATCGGCTTCGAAGTTGCGGATGGCCCGGAAATCGAAACGGATTTCCACAATTTCACGGCGCTCAATACGCCGGAGAACCATCCTGCGCGGTCGATGCATGACACCTTTTATCTGGAGGGGAGCGACGCCGTGCTGCTTCGCACCCATACCAGCCCGGTACAGATCCGTACCATGCAGGCCCATGTCGCCCAATTCTGGCATCTGTCTGTCATGCCGGAAATCCGGGTGGTGATTCCAGGCCGCGTGTATCGCGTGGATTCCGATGCAACCCATTCTCCAATGTTCCATCAGGTCGAAGGGCTATGGGTCGGGCAGAACGTCAGCTTTGCCGATTTGAAGGGCGTGATCATCGACTTTCTGCGCCGCTTTTTTGAAAGCGACGACCTGAAGGTGCGCTTCCGCCCCTCGTTCTTCCCGTTCACCGAACCGAGCGCGGAGATCGACGTCGCGTTCATGCATGGAGAATTGGAGGGGCGCTGGCTGGAGATTGCTGGCTGCGGAATGGTCCATCCGAACGTGCTACGCCACGGTGGAATCGATCCCGAGCGCTACACGGGCTTTGCCTTCGGGATGGGGCCAGATCGCCTCACCATGCTGCGCTACGGCGTCAATGACCTTCGCCTGTTTTTCGAAGGCGATG
The DNA here is from genome assembly GCA_016791005.1 of Zoogloeaceae bacterium. Lineage (GTDB taxonomy): Bacteria > Pseudomonadota > Gammaproteobacteria > Burkholderiales > Rhodocyclaceae > JAEUNX01. The sequence goes on from JAEUNY010000179.1 coordinate 58,479, forward strand.
TCCGTTTTCTAGCCCAATTCAGGTAACACCATGCAATTCTCAGAAAATTGGCTTCGAACCCTGGTGAGTCCGGAGTTGGACAGTGACGGCCTTGGCCACCTTTTGACCATGGCTGGCCTGGAAGTGGAGGAGCAGCACCCTGCGGCGCCGCCTTTCGAAAAGGTTGTGGTCGGCCATATCTTGGCGACGGAGCCCCATCCCAATGCCGACAAGCTTCGCGTCTGTCGGGTGGACGTGGGCGAGGCCGCGCCCCTGCAGATCGTCTGCGGCGCGCCGAATGCGGCGGCGGGCTTGAAAGTTCCCTGCGCACTGGTGGGCGCGGCCCTGCCGGGGTTCGAGATCAAGGCGGCAAAGCTTCGGGGGGTCGAATCATTCGGCATGCTGTGTTCGGCCAAGGAACTCGGCGTTTCTGCCGATCAGGACGGGCTTCTGGTTCTGGCGCCGGAATCGGCCCCGGGTGCCAATGTGCGGGACCTCTTGGGGCTCGACGATACTCTCTTCACCATCAAGCTCACGCCGAACCGGGCGGACTGCCTCAGCGTGGTCGGTATCGCCAGGGAGGTGGCGGCGATCACCGGGGCGGCGATGACCCTTCCGGCTGTCGACGCCGTAGCCCCGACGATCGAGCGGCAGCGGGCCGTCGTCCTCGACGCGCCAGCGGCTTGTCCGCGGTATTGCGGGCGGGTGATTGCAGGGGTCGATGCGCGGGCGGCGACGCCCTCGTGGATGCGGGAACGGCTCGCGCGATCCGGAATCCGTTCGATCAGCGCCCTTGTGGACGTCACCAATTACGTCATGCTGGAGCTTGGGCAGCCGCTCCATGCCTTTGACAACACTCGTTTGGCAGGCGCGATCCACGTCCGTTTTCCCGTCCCAGGGGATGAAGTGGAGTTGTTGAATGGCCAGGTGATTACCCCTGACGCCGATACCTTACTCATTGCCGACGACGCGAAGGCCTTGGCTCTGGCGGGCATCATGGGGGGCGAGCAGAGCGGGGTGACCCTCGATTCCAACGAAATATTCCTGGAGAGCGCCTTCTTTGCCCCTGAGGCAGTGTCGGGTCGGGCCCGTCGATATGGTTTCTCGTCCGATGCTTCCCATCGCTTCGAACGAGGAGTCGATTTCGCACTCCCGGTGCAAGCGATGGAGCGCGCGACTCGCCTCATTCTGGATATCTGCGGCGGCGAGGCGGGCCCGATTGTGGAAGCCGTCTCCGTAGAGAACCTACCGTCCCGCCCATCCGTCCCCCTGCGGCCCGATCGGGTGAGGCGCCTGCTCGGCATCGAATTGCCCGACGCCGCTATCGTCGATTTGTTGCGGCGAGTGCATCTCAGTGTGGAGCCGGCCGGATCCGAATACCGGGTCCAGGGGCCTTCCTATCGCTTCGATATCGAGATCGAGGAAGATTTGGTAGAGGAGGTGGCGCGTTTGCATGGTTACGAAAATATGCCGGCGCCTGAGCCCCGAGGATTGCTGGCGATGCTGCCCCAGACGGAGTCTGGTCGCAGCCCTTGGGCCGTCCGTCGCCTGTTGGCGGAGCGGGATTACCAGGAAGTGGTGAATTACGCCTTCGTCGAAGACGGCTGGGAGCGGGATTTCTGCGGAAATGCGGCGCCAATCCGCTTGGCAAACCCGATCGCTAGTCAGATGAGCGTGATGCGCAGCAGTCTGATCGGTGGGCTGGTGGCCACCTTGCTGACGAACCAGAAACGCCAGGCCGACCGTATTCGCGTTTTTGAGATCGGGCGATGCTTCATGCGCGAAGAGGCTGGCCATGGGGTCGTTCCCGGTTACCACCAACCTCTCAAACTGGGATTGCTTGCGGCGGGTCCGGCGCTCCCCGAGCAATGGGGGGCACCCACGCGGTCGGCGGATTTTTTTGATGTGAAGGGCGACCTAGAGGCTCTATTCCTTCCCCTCGAACTTGAATTTTCCCGGCTCGCTCATCCCGCCCTCCACCCGGGGCGCGCCGCCCGGGTGGATCTGGACGGGCAACCGATCGGAATCCTGGGTGAACTTCATCCATTGTGGGTTCAGCGCTATGGTCTCAGCGCGCCGCCCATCGTTGCCGAGCTTGATTTCGATGCCGTGCTGCGGGCCCGCCAACCACGCTACGAAATGGTGTCCCGCCTACCTGCGGTGGAGCGTGATCTGGCCTTCATCCTGGATTCCGGTATCCCGGCGGGAGCGCTCCTGGCGGCTTTGAGGGCGGTCGCGCCGGCGATTGTCAGGGGGGTGTCCCTCTTCGACGAATACCACGGCAAGGGCATCGATTCTGGAAAAAAGAGCCTTGCTTTCAGGGTGTTGTTGCAAGATACTCAGCGGACGCTTGAGGAGAATGAGGTCGAGGAAGCCGTCGGCGTAATCATCAAGCATGCTGCGGAGGCGTACGGTGCAAAGCTGCGGGGATAGTGAAACAACAATGATGACCTTGACCAAGGCGGAGTTGGCGGAGTTGCTGTTTGAGCGCGTCGGACTCAACAAGCGGGAAGCGAAGGACATGGTGGAAGGCTTCTTCGAGGAAATCCGCCTTGCCCTTGAGCGGGGCGAATCGGTGAAGCTCTCCGGGTTTGGGAATTTCCAGCTCCGCGACAAGCCCCAGCGGCCAGGGCGTAACCCGAAGACCGGCGAGGAAATCCCGATCACCGCCCGCCGTGTCGTCACCTTTCATGCCAGCCAAAAACTCAAAGCTGCGGTCGAGCAGTTGAGCGATGCAGAACAACCCGCCTGAGGCTCCGCTCGAGCCACTGCCGCCGATTCCCGCAAAGCGCTATTTCACGATCGGTGAGGTCAGCGATTTGTGCGGCGTCAAGCCCCACGTTCTTCGCTATTGGGAACAAGAGTTCACCCAATTGCGACCGACCAAGCGGCGCGGTAATCGTCGTTACTACCAGCACCACGAAGTGGTCCTCGTGAGGCGCATCCGCGAACTGCTCTACGGCCAGGGCTTCACGATTTCCGGTGCCCGCCATCAATTGGAAGGTCAGGCCATCCACGCCCAGGAGGAAGAGGAAGAAGCCACCCGGCTCCGGGGGGTTCTTCACGAGGTCCGGGAAGAATTGAAGGATCTCCTCGTTTCCCTCAATAGTTAAACCGACAGGTCGTTCGGGCGAAGGGATTCATCTGTTTCCCGTGGGGCGCAAAATGAGCTGGCGCCGGCCCACCTGACCTCCCGATGCCTGAATGTTAGGCGTTCGCGAGCCCCCAGGGGGTGCCTCAATCGGTCTGATCGACCTGCGTTATGCCTCGCATCACCACCAAGCAAAAGCCCCGCTGAGGCGGGGCTTTTTGGATTCTGCCGGGGGCGGGCTTCAGAGCTGTGCTGTCCAGCTTTACACGATGACCTACGTCCGGATCAATCAATGATTTCCGCGTCGCTCTCGCATTGTTTCTTCGGTCGGGTGGGCCACAAACAACTGGCCCGGAAACAGGGTCTTGTGGTGGGCGGTGCAGGGTTCGAACCTGCGACCCCTGCCGTGTGAAGGCAGTGCTCTACCGCTGAGCTAACCGCCCCAACCGGGAAGAGGCGAGATTTTAGGGTGGAGAGCGGGCGTCGTCAAGGTGGCGGCGTCTTCGCGTAAAATCCTGCCTTTCGATCGTTTCCTTACGTTTTTCATGGCATCCAGCATTCGCACCCGATTCGCCCCCAGTCCCACCGGATTTCTGCATATCGGTGGCGCCCGAACCGCGTTGTTTTCCTGGGCTTTTGCCCGCCGGCATGGCGGCCGGTTCATATTGCGGATCGAGGATACCGATGTCGCCCGCTCCACGCCGGAGGCGGTGCAGGCCATCCTGGATGGCATGCGCTGGCTTGAGCTTGAATGGGACGAAGGGCCGTTCTACCAGATGCAGCGGATGGACCGCTACAAGGCGGTAATCCGCGAGATGCTAGCGGCCGGGACGGCCTATCACTGCTACATGGCGCCGGAGGAACTCGAGGCCCTGCGGGAGGCCCAGCGTGCTCGGGGTGAAAAGCCTCGTTACGATGGACGCTGGCGACCTGAGCCGGGCAAGGTTCTGCCGGATCAGCCGGCCGGGGGGCAGCCTGTGGTTCGCTTCAGGAACCCAGCCGACGGCGTGGTGGGCTGGGACGACGAGGTGAAGGGGCGTATCGAGTTTGCCAATGCGGAACTGGACGACCTGATCATCGCCCGGGCCGACGGCACGCCCACCTACAATTTCTGTGTGGTGGTGGATGATTGGGACATGGGCATCACCCACGTGGTGCGGGGAGACGACCATGTGAATAACACCCCGCGGCAGATCAACATCCTGCGTGCCCTCGGGGCTGAAGTGCCGCGCTACGCTCACCTTTCGATGATCCTGGGGGACGATGGGCAGAAGCTTTCCAAGCGTCATGGCGCGGTCAGTGTCATGCAGTATGCCGAGGATGGCTATCTGCCCGAGGCCGTCATCAACTATCTGGCCCGTTTGGGCTGGAGCCACGGGGACGATGAAATCTTTTCGCGGGACCAACTGGTGGCGTGGTTCGACCTCGACCACATCACCCCCTCGGCGGCCCAGTTCAACACTGAAAAGCTCAACTGGCTCAACGCGCATTACATCAAGCAGGCGGAGCCCGCGCGACTGGCCGGCGAGGTGGCCAACCGGCTTGCCCGCCGAGGCGTTGATCCGGAGACCGGGCCACCCCTGGAGGCCGTGGTGACCCTCTATCGCGAGCGGGTGCAGAACCTCAACCAGTTGGCGGATGAGTCAGAAGGGTATTTACGGCCCTTGCATCCGGCGCCGGAATTGATTGCCCAGCATCTGACCGAAACGGCCAAATCAGCTCTGGCGAGCCTTAAGGCCCGCTTGGCCACCGTGGCCTGGGAAAAGCCTGCCCTGAATCAGGCGATCAAGGACACCATGGCGGAACAGGGCCTGAAGATGCCCCAGGTGGCCATTCCCCTGCGGGTGGCCCTGCTCGGGACCCCGCAGACGCCGTCCATCGACGCCGTATTGGAAGTCCTGGGGCGGGAGCGGGTCCTGGAAAGGTTGGCGCGCTACGTTTGACGTCCGGCTCCATGCGCCGATGAATCGGGGCCGTACCGAGGGCGGCCCTGTGGTTTCGGAGCCGGAAAGAGGCTGCTTCAGAAGCTGCCCCGGGCGGCGGAATGTGGCGGCGCGGTGGCGAGCTCTCCATTCGGGCTGATCGCGACCCGGTCACCCTGGCGCCAGCTCGGCGCCGCCTTGCGAGTGAGGACGCGGCGCTGGCCATCGTCCATGCGTACGACCACCTCGTACTGCGTCGAAGTGCGGACTCGCTTCTCGACCTGGTGGCCGGCATAGCCACCCGCCACGGCTCCGGCGATTGTGGCGATGGCGTTGCCCGAGCCTTTGCCAACCTGATTGCCCAGCACGCCACCCACGACACCCCCGGCGATCGCGCCGAGGCCCGTGCCTTCTCCGTTGGCCTGGATCTGGCGAACCGACTCCACCACGCCGCAATGGGCGCAGTCGCTGACTAGCACCGCATGGCCAGCATCGGCCGGCGGCAGGTCCGTACGGGAACTGGCGGCGGACCGGCTCGGCGTGGCCTCGGCCCGGGGGCGGGCTTCGACCGGGTTCGCGCGGGGATCGTAAAAGACCGCTTCCCCATCGGAAGGATGTACGGTCGATGCAGGTTCTTGGCCGGCTTGTGGAGACGTGTCCACTGGGGTGGCGTGGGCGAGATTTTCGCGGTCCGCCGGCTTGCCGAGCAGGCCAGTCAATTGGGCCAGCCCGGCGAGGCTGAAGACGGTCAAGGCAATCGCCGCGACCCACAGCACGGGGTGCAGACTGGGTTTTGGAATCGGGGGCATGGTGAATTCCTGAACATCGCAACAGCCCTAGTCTAGGGCGAGATCGACGCAGGAAACGCCATGGAAACATAGGATTACATCAAGGGTCAGGCTGGCTTTCGAAGATTTTGGATGCCCGAGACCGGTCATTCTTCGCCGATGGATGGCCGGGCGGGCCGGAGAAGAAAACGGGCGGGATCAATGGCGGCTGAGAGCGTGTGTTCGAAGGGCAGCGGGTCGCCACACAAATGGCTTGCGAGCCACTCACCCATCAACGACGACCAGACCAGACCCCGGGCACCAAAGCCTGAGACCGTGTAGAGGCCGGGCTGGCGCGGAAGCGCGCCCAGTTGGGCCGAAGCGTCCGGCTGCGGCGCCATGGGCACCGCGCCGACCATCGGCAGGCGGTCCGGCGAGGCGGGCCGGAATCCTACGCGGCCGAGGGGGGGCGACGGGGAGGTGTCCGCATGACCCGGGAGCATGACCGCAAGCTTGGCCAGGTTCTCTGCATGGTCCGAGTCCCGCAGGGTGGGGTCGAGATCCCCGACCTGAAAGGTTGCGCCGGCGCAGCGCCATCCATCGATGGCCGGCGTCACATAGCCCTGGCGGCACACCACGACCCCGGGGGGGCTGCCGGCTGCGGCCCGCAGATGGCTGACCTGGCCCCGGGCGCTGACCACCGGCAGGGCGGCCGCTTCAGGAAAGGCTGTGATGCCGGTCCCACTGGCGAGGATGAGGACCGGGGCGGAGAAGATTTCGGCCCCGGCCGGGTCGATCAATCGCCACAGATCCGCCGTTCTTTCGATGCGGGCCACGGACTCGCCAAAGCGGCAGGTCAGCCGGTCGCCGCCGGCGGCGAGATTCGCCGCGCACAGGCTGCGTGGCGCCACCCAACCCGCATGAGGAAACCACCAACCTCCGATGGCCAGGGGCCATCCCGCAATGCGTGATGCCTCTTCCCGATCCACGAAACGGAGGAAATCCGGTGGCGCCTGCAGGGCGTCGACCACCCGTTGCTGCTTGGTTTCCTGGACGGCGTCCCGGGCGAGGTGGAGGACGCCGCAGGCATCCCATCGGGCGGGATGACCGGCCTCCGCGAGGCGGCGGAGGTGATGAATGCCAAAGATCGTCCCGGCCCGGGTTAGCCGGGCAATGCGGTTGTCGTCCAGGCTCGGTAGGGGCCGCAGGACGCCGGTGAGATTGCCCGAGGCGCCCTTGCCGGGGCCGCTGCCCGCATCCACCAGATCGACCTGCCAGCCGCGCTCGGTCAGGCGATGGGCGAGGGCGGTGCCGGCAAGCCCCGCCCCGAGGACGATCGCCCGGCCCGGACCGGCCAACTCCGCGGCAACGCTTGCACGCTGAATCTGGCCGCGCAGCATCTGGCGTTTGCCGGCGTAGCCTTCCGTCTTTTCGACCGCAAAGCCCGCGTGGGCGAGGCTCGCCCGCATGTCGCCCGCCACCGACCAGGTTGCCAGGGTCGCCCCCGGGGCCGCGAGGCGGGCCAGGCGATGGAAGATCCGCGGCGACCACAGTTCGGGATTGCAGGCAGGGGAAAAGCCATCCAGGAAGAAGGCATCCACCCGTGCGTCCAGTTCTGCAAGGGTGTCTTTGGCATCGCCGAAGAGGAGGGTGAGGGTGACCCGCCCCTCGGCCAGGTGGAGGCGATGGAAGCCCGGCACCAGGGGCGGCCAGTGGGCCCGCAAGGCCTCAGCCCGCGGAGCGAGTTCGGGCCAGGCGGCGTGGAGGGCTGCGAGGTCGTGGACCGTGAATGGATGCTTTTCGCAGGAGACGAAATGGAGACGGTCGCAGCGCGCCGGGTCCGCCTGCCAGGCCTGCCAGGTGGCGAGAAAATTCAAACCCAGCCCGAAGCCGGTTTCAAGGACGACGAAACGATCGCGGCCCTGCCAGCGGCGGGGCAGGTCATTGCCAGCGAGGAAGACGTGGCGGGCCTGGCCAAGGGCGCCCGCAGCGGAGTGGTAGACGTCCCCGAAGGCGCTGGAGAAAGGGATGCCTTCGGCGTTGCGCTCCAGGCGGGCGGGTTGGATCGGGTGAAACATCGCGCTCAAGCAAAAGGGCGCCGCGGGGCGCCCTCCTGGAGTTGAGACTGACGGGGGCTCACTCTGGCCGCATCTGCGGGAAGAGGATCACGTCCCGAATGGCGGGGCTGTCAGTAAGCAGCATTACGAGCCGGTCAATGCCGATGCCGCAGCCGCCGGTGGGGGGCAGACCGTATTCGAGGGCGCGAATATAGTCGGCATCGTAGAACATTGCCTCTTCGTCTCCGGCTTCCTTGGCTGCCACCTGGGCGAGGAAGCGGGCGGCTTGGTCCTCCGGATCGTTCAACTCGGAGAAGCCGTTGGCAATCTCCCGACCGACGATGAAGAGCTCAAAACGCTCGGTGATCTCCGCGTTGCTGTCGGAAGCACGGGCCAGCGGGCTCACCTCGACGGGGTAGTCGATGATGAAGGTGGGCTCCCACAGCTCCGCTTCGGCGCAGGCTTCGAAGAGCTGCAACTGCAGGCTGCCCAGGCCGCCCGGCTTGATGGACTCCCCAAAATCCTGGATCTTCTGGCG